>DATIPT010000167.1:0-68635 GCA_035471625.1 Anaerolineales bacterium
AAGAGCTGGCCTTGGCGCGGCTCGCCGCGGCCCCGGCGAAGACCAGGATGATCGCCAGGATGATGAGATCGCCCAGCGAGATGACCCCGGCGATGATGTCCTTCTCGCCGAAGGCTTCGACCATCCCCATCAGCGAAAGGAGCAGGGCGATCGCACCGCCGATCGCGCCGAGCTGAAGAGCCGTCAGGAAGCGAAAGGTCCGGGTCTTTTCCATGGCATCGCCTCCCTACGCCTTGGCCCGGGCGAGTCGTTCGCCAAGGATGCCGGATGGGCGGAGAATGAGGATCAGGACGAGAACTGTGAAGGCAATGGCGTCCTTCAACTGATACGGTGCAGGCACTCCGTAGCCGTCGAGGAACAGGATGGCGCCAACCGACTCGGTGACACCGAGCACAAGGCCGCCTAGCATCGCCCCGGGGATGTTGCCGATGCCTCCCAATACTGCCGCCGTGAAGGCCTTGATGCCCGGGACGAACCCCATGAACCACGTGATCTGGCGGAAGACCGCGGCGTAAAGGACGCCGGCGACGCCGGCGAAGGCGGCTCCAATGACGAACGTCTGCACGACGGTGGCGTCGACATCGATCCCCATCAAGGCCGAGACATCCTTGTCCTCGGCGACCGATCGGATCGCCCGACCGGCCTTGGTGCGCTGGACGTATAGCCAGAGGACGAGCATCATCATCCCTGCGCCCACAATGACCAACGCGTCGACCTTGTCGACGGCAAAACCATTGGGCAGCGCCCAGGAGCCTTGGAGCAGCGGGAACTGAGGATACGAACGGACCTGCGAACCGAACAGGCCGCGGAACATGTACTGAAGGAAGAGCGACGCGCCGACGGCCGTGATCAGTGGGACGAGGCGCGGCGCCCGGCGCAGAGGTCGATAGGCGATCCGCTCGAGCAGGACGGCGATAATGACCGAAGAGAGAGCGGCGATAAGGAAGATCAGAATGAAGGCCAGGAGCGGGTACGCCGCCATGAAGCCGGAGGCCGCCATCCAGGTGGCCGGGAAGAAGCCGATGTAGGCCCCGGCCATGAAAACTTCGCCGTGGGCAAAGTTGATCATGCGCAGGATGCCGTACACCATTGTGTAGCCGAGGGCGATCAGAGCGTACACGCTCCCCTGAGTGATCCCCGAGAGCGCGATATCGAACCATTGCTCTGGTGAGTACTTGTCAGCGCGGATAGTCAGGAAGGATCCGTAGATGGCTGCCGCCAGGATGACGGCGGCGATTGTCCACATGATCACATCCACCGGATCGACCCGGGCCAGGAAACGTCGCATCGGAGCGCCCTTTCTACGAAGGAGCGGAGTCGGGCAAAGATGAGGGGATTCGCCTATGCCGTCGGAGAAGCACCTCGCATCCGGAGAGAGACGGGACGGACCGGACCGTCCGGTCCGTCCCGTCTGCAAGGGGCGGCGAGGGAGGGCGCACTCGCCCTCCCTCGGGAGCCAGAGCTACGGAGTCCAGGTCACCTGTGGCGGCCAATTGCCGCCGGTGATCTCGGCCGCTGAGAGCACGAACACACCCAGAGCCTCGCCGGTGGCGCAGTCGCCATTGATGTCGCAGGACAGGTTGCCCGTCAACCCCGGGAAGCCGCGCAGATTGTACATGTAGTCGCGCAGCGCACCCCGCGGGATGTTCACGGTGCCGTCCGAGTCGACGATGGCCACGGCCTCGATCGCCTGGAAGAGCATGTTCGTGGCGTCGTAGGCGAAGGCGTGGAAGCCCGAGGGCGGCACGCCGCCGAACTTCGCCGTCCACTTGGCCAGGAAGGCCTCATAGTCGGCGCCGGCAACGTACGGACCCGAGAGGTACATTCCGTCCGCGTCCATCCCGGCGTTCTCCGGGAACGTATCGGCCAGCAGGCCGTCGGCGCCGAAGAGCATGGTGTCCTCAAGCCCCGAGATGTCCTTCGCCTGGTCGGCGATGAACCCGCCTTCCGGCTCGAAGATCGGGAAGTACAGGATGTCCGGCGAGCCGGTGGCGATGCTCGAGAGGACGCCGGTCATGTCGGTGTCGCCGACGTTGACCGCTTCCTGAGCGGTGACGGTTCCGCCGAGGCTGGTGAAGACGTCCGAGAAGACATCTTGCAGGCTCTCGGCGTACGGGCTGCCGTCGTGGATCGTTGCCGCCGTCTTGGCGCCGACCACGCTGTAGGCGAACTCGGCCGCGATTCGGCCCTGGAACAGGTCATTGTGGGCGGTCCGGAAGTACCCCGGCCAGTGATCGGGGTGATCCGGGTTCGTCAGGTCGGGATTGGTGTTCGACGGCGAGATCATCAGCATCCCGGCCTGCGAGATCAGTGGCGCGAACGAGCGGGCGGCGCTCGAGCAGTTGGTGCCGATCACTCCGATGACCGTCGGATCGGCGCCGATCTTGGTGCCGGCCGCCTGACCGCCTTCGGCCGAACACAGCGTGTCCTCGCCGGTCAGCTCGATGGGGTGGCCGAGGATCTCGCCGCCGACGTCGTCGATGGCGATCTGGACCGCGCCGCGGCTGTCCTCACCGAGTGTGGCCGTCGGGCCCGAGACCGTTAGCGCATAGGCGATGTGGATCGGGTCTCCAGGGGCGACGACGACGCAGCCAATGGCGTCAGCGCATGCGAAGGGCTTGGGCCCGGCTGTGGCTTCCGGCCCGCTTGGCGGCTCGGTGGCCGGGGCTTGCGTCGGGGTCGCGCAGGCGGCGAGGATCATGCCGGCTACCACGAGGGCGGAAAAAAGAGCGAACGTACGCTTCATTGTCTTCTCCCTCCTCCAGGGTTCAGATTGCGTCATGATGGGATGTCAAACTCACGTGGGGAAAGCTTGGGTTGAATTGGGCTGCCAACCACCTCCTTCCGGCTCGGCGCTCATGGAACGCCCAGGGTCTGACGTCGCGTCCGTCCCCCTAAACTCCGAATTCTAGCCCGCCTTGTGGCCCGATGTCAACTGCCTCGGACCTTGCCCGGTGGGGCGGGGTGCCGCCACGGCGGGCCGGCACCCCGCCCCCATCACTGCCCCCGGGAAGGCTTGACGGCCCCCCAGGCCGTCGCTAGGATTGGCTCTGAGCCCGGGAAGGCACTCCATGCGCATCGGCATGATGCTCGACTTCTACAAGCCCCACATCAGCGGGGTGACGAACTACGTCAGCCTGAACAAGATGGCGCTGGAGCGCTCGGGGCACGAGGTCCATGTCTTCACCTTCGGGGGAGGTTCGGCGGCCCCGCCGGAGCCGGGCGTGATTCGAAGCCCCGGCGTTCCCTTTGCCGACTCGGGGTTCTACCTGGGATTCCGCTACTCGAGGACGGCCCGTCGTCTCCTCCAGGAGATGGATCTCGTCCACGTCCACCACCCCTTCCTCAGCGGGAACCTGGCCCTGCGCTACTGCCGCCGCCGAAATATCCCGATCGTCTTCACCAATCACACCCGCTACGATCTCTACGCTCAAGTCTATCTCCCCATGATCCCGGATCCGCTCAGCCGGAGCTTCCTCCAGGCCTATATGCCGGCCTTCTGCCGAGAGGTCGACTTGGTGATCGCGCCCTCGGCCGGGATCGAGCGGGTCCTGCGGGATATGGGGGTCGACGTCGCGATGGAGGTGATTCCCAACGGCGTAGACCTGGCGCCGTTTCAAGGTGCCGCCAACCCGGTCCCGCGCGAACAGCTTGGCCTGGAGCCGGGATCGGTTGGACTGGTGTACGTCGGCCGTCTCGGCGTCGAAAAGAACCTGGCCTTCCTTCTCCGAACCTTCGCCGGGGTTCGGGCCGCCGCGCCCCAGGCGCGCCTGGTGTTAATCGGCGGCGGGCCCGAGACGGAGAACCTACGAGGGCTGGCGCAGGACCTGGGGATCGGAGATGCCGTGCATTTCACCGGCCCGGTTCCCTATGAGAAGGTCCCGCCCCTTCTTGCCGCCTGTGACGCCTTCGTCACCGGCTCGGTCTCCGAGGTCCACCCCCTATCCGTGATCGAAGCCATGGCTTCGGGCTTGCCGATCGGAGCGATCGAAAGCCCCGGGATCTCCGACACCGTTCGGGACGGGGTCGACGGATTCCTGTCGCCGTACGACTCGGCAGCCTTCGCCGCCAAGCTCACCCGCCTGGTGCTCGATGAAGCCCTGCGGCGGAAGATGGGGGAGGCAGCCCTCCGTTCGTCCCAGCGGTACTCGATCGATTCGACCAGCGCCATCGTCGAGGCTCACTACGCTCGCCTCGTCGAGCGGCCGCCGCGCCGCCGGGCCACGCGCTGGGACACAACGTGGCAATCGTTTCTCGATCGGCTGACATGACGTCTCGCGAGGTCGCCCGGTGGGGTGAGGCCGAAGCCGATCGCTACCTCCGCCGTCTCGGATGGGAGATCGTGGAGGCGAACTGGAGCTGTCGCTACGGCGAGATCGATCGGGTCGCCCGCGACCGCGAAGGATGGGTGTTCATCGAGGTCAAGGCCCGCCGGAGCCGTTCCTTCGGGCTCCCTGAAGAGGCGGTCACGCCCGCCAAGCGCCGCCGGCTCCTGCGGGCGGCGGTGACGTACCTCCAGGAACACAACGCGTCTGACGATCCCTGGCGCATCGATGTCATCGCCATCGAGGGTCGACCGCGTCGACCGCCCACGCGCCTGGATCACTATCGCGACGCCATCGAAGCCGACGAAGGTGCGTTCCCGTGACGTCCCGACCCAAGGCCGTCGCCATCCTGGGCGCGACCGCCACGGGCAAGAGCGCGCTGGCGCTCGTGCTGGCGCCGGAGTTCAGCGGCGAAATCGTGTCGGTGGACTCCCGCCAGATCTACCGCGGGATGGATATCGGGACGGCCAAGCCCACGGCGGCGGAACGCGCGCAGGTGCGCCACCACCTCATCGACGTCGCCGATCCGGATGAGACCTGGTCGCTCGCCCAGTATCAACGGGCGGTTCACGGAGCTCTCGAAGAGATTGTGACACGGGCGAAGCTCCCGATCTTGGTCGGCGGGACCGGGCAGCACATGCGGGCCGTCGTCGAGGGATGGCGCCCACCGCCGCGCGATCCGGCCGTCCGGGCGCGTCTGGAGGAGGAAGCTCGTCGGCTGGGGCCCGAGGCGATGGCCCAACGGCTGGCCGACCTGGATCCCGACTCCGCGGCCCGGATCGACCCGCGCAACACCCGGCGAGTCGTGCGGGCGCTGGAAATCCTCGAAACGACCGGGCGTCCGGCAAGCGCCCAGCGCCGGTCGGAGGCACCTCCCTTTGATATCATGCGCGTCGGGCTGGCGCTCCCGAGAGACGAACTCTACGCCCGGATCGACGACCGGATCGATCGCATGATCCAGGCTGGGCTCGAGGAGGAAGTGCGGGGTCTGCTCCAGCGTGGCTTCGCCCGATCGCTTCCTTCAATGTCGGCCATCGGCTATGGCGAGATCGCCGCCCACCTGGAAGGGGAGTTGTCCCTCGAAGAAGCGGTCGAACGAATGCGTCGGGCCACGCGGCGGCTGGTGCGGACCCAGGCCAACTGGTTCCGTTCCGCGGATGCCTCGATCGCGTGGTTCACGCCGACTCCGGGATACGAATCCGGGGTGGTGGGGTTCTTGCACGACGCTCTGAACGCGGCCGACGCCTCCTCTGCCGATCCCTTGTAGGCGCGGCCTCGCTTCGCCGGGGGCAATCGATACAGCCCATCGTCGACTGCAACGAGAGGAGCAAGTTCACTTCCCCGCTGGCTTCGCAGGGGGAATGGAGCGCTGCCTAGGCGAGGCGGTTGGGTCAGGTGATTGCGGTAATCGCCAGGTAGGCAAGCCCGGCAAGGATGGCGGTCACCGGGATAGTCAGCACCCAGGCGGTGGCCATCTCGCGCAGGATCCCCCAGCGGACCATCTTGATCCGATCAGCGGCGCCGACGCCCATGATCGAGGAGCTCATCACCTGGGTCGTGCTTACGGGACCACCGAGCAGCGCCGCGCCGAGGATGACCGATGCACCGGCCGCCTGGGAAGAGAACGCGTGGACCGGACGGATTCGGTAGATCTTGCCTCCCAGAGTCCGGATCAGTCTCCATCCCCCGAAGAACGTTCCGAGGGCAATCGCACCGGCGCTGAGGGCGATCACCCAGAGCGGAACATGGAAGCTATCCAGGGCCCCCGCGGCGACCAGTCCCATGGTGATCACCCCCATGGTCTTCTGGGCATCGTTCGAGCCGTGGCTGAGGGCCAGGCCGATCAGGGTGAAGGTTTGGGCACTCCGGAAGAAGGTGTTGACCGACGGTGACGAGCTGCGGACGGCCGCCAGCACAAGTCTCATGATCAGGAAGCCGGCCGCCAAGCCGAGGATCGGGGAAAGGAACAGGGCCAGAAGAACGCGCACGAGCCCAGGCACGATGACCACGCCGAACCCTTGGGCCAGGATGGCGGCACCCAGGAGGCCGCCGACCAGGGCATGGGAGGACGACGAGGGGATTCCGAAGTACCAGGTGGCCAGGTTCCAGACGATCGCCGCTCCCAGGGCGGCATTGATCACATTCACCTCGAGAACCTGGAGGTCAAGAAGCTCATCCCCGATCGCTGTGGCGACCGCGACTCCGAAGAGGAAAGGAGCGACGAAGTGAGCCACCGCCGCCAGGAAGAGCGCCACCCGCGGGCGCATCGCGTTTGACGAGATCGGAGTCGCAACGACATTGGAGCTGTCGTGGAATCCGTTCAGGAAATCGAAGATCAGCGCGAGGGCGAGAAGGACGAAGATCATGGCAAGGCCAGCAAGAGCCGGCAGAATAGCAGACGCGGAAGGGGCGTGTCAACCCCTGGGGCGGAGACGGGCAGCCCAGTCGCCGAGGCGGTGGACAGCGAGGATCGTCCCGGCGATCGATGCGCCGGGGAACCACGCCAGCCATGGCGCCACGCGCAGGTATCCGCGTGCCGCGTTGAGCATCGAGCCCCATTCGGGCGTGGAGATCTCGCCGGCCAGCCCGAGGAACGTCAGAGTCGTCAGGCCTCCAATCGCCCAGGCATAGTGGGTCGTTGCCAATGAAAGCAGGGAGGGCAGCGCGTTCGGCAAGAGGTGACGGATTGCGATTTCCATGCGTCCCGACCCGAGGGCCGATGCGGCGGCGACGTAGGGCTGACCGCGTTCCCGTCGCAGGGCCGATCGTGCGAGGCGAGCGAAACCGGGAGAAAGGCCGAGTCCGACGGCGATGACCAGCGTGTCGAAGCCAGGTCCGAGGGCGGCGACGACCAGCAGGGCGAGGAGCAGGCTCGGGATCGCCAAGGCAGCGCCCGAGCCCCCGGCGACGGTGGCATCGACTGGCCCGCCGATCCCCTGGGCCAACAAGGCTGCTGCCGTCCCGATGGCGACCGTCAGGGCCGTCGCCGCCAGCGAAGCGACGATCGTGGCGCGCCCGCCGTACAAGAGGCGGGACCATTCATCGCGCCCGAGTTCATCCGTACCCAAGGGGGGCCATCCGGATGGGCGCAGGAGGGGCTCCGCAACAACCTGGGACGGTGCGGTGCCGGCCAGGATGGGCGCCAGCAGCGCCCCACTGACGACAAGGCCGAGCCAGGCCAACGCCAGGAACAGGCTGACCCTGGTCCTCATGCCTCGTCCCGAAGCCTGGGATCGGCGAAGGCCGCAGCCATATCCGCCGCGACGTGGGTCAGGGTGTAGACCGCAGCTGCCACCAGGACGAGGCCCTGGACGACAGGGAAGTCGCCGTCGAGGATCGAGTTGACGAGCAGACGCCCGAGGCCGGGTCGGGCGAAGACCGTCTCCGTCACCACCGTGCCTCCGAGGAGCAAGGCGGCCTCCAGGGACAGAAAAGAGATCGCCAGCGGAAGGGCCGGACGCAGCGCGTGCCAGATCAAGGGCAGGCCCCGGCGGACGCCTCTGGCCCTGGCGGCAAGGACGAAAGGCGCCTCGAGATTCTCCTGGAGGCCGCCCTCGAGAATTCGTGCCAAGGCCCCGGCAGAAGCGATGCCGAGGGCGAGCGCCGGCAGCAGCAGCGAATCGCTGCGCGTCAGAGGAAGGAAGGCAGGCGCCGCCCGGCCGACCGCCATGGCCGCCCAAAGGATCAGGACTCCGGTCAACGCTACGGGAAGCGCAGTGGCCAGGCCGGCGGCGGCGGATGCTCCTGATCCGAGAGCTGTCGAGCGGCGTGAGCCGGCGACAAGGCCCAGGATGGCCCCGATCAGGATCGTCATCCCGAGCCCGGCGATGGCGAGCTCGACTGTCGAACCGGCCTGCTCCGCAATCACTTCCCCAACCGGGCGTTGGGTGTAGAGCGAGCGCCCCAGGTCTCCCTGAAGAAGCCCGGTGAGGTAGCGGGCGTACTGGGTCAGCAGTGGATCCGCCAGTCCGAGGCGCTCGCGGAGTTCTGCCGCTTGCTGCGGGGAAGCCAGTCCCTGGGAGAGCAGGCCTGCCAATGGGTCACCGGCGGCGAGGCGCAGGCCGAAGAAGGAGAGAGTGACCGCGGCCCACAGAGTGACCAGGGCCAGGCCGAGTCGCCGCGCGAAGACGCTCAGGGCGCCAGCTGCAGGTCGCGGAGCAGGGGGAACCATCCAGAGTGGGCGAAGGCGAGGCCGGTCACCCGGTCCGAGGCGACGACCAAGTTCGTGTAGTCGCGGATGGGAAGGACAAGGGCCTCGGATCGAAGGAGACGGCCGACCTCGAGGTACAGGGCCCGCCGCTCCTCGGAGCCCAGGGGCAAGGCCGCTGCTTGGGCCAGCATCGAGTCGAGCGACGGATCAAGGTAGCCGGTCCAGTTGTAGAGACCATCCGACGCGTACATCGGCCTCAGGAGATCGGGGTCGGTGCCGAAGAAGTTGATCCCGATCAGATTGTATTCGCCACGGGTCTGCGCTTCCCGCAAGAGCCCAAACCCCGGTGCCAGTTCGACGGCGACTTCCGCGCCCAGGGCTTCCCAGGCCGACTCGAGCAGCTGGGCGACCTCAGGGTGGGATCCCCACCCAGGCGTGACGATCGAGATCTTGAGGGCGGTCCCGTCCCGCGATCTTCGTCCGTTGGGACCCAGCGTCCACCCCGCTGTCTCGAGGAGTTGCGCCGCTTCTCCCGGGTCGAAGGGAGCGAAGACGGGAGCCTCCGGGTCGGACCACAGCCCGGAGGACAGCGGTCCCTCGGCGACGGGAGACATCGGCCCGAATACGGTATTGACAATCGCCCCACGATCGGTTGCGGCGAGCAGCGCCTGGCGGACGCGCAGATCATCCGTCGGCGGCAGGGTGGTGTTGAAGAGGAACTGGGTCGGCTGGCCGGGGATCGCGACGGGAGTCAGGGTGAAGCCGTCGCTGGCGTCGAGGCGCTCGGCCTCGTGGCGTGGTACCTCTCCCAGTACGTCGACATCCCCGTTCTCAAGGGCGATGGCCCGCGTCGCCGGATCTTCGAAGAAGCGGAAAACGATCCGATCGAAGAACGGCTGTGCGCGGCGAGCCGTCGGCGGCGGCCAGGCGTAGTCGGAGTTCTTCTCGAGGATCAGACGGTCTTCGGCGACGTATTCTACGAAGCGGTAAGGTCCTGTGCCGACTTGATGGAATTGGTATTCGGCCGGACCCCACGCGTCGAGGGCTTCCGGAGATGCCATGCCGAGATAGACCTGGGAAAACGAATCCAACAGGGGTGCGAAGGGCTGTGTCAAGTGGATGGCGACGGTGTAGAGATCGACAACCTCGGCGCGTTCGAAGGGCCCAAGCAGGAACACCGCCTTCTGGGAATGATGATCGGGATTGACGACGTAGTCCAGGTTGGCGACGACATCGTCCGCCGCAAACATCGTTCCGTCGTGGAACCTCACATCCCGCCGAAGGAAGAAAGTGTAGGTTCGTCCATCGGGGGAGATCTCCCAGCGCTCGGCCAGACCCGGGAGGATCTTGCCGGACTCAGGATCCTGAACGACGAGCGTGTCATAGACCGAATCAAGCGGAATCCCGAGCTCGGCGGAGGCGTTGATGTGAGGATCGATCCCCGTGGGGGCTAACGTCAGCCCGTAGGTGAGAGTGGTGACATCGTTCGGGGTCCGCGAACACCCGGCCATGAGCGCCGCGAAAGACAGTGCGAGCCAACCCCGCAGGCCGGAGATCATGACATTGCCTGGACGAGCGCAACCGCGCCCAGCAGGGCGGCCTCATCACCGAGAGCGGTCGGAACGACCTTGAGATCACCGCCGAAGGCGGGGTGCATCAGGGATGCGCGCAGGGTGCGTTCGATCTGGTCGAGGAAGAAGGCCCCGGCCTGAGACACGCCTCCCCCGAGGACGATCCGTTCCGGATTGAAGACGTGGACGAGGCCCGCCAGCGCGGTCCCGAGGGCGACCGAGGCCGCTTGCAGGACTTCGCTGGCGACCGGATCTCCGCGCCGGGCGGCATGGGCGATCGCTTCGGTCGTTGGTTCCTGGCCAGGATCCCCACCCGGAAGACCGCCGCGCCGCCGGACCTGTTCGGCGATGGCGGTTCCGGACGCGATCGCTTCGAGGTGGCCGCTCTGGCCGCAGGAACACCTCGGCCCGCCAATCATGACTGGAATGTGCCCGATCTCCCCGGCCAGGCCGCGGCTCCCGCTCAGGAGTTGGTCATCGACGATCACGCCTCCGCCGATCCCGGTGCCGATCGTCAGCATGATCAGGTGGTGGGCACCGCGCCCGGCGCCGAAGCGCCACTCTCCCAGCGCCGCGAGGTTGGCATCGTTTTGAACATAGACGGGGCAACCCCAGCGTTCGGCGAGGGCAGGGCCGAGCGGCACGTCGTTCCATCCCTGGAGGTTCGGAGCGTGCAACACAACGCCAGTGGATGCATCCAATGGTCCCGGGGCGCCGATCCCAATCGCCATGTGCGCACGATATTGCGAGGCGATGTCGAGCGCGCTGATGGCGGCGTGGATTTCGTCAAGGACGGCGGTGGGACCTGCCTCGGAAGGTGTCTTGCGGGACTCTCGGGCGGTTGCGGGGATGTCGCCTGTCGGGTAGAACGCCGCGCGCAGGTTGGTCCCACCCAGATCGACGGCGACCGCGGGGCGCATACTCGGCGCAGTATATCACACGGGTTCGGTCGGGCCGCGAGCACCTCGCCTGCGCCGGGACCGACGGCGCGGCGAATCCGAGGCGGCCGCCGCCGGTGGGCGGCGTGCGTCTACGCGACCGTGGGGCGGGAGCGGAGCAGCGCTTCGATGTGGTCCAGATGCGCGTTCCGGTGGATGGCGCGATTCAGCCGGAAGTGGGTCGAGGATCGCGCGATCTGCTCGATCAACTCGGGGGAGGCGTCAGCTGCCTCGTCGTCGGTCTCCGCGGCGGCCGCCAGGCACAGTCGGACGGCCGTCGAGGGTTCGAGGCCGTGGCACAGAGGTTTGAGCGAATCGTTGACCGCCTCCGAGTCGATCGGGGAGTCCTCGAAGCCTCGAGCCTTCCAGCGCCGAAGGAGAACAAGGACCCGCCGGTCCCACCAGGCCAGGTGGGCGAAGAGGGCGCCCACGCTCCAGCCATAATCCGTGGACTGGGCCAGGTCCTCCGCAGTCAATCTTGCGGCGAGGGATTCCAGCCGTTGCCTCGACCGCTCGTTCTCTTCGACGTAGCTCTCCGCCACGGGAACCTCCCTCAATTCTGTGCGAGGCCTCCGCCGCGCGCAGGCCTTGGGTTGTCCGACTGCAAGGGAAAACGCGATGGAGCTACTTCGCTTCCGGATCGTCTTGCATCAAGCCGAAGCGATTGCCCTCCGGGTCTTCGCAGTACGCGAGCCATCCAACGCCCGGAACGGCCGCCTTGGGTCGGAGGATCTTCCCGCCGTTCTCGGTAATCCTCTGGAGGTACGTGTCGACTGAGTCGACCCCGATCGTGTTCTTCGTGCCGGCGCCCGGCTCGAACCGTCGCGCCAGACCGCCGTCAATTCCAGGCTCGTCGTCGGGACCCGTCATCACCAGCCAGTATTCGGTGGGGCCATCCCATTTCTCGATCGTCCACTCGAAGACGTTCCGGTAGAAGGAAATGGCACGCTCGGGATCATCGGCCGGGATCTCGAAGTGAATCACGCGGGGCATCGGCGACTCCTTGGGCTGAGACCGAGGAACGACAATCGAAGTGTATCATCGGCTTCGTTCCGGGCCTTCCCCCGGACGGGGGATTCCGAAAAGGAGATTCCCCAAATCGCAGTAGAATGCCAGGAGATGGCCGACTCCATCAGCCCCGTCCGCAAGCAGTACCTCGAAATCAAGCGCCAGCATCCCGATGCGATCGTCTTCTTTCGCCTAGGAGACTTCTACGAGACCTTCGACCAAGACGCCGAAACGGCCGCCCGGGAACTCGAAATCGTCCTGACCTCTCGGAACGTCGCCAAGGGGGTCCGCGTGCCGATGGCGGGGATACCGCACCACGCGGCCGAAAGCTACCTCGCCAAGCTCATCAGCCGCGGCTTCCACGTCGCCATCTGCGAGCAGGTGGGCGAGACACCCGTCGACGGCCTGTTTCCGCGCGAGGTCGTCCGAGTCGTCACTCCGGGAACCGTCCTTGAGCCCGGGCTGATTCCCGGCGTCCACAACAACTTCCTGGCGGCGGCGGTCTCCGGGCCGGACGGCCAGGGATTCGCCTTCGTCGACATCACCACCGGCGAGTTCTTCGCCGCCCAGGCAACCGAGGCCGCCGCCCACGGATTCGTTCGACACGAACTGGCCCGGGTCTCCCCGAGCGAATTGTTGGTTCCCGAGGAGGCCTCCCTTGAAAGCGAATGGAGCGGGCATATCACCGTCCTGCCAGTGTGGAAGTTCGATCCCGCCCGGGCCGAAGAGAAGCTGAAGGAGCACTTCGGGGTCCGAACCTTGGACGGGTTCGGTCTCGGCGGTCTGACCCACGCGATCGGGGCGGCGGGCGCCATCCTCGACTACCTGCAGGCAACCCAACCTGTGGCGCTGGCCCTGCTTTCGGGACTCTCAGCCTATGGTCCGAGCGATTTCATGGCGCTTGACTCGGCGACCCGCCGGAACCTCGAACTGAGCGAGACCCTGCGGACGGGTGAGGTCCAGGGTTCGCTGATGGGGGTCCTGGATGCGACCATGACCCCTATGGGTCGACGGATGCTGCGTCAGTGGATGGGCAAGCCGCTGCTCGATCGGGATCGAATCGAGACTCGGTTGGACCAGGTGCAGAGTTTCTTCGACGACGGACTCTGGCGGGCGGAGGTCCGCCAGGCGATGAAGCGCCTCTCCGACCTCGAGCGGCTGACCAATCGCGTTGCCAGCGGGCTGGCGGGCCCACGTGATCTGGTGCACCTGCGGGATTCGCTGGAACAGATCGGCGGCGTTCGGAACCTGGTGGATGGCAAGGACCCTGCGCTGGATTCCGTGGTCAGCGAGATCGATCCGTGTCCTCCGGTCAGCGACCTGGTGCGCAAGGCGATTGTCGAGGTTCCCCCGGCGACGCTGGCGCAGCCGGGCGTGATCCGGCCCGGCTTCTCTCAAGAGCTCGACCAGATGGTCGACTCGACGCGCCAGGCGCGGGATTGGATCGCGGGCCTGGAAGCGACGGAGCGGGAGCGCACGGGGATCAAGAGCCTGAAGGTCGGCTACAACAAGGTCTTCGGATACTACATCGAGGTAACGCGGGCGCATGCCGACGAGGTGCCGGAGGAGTACATCCGCAAGCAGACTCTGGTCAACGCCGAGCGGTTCATCACCCCGGAGATGAAGGACGTCGAGTCGAAGGTCGTCGCCGCCGAGGAGCGGATCCGGGACCTCGAAAGCGAGATCTACCGCAGGGTTTGCAGCGACATCGGGGCCCATGCTCCGCAGATGCTCCGCACGGCGCGCGCCGTGGCTCGCCTGGACGCCGTGTCGGGCCTGGCAGAGGTCGCCGCCCTACGAGACTATGTCCGGCCGGAAATCACCGAGGGGGTGGAGATGGAGATTCGCGACGGCCGCCATCCCGTGGTGGAGGGTCGCGCCGGCGCCGAGCGGTTTGTCCCCAACGACGCCGTCTTCGAGGAGGGTGAGCGTATTCGGATCCTGACCGGTCCCAACATGGCCGGAAAGAGCACGTACTTGCGCCAGGTCGCCCTGATTGTCCTCCTGGCTCAGATGGGCAGCTTCGTGCCGGCCCGCTCGGCGCGGATCGGCCTGGTCGATCGGATCTTCACGCGCATCGGCGCTCAGGACGAGATCTACGCCGGCCAGTCGACGTTCATGGTCGAAATGGTCGAGGCGGCCAACATCCTGCATAACGCGACCGGCAGAAGTCTGTTGATCCTCGACGAAATCGGACGCGGGACGAGCACGTACGACGGTCTCTCGATCGCCTGGGCGATGGTCGAATTCATCCACAATCATCCCCGCCTGCGGTCGCGCACGCTGTTCGCCACGCACTACCATGAACTGACGCGTCTCGCCGAAGTCCTGCCGGGGGTTCGCAACTACAACGTCGCTGTGGCGGAAGAGGGAGGACGCGTCGTCTTCCTGCACCGGATCATCCCCGGTGGGGCCGACCGGTCCTACGGAGTCCATGTCGCCGAGCTGGCTGGCCTGCCGCGGCCCGTCATCCACCGGGCGGAAGAAATCCTGTCCGATCTCGAGACGGAGGCCCGCACGGCAACGCCGCACCGGAGCGAGATCTCGCAGCAGCTAGCACTCTTCCCACAAGAGGACCCGTTGAGGGCCGAGCTGGAAGGCCTCGATCTTGACGGCCTCTCCCCTCTGGACGCGCTCAACAAGCTGTTTGAGTGGAAGAGCCGATTTGCCGGGGACGACAAGCGCCCGGCGGATCGGCAGACCCCTGCAACGCCGGCCTAGTCCGCCAGGTCCGGATACTCCCGGGCGATCGGCTCGGCGCCGGCCAGGCCCATGGCGGCGAGAATCTCCAGGATCATCTCGGCCTTCACCTCGGCATCCCGCCGAGACCACGTCCGGCTCTTGACCTCGAGGAACAGGCCGGGCAGCGCGGGCTGGATCACCCGGTCGAGATTCACGAAGAACTCCACGTCTCGGAAGCGGACCAGCCACCGCCGCCGATCCTTCTCGACTTCGGTCTCCGATGTCGGGGCGAAGTACTCGCGGTAGAAGCGCAGGCTGTGGGTCGCCGGGGCGATGAATCGTGAGCGGGAGAGCAGGACCGACTGATCGTACTCTCGCTCGGCGGCCGGGCCGGTCAGGGTCAGGCGGTAGCGCACCCGCCCGACACTCCCATCGGCGTCCACGAACTCGTCCTCTCGGTAGCGCAACCGCCCCTGGGCCGGGTCTTCAAAGCCAAAGTAGGTATCGAACTCGTGGTAGTGGGCCCGGCGAAGCACTTCAAAAGGCGGTGCTTCGATCAGCTGGGGGACGGCGGTCTCGTCCCGTACCTGGACTTTGACCTGCACTTCGTAGGATTCCTCCTGCTGGGCCCCTTCGATGGCGACCAGTTTCGACAGGACCGAGCCTTCCCGGGCCTGCAGGAACGTGTCGATCCGCCGTGCGAAATCGTCCGCCGCCTCAAGCAGCGGCTCGACATCGATCGTCAGCAGGGCGCGGTCGCGCATCAGCCAGCGACCGTTGACCATCACGTCCGTCACGTCGGTCGATTTCGCCGCATACACCAGGCGGGAGTAGACGCCGTCGACTTCGCGCTCGAAGTTCGGCCGGTTGTGGAGCGTATCGAGATCGACCAGGGCCAAGTCGGCGCGCTTGCCGACCTCGATCGACCCGATCAAGTGGCCCATGTGAACCGCTTTGGCGCCTTCGCGCGTGGCCATGGCGAAGACCTCTCGGGCCGGGAGCATCGTCGGGTCGCCGCTGGCCGTCTTGGCGATGAAGCTCGCCAGCCGCATTTCCTCGAACATGTCCAGGTCGTTGTTGGACGACGGGCCGTCCGTGCCCAGTCCGACGTGCAGACCGGCGGCGTGCATCGCCGGGACGGGAGCGATCCCGGATGCCAGCTTGAGATTGCTGGAGGGATTGTGGGCCACGCCTGCGCCGGCGTGCTCGAGCGTCCGGATTTCGCCTTCATCCACATGAACGCAGTGCGCCGCCAGAACCTTGGCCTCGAGCAGGCCGACTTTCTTGACCCACGGGATGACGGGCATCCCGTGCTCCTCCCTCCACTGTTCGACTTCCAGGGCGGTCTCGGCCAGATGGATGTGCAGCGGGACGTCGAACTCGACTGCCAGGTCGGTGCACGACCGCAGGATTTCCGGCGTGCAGGTGTAGGGGGCATGCGGGGCGACCGCCGGCAGGACGAGGGGGTGGCCCCGCCATCGCCCGATGAACTCGCGGGCGGCGGCGAGCGAGTCTTCAAAGGAAGCGGCGTCGGGAGAAGGGAACTTCAGGACCGTCTGGGCACATAATCCCCGCATGCCGGCGTCGGCGGTGGCCTCGGCTACGGCGTCCTCGAAGTAGTACATGTCGGCGAAGCAGGTAATGCCGCCGCGGATCATCTCGGCGCAGGCGAGCAGCGTCCCCAGACGGGAGAACTCAGGGGTGACGAACTCGCGCTCGACCGGCATCATGTACCCCAAGAGCCATACATCCAGCCTCAGGTCGTCGGCCAGGCCTCGCAGGAGGGTCATCGGGACGTGGGTGTGGGCATTGATCAGGCCTGGGATCAGGGTCTTGCCACCGGCATCCAAGGTCTGGCGGGCGACATACTCGCCGTGAACTTCCGATCCCGGGCCGACGGCGACGATGGTGTCGCCGTCAATCACGACCGAGCCCGCCTCCAGGATGCGGTTGCTGTGATCCATGGTTACGACCCGGGCGTTCTGGAGGATCCAGTCGACAGTTCGCACAGACGGCTCCGTTCGAGGTTCGGGTGATTATAGTGCACCGCGTCGACCACGGGGCGCCACCGAGCAGCGACCTGCAAGAGGACTACAATGGCGAGCAGCCAGCGCCCCTCCATCGATGGGATCCGCGCTTGCCAAGAGGAGAAGAACCGATGCGGGGACGGAATCGACCACGGGTGAGGATCTTGCGGATCCTGGGAGGGGTTGCGGCGGTCTTGATCGGATTGGCCGCCGCCGGATTTGGGTGGGCCTACCGATCAACCGGAACGTCCTTGGCGGCACGCGGGATCGTCTGGGGTGGCTCGCAGTACGATGACTGGAAGCGCTTCCCGAGTCGAGTCGTCGCCGGCGGGCAGGCGCCGGTCACTTTCCGGCTTGAAGAGAACGACTTCTTCGACGACTTGACCATCGAAGAGGTGCCACTCCAAGCCTATCTGGAACAGACCAACACCACAGCGTTCCTCGTCGTCCGCGACGATGCCCTGCTCTTTGAGGGCTACTTCAACGGTTCGGACCGCGCCGCCACTCAGCCCTCGTTCTCCATGTCCAAGTCGTTCGCCTCGACCCTGCTGGCGATCGCCGTCGACGAGGGGTTCGTGGGGGGGCTGGACGACCCGGTCACGTCCTACCTTCCCGAGCTGCTGGAGCGCGATCCTCGCTTCAAGGCCATCACCCTGCGGCACTTGGTCCAGATGACGTCCGGGCTGCGGTTTGACCCCGATGTGAACGAGCCCTTCAGTGACGACTTCGTCACGTCGCACGCGCCGGATCTGCGCCAGGCAGCCTTGAACGCGCCGATCGTCGAGCCGCCCGGTCAGCGGTTCCTCTACAACGACTACAACCCGATCCTGATCGGGATGGTGCTCGAACGCGCCACAGGGATGTCGGTCTCCGACTACCTCTCGACTCGGTTGTGGGATCCGATGGGGGCCGAGGCGGACGGGTCGTGGGACCTCGACAGTGAGCGCTCCGGCCTCGAGCGGATGTCGGTCGGACTCAATGGACGCGCTGTGGATCTCGCCAAACTGGGCTGGCTCTTCCTTCACGGCGGGCGGAACGGCGATCGCCAGGTCGTGCCCCAGGCCTGGGTTGAGGCCATCACCCAGAGAACGGACGCGGTCTACACCGGACGCGGCGAGCACGAAGACTACTATCTGCATTATTGGTGGCTGGATACCTCCAACGATGCCTACTTCGCGGAGGGGGGCTTCGGCCAGGCGATCTACGTCTATCCGGCCGCCGACCTGGTCCTGGTCCGCCTCGGGAAGGACACCGGGGGCGTCTACTGGACCGGCCTCCTGGGAGAGATCGCCACGTGGCTTGCCGGAAAGATGGACGCGTAGGCGCGCCTCGCCGAGACGCGCGCCGCGCGCCGGACCCCGGCACGAGCTCGAAACGGGTTCGCGTGCCGCGCCCAGGGCGGGCCGCCAGCGCACCCGATACCGCGAAAGCCCGGAAGGTCTAATCCCGACCAATCGTCATGCGCGCCGTAGATATCATCGCCCGCAAGCGCGATGGAGCCGAACTCTCCCGCGAAGAGATCACCGCCTTTGTGGGAGGCTTCGCCCGCGGTGAGATCCCCGACTACCAGGCCTCCGCCTGGGCAATGGCCGTACTGCTCAGGGGCATGACCGCCCGCGAAACACACGACCTAACGATGGCGATGGTCGACTCGGGAGAGCGGCTCGACCTCTCGGCAGTCGCGCCGGGTTCCGTCGACAAGCATTCGACCGGCGGCGTGGGGGACAAGACGACCCTCGTGGTCGAGCCGGCGGTGGCGGCCTGCGGGGTTCCGGTCGCCAAGATGTCGGGGCGCGGCCTCGGCTACAGCGGGGGAACCCTCGACAAGCTCGAATCCATCCCCGGCATCCGAGTGGAACTGACCACAGAGGAGTTCCTGGCTCAATTGAGACGGGTCGGCTTGGTGCTGTGCAGTCAGACGGCGGATCTCGCGCCGGCCGACGGCAAGCTCTATGCCCTGCGCGACGTCACCGGAACCGTCCCCTCGCTGCCGCTGATCGCCTCCTCGGTCATGTCCAAGAAGATCGCCGCCGGGGCCCGCGGGATCGTCCTCGATGTCAAGGCGGGATCGGGAGCCTTCATGCAGACCGTCGAGGAAGCCGTCGCCCTGGCGCGGCGGATGGTCGATATCGGCCGACGAGCCGGTCGCTCCGTCGTGGCCTTGATCTCGGACATGAACCAGCCGCTGGGGACGGCCGTCGGGAACGCCCTCGAGGTCCGCGAGGCGATCGAGACGCTGGCCGGAGGAGGCCCGCCCGACTTCCGTGAGCACTGCCTGACGGTAGGCGCGCACATGCTCGTCCTGGCGGGCAAGGTGGCGGATGTGCGCCACGGGAAGCGTGAGATCGCGGCCCGGCTGGCCGATGGGACCGCGCTGGGCAAGTTCCGCGAGCTGGTCGAGGCTCAGGGCGGGGACGTGCGGCCCGTCGACGAACCCGGTCGGCTTCCGCGGGCGCCCCTTGTCCGAGCGGTGAAAGCCGAACGCTCTGGGTTTCTGGCACAGGTCGATGCCCGCGTTGTGGGGGAGACCTCTGTCCGCCTGGGCGCCGGACGGGCGCGCAAAGAAGACCCGATCGACCCCGCCGTGGGAATCCTGGCATGGAGGAAGGTCGGTGATCGGGTCTCCCAGGGCGACCCCGTGTTTGAGATCCACGCCCGAGACGAGGCCAGTCTGGCCGAAGCGATCGCGATCCTGCCGGCGGCCCTGAAGATCACGCGCCGCGCCGTCGAGCCGCTGCCGCTGTTCTACCGGACGATCCGATCCTGACGTCGGCTCTCTCACGGCCGATTCTCACGCCCGTCTAACACTCCCCTGGCATTCTTGAATCTTCAATCATGGGATCGATCCAACTTCGAGTTGTTCTGCACTCGCGGGACCCGCTTGCCCGAGCCGGACTTGCCGCGCTGTTGGGAAGTCTTGAAGGGGTCGTAGTCGTCGATCTGGTGGACGACCTGGCCGATGTCTCCGGAGGCGCGGACGTGGTCATCAGCGAGCTTCGGTGGGGTGAACCGTTGGAGATCCCGTCCTCCGGCATTCCTCGAGTGCTCGCTCTGGCCGAGGATCAGGTTCAAGCTCGGCAGGCCAGGTCTGCCGGGGCTACCGGTGTGCTCCGAAGGGATTCCGGCGAAGCCGAGATCGCCGCGGCGATCTCGGCCGTGGCCGTCGGCCTGCCGGTCTTCTCCGAAGATCTCGTTCCTACAGATTCCGATCCGATTGTGGATGTCGGTGGAGCCGGTCCGGAGGCGCTGACGGCGCGAGAAGCGGAGATCCTTGAGCTGGTTGCGACCGGCCTCGCCAACAAGGCCATTGCCGCCCGCCTGGCGATCCGAGAATCCACCGTCAAGTTCCACGTCAACGCCATTCTGGCCAAGCTCGGCGCCCAGAGCAGGACCGAGGCTGTGGCGCGAGCCCTCCGATCCGGTTTGATCCGCTTCTAGACCCCGCCCATCGATCGGGCCCGATCCCCAACTTTCGGTGGGGGCGGCACTCCCTCGGTTCCACTAGTCTTGAAACACGAGTGTGATCCTTCACGGGTCCGCATCAGGAGGAGAGGCGAATGGATTCTCTGGTCATGCTTTCCGATTCGCTTGCGGCCGCAGCTGCCGCGGCGGCCGAGGGGACGGTACGGGTCGAGGCACGGCGACGGATCCCTTCAACGGGGATCCTTTGGGGGAGGGATGGTTTGGTGGTTGCGGCGAACCACACGATCCATCCAAGAGCGGAGATTCGGGTTGGTCTTCCAGAAGGGGAGACGGTGGACGCCGCTCTTGTCGGCCGTGATCCGACGACCGACGTGGCGGTCCTCCGATTGACGAAGACAGGTGGGAAGACCCTGCCCGTTGCCGACCACGACAGGATTCAGGTCGGAAACCTGGTCCTGGCCGTTGGACGCCCTGGAGGCTCCCATCAGGCGACGCTGGGGATTGTCAGCGCGTTGGACGGGGCTTGGCGAACGCCGCTTGGGGGGAGCCTCGAAAGGTTCCTCCAGACCGACGTCGTGATGGCGCCCGGGTTCTCAGGCGGGCCGTTGGTGGACGCGCGCGGCGCGCTGTTGGGGATGAACACATCCGGGCTGTTGCGCGGTCTGGCGATCGCGGTTCCGGCTCCGGCATTGATGCGCATCGTCGACGGACTGGCAACGTACGGGCGGATCCGGACCGGGTATCTGGGAGTCGGGATTCAACCGGCGCGACTATCGCCTTCGGCTCGCGAAGCCGCAGGGCAGGAGCGCGGACTCCTGGTCGCTTCCGTCGAGCCGGGAGGCCCGGCCGAGCTCGGAGGGATGCTGTTGGGCGACGTGATCCTGGCGGTTGATGGCGAGCCAGTCGAAAGCATGGAGGACTTGCTTGCCGTGCTGAGCGGTGACGTTGTCGGCAAGGATGTCCAGGTCCGGCTTATGCGAGGAGGCAACCGGAAGGACCTGAACCTCAGGGTCGGGGAAAGGCCCGCTCCGGTCGAAGAGGAGGAGGGATGAGCGACTGGCTCGACACCCTGGCGGAGAGCAGTGCCGAAGCCGTCGCGGCGGCGCGGCGGGCCTTGGTCTCGATCGAAACGGCCGGCCGCCCAGCCGGATCCGGGATCCTTTGGGCGCCGGGGATCGTCGTCACGAACGCCCACGTGGTCAGCCGGAAACGCCTGGAGATCCGTCTGCCTGACGATCGAGAGATCCAGGCGAGGCGGGTCGCCTGGGACCCCGGCCGTGATCTGGCCGTCCTCGCGTTCGAGGGAGCCTCTCCGGAGCCGGCCCGGATCGGGGATTCGAGCGCGCTCCGTCCCGGAGAATGGGTGTATGCCCTCGGCAATCCCTGGGGCGTACGCGGCGGCGCCACCGCCGGGGTGGTGATCTCGCTGGAGGAACCTACCCCTGGCGGGAAGCGGACTTCCACCGGATGGCTTGCCCTCGCGCTTCACCTCCGGCCGGGTCACTCCGGCGGGCCGGTGGTGAACGCTCGCGGTGATGTCGTCGGGGTCAATCGAATGATGAACGGTCCGGAGGTGGGACTGGCGATCCCTTCGAACGCGGTCGAAGGATTCCTGAGGGAGACTGGTATCGCCAAGATCGGCCCTGCCGTCCGAAGGGCCGGCATAGCGGAGCTCGCTTGAAGATGGATTCGCGCCTTGCTCGATTACGGTCGGAGGTCTTGGCTTGGCCCGGCGTGAAGGCGCAGGCGCATCGCTTTGGGGGCGTGGAGTTCCGATGGGCCGGCGCGAAATCAACCATGTGCATGGCGAATCGCTGGTCGATGTCCCGTTGCCTCGCGGGTTCAGAGATGCGTTCATTGCTCTAGCTGTCCCGAAGCATCGTGCGAGCTGGCCCGAGAGCAGCAAGAGAGACGAGGAGGGTAGGGCGGTTGCACCACTGGGCTTGGGATCCGGCCTGGTGACTCGTGAGGATCGCAAGGGGGTGGACACTTCCCGCTGCCTCAGGTCCGGGAACTCTCTAGTCGACGTCGAGGTCCGCCCCGATCAACCGGTAGTGTTCCTTCATCATGCAGCGGTTCATCACGACCTGCAATCCGGCCTGCTCGGCCACCGCTGCCGCCTCGGCGTTGTAGATCCCTTCCTGCATCCAGACCGCTTTCGCCCCGATGGCGACAGCCTGCTCGACGAAAGGTTGGACTTCCGCCGACGGACGGAACAACTGGACGACATCGACAGGCCGATCGATCGACGCCAGGTCCGGATAGGTCGCAAGCCCAAGAACCTCCGACGCGTTCGGGTTGACCGGGATCAGGTCGTATCCCTGGGAGAGCAAATAGCGCCCGACGCCGTGGCTGGCCTTGGCCGGATCCTTCGACAGCCCGACCACGGCGATCGTCTTGGACTCCTTCAGGATCCTGCGCAATCTGTCGTCACTCACGCTTGCTCTTGCTCCCTTCGCATGGGGAGCCGGACACGGAAGCAAGTGCTTCCGGGACGCGACTCCACGGTGATCTGCCCTCGGTGATGCAGGGCGACAATGTTGTGGCTGATGTGGAGGCCCAACCCGGTGCCGACGCCGGGCGGCTTGGTCGAGAAGAAGGGTTCGAAGATCCGCGCGCGGATCTCCGGAGGGATTCCCGGGCCCGTATCGCGAATCTCAATGGAAACGTGTCCGTCGTCGACCGCCGTCCGGATCCACAAATCGCCCTTCCCTTCCATCGCTTCGATGGCGTTGGCGATCAGATTGGTCCAGACCTGGTTGAGCTCACTGCCGTGAGCCTCGAACGGCGGCACCTCCGGCGAGTACTCCCGATGCACCGTGATCCCTGGTTCGAGCTTGCTCTTCAGGATGATCAGGGTGTCCTCCAGTCCGCGATGGAGATCGATCGTCTGAACCGGGGCCTGATCGAGATACGTATAGGAACGGACCGCACCAACGATCTCAGAGATCCGCGTGGCGGCAACCGAAGCCTCTTCGAGCAGCTGGGCCAGATCCCGTGAAAGGGCCATCCAGGCGGCTGCAGCCGAGCGAGCCGGGGGCGCCATCGTCTGGAAGATGCCGCTCAAGCTCTGGGTTGTCATCCCGGCGCCAACCAGCGTCGGGGCCAGGTCCCAGGCGTCCGCGACGCCCTGGGCTTCCAACCAGGCCTGCAGTTCGGATTCGCGATCGCTTCGTTCGAGGGGGTCGAGTGTGAGGCCTGGCCGCGGCCCGCCGGGACCCGACTCTCCAGCGAGCGTTTCCAATGCTGTCTCGTCGATCCCGAGTTCGTGCAATCGGGCATGGGCCCTGCGCCACGCGGAGAGAACAGCCTGCAGCCGATCCACCGACCGGCGCATGGCGGCGGCCGGGTTGTTCAGCTCGTGGGCGAGCCCTGCGGCGAGGGTGCCGAGCGCGGCCAGTGTCTCGGTTTGGCGGAGCATCGACTGGGTGTGACGCAGGCGCGCCGAGATCGTGTGCAGGATCCGCAGGGACGCCGTGGGGCTCGTTTCGACCAGGCGACGGAAGGCCTCCTGGTCGATTTCGAGCAGACGGCTGGCGCCCAGGGCTCGAACGGTTGCGGTGCGCGGCGAGCCGTCTAGCAACGACATCTCCCCGATGACTTCCCCGGGACCGCGCACCGCGATCAGCACTTCGGCCGGTCCCGAACGCTTGGTGATCTCGAAGTCGCCTTCGAGAATCACATACAACGAGCCCCCTGGGCTTCCCTCGAGCATCAAGACCTCGCCAGGGGCCAGGCTCTTGGGGCGCGATCCGTCTGCGAGTACGTCCAATTCGTCCGGGCTGAGGTCGGCAAAGAGGGGAAGGCGCTGCAGGCTCTCGTGGTTCACAGGGTTTGCAGGTACTGACGGATGATGGCGACGGCAGCGGCGCCCTCGCCGGTCGCTGAGGATACTCGGTGGCTCGTCCCGAAGCGGACATCTCCGGCGGCGAACACCCCGGGCAGGCTGCTCTCGAACGCGTAGGGATGGCGGGAAAGGGTCCACCCCGGAGGGAGCTTCCCTTCGCGCGTCAGGTCCGGGCCGGTGAGGATGTAGCCCTTTTCATCGCGGGCCACCTGCTCGGCGACCAGACCGCTCTCCGGACGGACGCCGATGAAGACGAACAGGGCCGCGCCCGGCAGAGTCTGTTCTTCACCGGTCCGGTTGTTCTTGACGCGCACCGACTCGAGGCCTTCGTTCCCATGCACCTCGATCAGATCCGTATTCGTCAGAATCGCGATCCGCTCATTCCTCCGCATGGCTTCCACCAGGTATCCGGCTGCCGTGGGTTGATCGGCCCGGACCAGAACGGTGACTTTGTTGGCGAAAAGGGCCAAGTACATCGCGGCCTGGGCCGCCGAGTTGGCCCCTCCGATGACGAATACGTCCCGTCCGGCGAAATATCCGGCCTCCGTGTGCGCGGATCCGTAGTACACCCCGCGGCCGGTCAACTCCGACGCGCCGGGCATCTTCAGGATCCGGAAGGTGGCTCCGGACGCCAGCAGGACGGCGCCGCAGGTCAACTCGCCGCCATCCTGCAGGCGCACGATCCGATACGGATCGCGCCGTTCAACCGCAACGGCTTCCTGGGCGCTGAGGATTTCGGTTCCGAAGCGCCTGGCCTGGGCCACGGCCCGCTGGGCCAGATCGCCCCCCGAGATGCCTGCGGGAAATCCGAGGTAGTTCTCGATCTTGGGGCTCCGGCCGGCCTGACCGCCTGGCGCGGCGCGCTCAATCAGGACCACTCGCATCCCTTCGGAGCTCCCGTAGACGGCCGCTGCCAGCCCGGCTGGGCCACCGCCGATGATGGCGACGTCGTAATACTCGCGCGCCGCCGCCGTCTGCAGGCCCAGCTTTGCAGCAAGCTCTCCAGGGGAGGGTGCCGCCAGAGTCGTTCCGTCGGGGAAGAGCAATGTCGGCACGACCGGAGCTCCGGACTCGGTGGCGATCGCCAACGCCTTGGCCTGCTCATCGCGGTCGATGTCCAACCACAGATACGGGATCTGATGACGCGCCAGGAAGTCCTTGGCGATATGCGACGCAGGCGACCAGAGCGCCCCGACGAGGCGGATGCCCTCGAACGCCGGCTGGGCCTGGCGCCGCCATTCGTCAAGCAGATCGTCGAGAACGGGGTAGAGCCTCTCCTCCGGCGGGTGCCACGGTTTCATCAAGTAGTGGCTCAAGCCGATCTCGTTGATCGCCCGGATAGCCGCCTCGGTGTCGGCGTACGCCGTCAGCAGGACCTTGCCGGCGTCCTCGGCCAGCGGCCTGGAGGCCGCCAGGAAATCGATCCCCGACATACGCGGCATGCGCTGATCGACGACAAGCAGCGACACCGGTTCGCCGCGAGCGGCCAGCTGGCGCAAGACTTCGAGACCCTGGTCGCCCGACTCGGCGGTGACGATCCGGTAGTCGCGGCCATAACGAGCGCGCAGGTCTCGTTCAATCGATTGGCGAACGACGGGTTCGTCGTCGATGGCGAGGATAGCGGGTCGGGGCAAGGGCTACACCATTCGAGTTGAGGCCATTCTACCTCCCAGGAGCTCCCCCACGTCCGCGCTGGAAGATCATCTGGATGATCGGCTGGCGACGGAACGCATCATCGAGGCCAAGCGGGGCGAGGCCGATGGCGACGGCTTCGGCGTGCTCGGCCGCGCCGGCATAGTCGCGCCGGGCGTCATCCGAGCGCCCGTCGGCCTCGGCGAGCTCAGCCAGATGCATCTCGATCTCCCACAATCCGACGGTGACCCCGTGCCCCCCAGCGATCTCGAGGGCCGTCTGAAGCTCGGCGCGCGCCTCGGAACGCCGGCCCTGGCCGAACAAGGCCTGGCCGACCGCCATGTGGAGCTTCGGTGTGACCATATGGGCGCCCAAGGCATCCGCCTGGGAGAGGAGGGCCTGGGCCACGACTTCGGCCCGCATGAAGTCGCGGCGGCCGAGGTGGTAGTCAACCTGCGCATAGATGAAGGGCACAGGATCTTCCATGAGGGACAGGGAACGCGGGTCACCTCCAAGGTCTGCCTCGAGGGCGTATCGTTCGGCCGTCCCCAGGTCCCCGGTCCACGTCGCGAGCCAAGCTCGGCTGGCCAGGCCTGCTCCCATCATCATCGGAGAAGGATGCTCCTCCTCGAACTGCCGTACCTGATCGGTGAGGGCTGCCGAGGTCTTGGCGTCTCCGGCGAGGGCGTAGACAATCGCCAGGACCGATCTCAGCGCCACTTGGGGGTAGAGGAACCCTGCGTGCTCGGCGAGCTGGATACATCGCTGCATCTCGAGGATGGCCGGGCCGAGCTCGCCGCGTCCGAAGTACGCAAACGAGGGCGCGACGCGACTGTAGGATTGCCCCCACAGGTTTCCGATTCGATCGCTGACGGAGATCGCCTCGGCCGAAAGCTCGAAGACCTGGTCGTAGTCGGCGGTGTAGGCGCGCAGCAGGGCCAGGGACGACAGGCTGTCAGCCAACATCGGAAGGTTGTCGAGTTCACGCCAGATCGGCCGGGCTTCCTCGGAGGCACGGGCGGCCTTGCTGGTTTCGCCGATGACGAAGTAGTTGGAGGCGATGTCGTTCAGGATATAGGCCTCGCGTTCACGCAGGCCGTGCTCTCTTGCCAAGGACAGGGCCGCTTCGCCGGAACGGACGGCCGCATGCGGATCTATGCGGGTCAAGGCCAGCAATTGGATCCACAGCGCCCGCGTCTCGTTGGCCACATCGGCGGCCTTACGGGCCAGCACCAGCGCCCGCTCCGAGAGGGCCAAGGCGCGCGGCGGATCGAACAGGCGGGTCGGGACGGCATGCAGGGAGGCAGCGCCGAGGATGCCGGCGCATTCCAGAGACGCGGACCGCCGATCCCGGCCCAGGCGCTCCAGCGCCTCGTACGTCTCCAAGGCGCCTTCATACTGGCCGGAAAGGTCAAGGCAGCGGCCACGGCGCTCGTGCAAGCCCATCAAATCCGTCTCCGACACGCCCACGGCCTGGGCGTGGGCGATCGCCCGGCCGAAATGGTCGGCCGCTTCACGCGCCGCGAATCGCCTCATGGCCTCGTCGCCGGCGACGGTGGCGTAGCGCAAGGCCTTGTCCGGAATCCCGGCTTGCTCAAAGTGGGCCGCGAGCACTCCGGGAAGATCCAGGCGTCCACTGGAGGCTTTCTGTTCCAGGACTTCACCGACGAGCCGGTGAAGGTCCTTGCGGTCTTGGACCAGCATCGACTCATAGGCGACCTGCTGCACCAGGTTGTGCTTGAAAGTGAAAGTCGGCTCGGCTTCAACGATGGCTCGTATGAGCTGGCGAGTCTCGAGTCGCTCTAGGGCGGCGCCAAGGTTCATCGCGGCCATTCGCTTATCCCACCAGGCGCTCGACGTCGTGACGGGCAAAGAAGGAGGCGCGCAGAGAGGGCTCTCGAAGGTCCGAGCCGAGCGACTCGACGATCGCCCGCGCGGCGGCGCGCGGCCTGCCGTCGTCGCCCTGGCCGAGGGCCTCGATTGCATCGGCCAATCCGGCCAGGATCGGCCACTGGAGAGACCGAGCGCCGGTGTTCTTGAGGAGGTCCAGGGCTTGTTCGTGATCGCGACGAGCGTCTGCCCAGGCTCCCTGCGCGGCGAGCAGGCGGCCGCGCCAGAACCGCATTTCGGCTGAGAAGCGATTCGTTTCCTCCAGGTCCAGTCGCTCCAGCAACCCGGACGCAAAGCGAACGCCGCCTTCGAGGTTGCCGCGTGCAAGGTCGAGCTGGGCCATCACTGGTCCGATGTAGTAGTAGTTCTGGAATCCGGGGACGATGCCACTGGGCAGGTCGCGGAATTCCTCGAGGAGGGCTTCGGCGCCGTCGAGGTCCCCCTCCGACAGGCAGGCCAGGGCACCCAGGGATTGGACCCACGAGTACCACTCATCGGTCGGCGAGGCCGACGCCTCCCACAGGCGTACGGCGGCCCGGGCATGACCCGCACCCTTGGCAGGTTGCCCCAAGTCGATCCAGACGCGGGCCAGGATCGAGTTGAGGGCAAGACGGAAACCGATGAACGGTACGCGGGCGGCGTACCCGATGAGCCGATTGCCCTTCTCCAGCGCCGTCTCCCATTCGCCCTGATCAGCATGCACCTGGACCCGGGCCCATCCGTTGTAGGCGACTCCCCACGGATTGTCGATCGACTGCGAGATGACCTGGCCCTCCTCGGAACATCGGGTGGACGTTTCGAAGTCCGCGCCGGCCTGGTGGAGATTGGCCAGGCCCGCCAGAGCGTCGGCGACCATGGCCCGATTTCCAAGGTCGCGGAAAGCCTCCAGGGCCTCGCCGCCGTACTGAAGGGCTGCCTTGCGCCGGCCGCTGGTCAGCCTCGAGACCATCAAATCGATGAGGATGTGGGCTTCGGCCTCGCGCACGCCTGCTTCCGGAGGGAGGGAGGCGCAGGCCGGGCCGCGCGCGATCTCCAGGGCCTGAGAGAAGAAATCATCGGCGCGACGCGGGTCGCGGAACCGGTGGCGCAGGCCGCGGTTCCACAGAGTCTTGGCGAGCAGCAATTCGTCCCCGGCCTCCCGGGCGAGGGCCTCGGCGCGTTCCAGCAAGGGCTCGACGTCGACGGACTGTGCAGAGGTGACGACGGCCAACGTCGCTTGACGGAGCAACGCCTCTGCCTCCAGCGCCGGATTCACCATTTGCCGGGCGAAGGCCTCCAGCTCCTGGTGAACCTGAAGGGCTTCCCTGTGCCGCCCACCAATCTCAAGGACCGTCCCCTTGCCGAGAAACGCGTCGCGAATCCCCGGCGCAAACTCCGCCGGGGGCAGGCGGGGCGCCACTTCTAGCGCAAGGTCAAAGTTGACGACGGCTTCCTCGACGGCGTGGTTGCGCTGCGCCAAACTACCGGCCCGCAAGGCGAAGTGAAAGGCCTGACGGTCGTCCCCGCCGTGGCGGTAGTGGAGGGCCAAGACCGCGGGTTGGAGCGTGGCCGCTTCGGGAAGCACGCGCAGGATGGATTCGGCCACCTGACGATGCACTTCGGCGCGCCGTTCCCTCAGCAATCCAGCATAGGCAGCCTCCTGGATCAGGTTGTGCTTGAAGCGATACTCGCCCTCCGCCCCTTCGCCACTGGGGCGAACCAGGTCGGCGGCTTCGAGGCGGCCCAATTCCTGCGACAGGAGTTCGGGAGTCGGCTTCACGATCTGCCTGCGGGGGACTGGTGCTCGACCACATCTTCCAGGATCCGAACCTGGAACGTCCGGCCGATCACCGAGGCGATCTGAAGTACACGCTTGGCGTCTTCCGGCAAGCGGTCGATGCGTGACGCCAGGACGCCCTGAAGCGTATCGGGGATCCGGAGTTGGCCGGCATCGCTGCTCAGGCGCCAGACCTCCTCATCTCGTTCCAGGACCCCCTGGTCGATCAACATGCGCAGCACCTCTTCCACGAAGAAGGGATTCCCCTCGGCCTTCATCTGGATCAAGGTCCGGATCTCTTCCGGAAGGTCCTGCACATCGAGCAAGTTCTCGACAAGATGCTCCGTATCCGCTTCGGAGAGGGGCGCCAGGTGGATCTCGATCGCCCCGCCGCCGGCGGTCTCGCGCGCGGCTTCCAAGAGCCGCCACCCCGGCGAGTCTCTTTCCGGCCGAAGCACCAGCGCGACGACCAGAGGGACCTCCCCCACAACCGGCAGAAGTTTGGCGCCGAGGTCGACGGAGGACGGATCGGACCAATGCACATCCTCACAGACGATCACCGTCGGGGTCTGTTGGCACATGTGCCGGAGGAGTTCGGCATAGGCCGACACGTACCGAGCCTGAAGGGCCGGGCCGTCGAGGTACTTGACCCGGGCGGCGGCGTCGCCCTCCAATTCCAGACCCAACAGGTGGGCCAGATAGGGGCGGACCTCGTCGGTCGGTTCGCCGAACGCCTTCTCCAGCGTACGGTCCAGCGCGGCGCTGAGTTGTTCTGGGGTAGCCTCCGGACCGGCACCGATCAGGCCGCGCAAGATCTCGGTGCTGAGGTGATGGGCCATCGCCGCGCCAAAGGAGAGGCAGCGGGCCTCCACCCAGCGCAGCGGGGGGGACGCCTCTGCCGGAGCGTGGCGCCGCCACTCCGCAACCAGTCGCGACTTGCCCAGGCCGGCCTCACCGACGATCGCGACCGTTGCTCCCTGGCCTTGGCGTACATCGTCGAGGATTTGGACCAGGGTCGAGAACTCGCGCCGTCGCCCGACCATCGGCGAGTCGACGCCGGCGATGCCGCGTGGTCGGACGGCGCCCTTGCGCGCTCCCAGGACCCGATAGATGTGGATCGGCTCGGCCTTTCCTTTGACCGAGATCTCCCCCCTATCTTCGAAGTCGAAAAGGGTCGAGACCAGGCGGTGGGTGTCGCCGGTGACGAGGATCGTGTCCGGGTCGGCGGCGCTCTGGACCCGCGCCGCCAGGTTGATTGTGTCCCCGACGGCCAGATACTCCATGTGCAAGTCGTCGCCGATCGTGCCCACGACGACAAGGCCCGTGTTGATCCCGATGCGGACCTGAAAATCGGGCACGCGAGCGGCGGCAACGAGTTCCTCGCGGTAGCGACGGACTGAATCGAGAATCGCCAGGCTCGATCGGATCGCCCTCTCCGGATCGTCCTCATGCGTCAGCGGCGCGCCGAAGAACGCCAACACGCCATCGCCGAGGAGTTGGGCAATAGTGCCTTCCAGCCGGTAGACCTCCGCGCTGACTCGTTCGTGGGCGCCGGTGACGACGTCACGCCAGTCTTCGGGGTCCATCGCTTCGGCCAGCGACGTCGATCCGACGATGTCAACGAAGAGCGCCGTGACGCGTTTACGCTCGCCCTCGATGCGGCTCCGATCGGCGAGGACCTTCCGCGTCAGGGAGGCCGGCGCGGCGCTCCGAATGGCTGCCAGCCCGGAGCTTGGGCGCGCCGTCGCTCCGGGGAGGGCGCCGGCGTCGGCAAGGTTGTGCCCGCAGTGCCGGCAGAACCGCGCCTGTGGTGAGACCGCTCGCCCGCAATTGGGGCAGGTGGCCTCCAGGGGGCTGCCGCAGGACTCACAGAACCGGGCGTCGGCTGGATTCCGGTGGGAGCAGATTGGACATTCCATGTCACTTCCTTTGGTCGATCTCGGGTTGGAGGCTTGCGGGACCGTCCGCCTACCCGAGGGTGCTCATCCGCTCCGCCATGCTCCCGAGCATCGCCAGTCCGACCTCCGGGCGATCCTCTAGGATCGAGCGCAGGGCTTCCCCGCGAAGCACAAGGACGCGAACCTCGCCCTGACCGATCACGCTCGCCGAGCGTGGTTGCTCACGCAAGATCGCGAGCTCCCCTACATACTCGCCCGCCTGCAAGGTCCGCAACAGGCGATCCTCTCCGTCGACCCGCTTCCGCACTTCAACCATGCCTTCGATGAGGACGAACAGCTCGTCGCCGACTTCGCCCTCGCGGCAGAGCGCTTCGCCGGCCGCATACAGGCGTTCCGTGGCCGCGCCGGCGACTTGCTCCAGGTCCTCGGGCTCCAAGAGGCGGAATATCGGAACGTCCTTCAAGAAGAGAACGCGTTCCACAGTGCCGAGTGTGGCTGAGGTCTCGATCATGGGACCTTCCTCGATGGGGCGAGGGATGGCGCGACGGACGTTGGGATCGGGATCGGCGGACGTTTCCCGAAGGATATCATCCCACTCCTGCAAGACGGATTCGGCGCGGCTGCGGAGCGCCAGGGCACGGTACCATGCCCGTGGATGACGGGCCAGGGCCTCGAGGGCTTCCTGGGGTTCCGCCTTGATGTCCTTCTCCCTCGGCTCAATGAGTTGAAGCAGGCCTTGCGCCACGCGCCGATTGCCGATGGATTCGAGAGCCTCCATGGCCTGGGAACGGATGTCGGCGTCGCGCGCCTGGAGGGCTCGACCGACGACCCGCATCGCCTCCGGAGACTCGGCTGAGCCGAGGGCGAGGAGGACGCGCCGTTGCGTCAAACCTTCCTCTCGACCCAGGAGTACGCGAAGGTACGCCGCCGCGCTGGCCGTGGGTTCCGCCCCGAGCGCCAGGCGCCATCGGCGTTGATCGTGTGCCTCTTGGAGACCACGGTCTGCCCACTCCAGGAGGGCATCTTTCGAACGTCCGCCGCGACCTGCAAGGGCGCGGACGGCTTCCAGTTGGGCCGGCGGCGAGCCTCGCTCAAGGACCTCGATGAGCGCGGCTTCGGATTCTTCCCACGCCGAGAGTGCTCCACCGGCCGCCCGACGGACTCTGGCATCAGGATCCTCCAGCGCGACCGCCAGCGTCTTCATCCCGGCCGGGGTTCTGTTCTTCTCGAGGGCGCCAATGGCCGCAAGCCGCATAGCCCGATCCCCGTCCTCGAGGACCCGGATCAGCTGTTCCGTTGCCGCGAGCCCCTCAACCTCGGAACATGCCTTCAACCCGGCAAGGCGGGCCCGCGCCGAGTCGTCCGCCAGCAGGGCCGAAATCGCATGCCCGCTGGCCTCCCGGTCTCCGACGGCATCCGCCGCGATCGCCGCCTGCGCCCGGAGCTCGGGATCAGGGTCGGTGAGATACATCGAGAGCCTGTCGGATGGCACTTTGCCGAGGGTGGCCAGCGAACGCAACGCTGCGGCGCGGACGGCGGGATCGCTGTCCTCCAGGAACGAAACCGCGAGTTCGGCGGACCGCTGCGAGGGGAGAGATCCCAGCGCGCCGGCGGCCGCAGCGCGAACGTCCGGGTCTGGATCCGAGCGCAAGGCGCCGATGGCCTCCGCGTACTCGCTGGCTTCGAGGCGGACGAGGATCTGCACCGCCATTCGGCGGATGGAACCGCGCCGGTCCTTGAGGCCTTCGGCGGCTACCGACTTCGCCTGCGAGTCCTTGCGCATTGTCTTGCCTTGCAGCTCGATCGGTGCGAACACGTCGGAGATGCCTTCCCGCAGGGCGGAAAGCAGGGAGTCTCCGTAGGTCTTCCGCATTCGCCAGACGACGGCGGTGCACACCACCGCCACGAGGATTCCCATCGCCAGTGCCTGGGCCTGGGTGAGGCCGCGCTGACCCAGGAGGAGCAGGACGCCGGAAAGCATGACGCCGGTCTGCGCCGGTGGTCCGGATAGATACGCGCGCACGCGGGCCCGCGTGTCCTCCGGGACGACATTGAAGATGGCGGCGTACGCGGTGCTGGCCAGCCCACCGATGAGAACGAGCTGGGCGAAACGCAGGAGCACGGCGGTCTCCAGGCGAAGGTCGATGGACCACATCAGGAAGCCGCCGAGGTAGACCAGGGGCAGGATCAGGATCGTGTTGATGATCCCGATGCGGGCATACACTCGGCTGGCAAGGAGCAGCGAGACGGCGAAGGTTGTGGCCGTCGCGATGCCTCCGAACGCACCCAGGAACCCGGCCAGATCGGCTTCGCTTGGGAAGGCGGCTGCGACCTGGACGTTGAAAGGGAAGGTGACCGAGAAGAAGAGAACGGAGAAGAGCAAGCCGGCGATGGCGGTCAGCCGCATCGTGGCGTTCCGCCACACCAGGTGATGAGCCTGCTGCAGATCCTGGAGGGGGGATCGGTGGGCGGCGAGGCGCGGACGGAGGCGGCCGAAGCGACGAATCCATACGTGCGCGACGAAGCTCCCCAGGAGGAGCAAGGCAGCGAAGCCGACGAGCAGGGTGGGGGTCCCAAAGGCCTGGGCCGCGGGGCCGGTCAGGAATCCGGCGAGGACGCTTCCGAGGATCCCGGCACTGGCGAAGAACGCGAACAGCCGCTTGCCCTGCCGCGGATCGCAAACCTCCCCGGCCAGGATCCAGACCATGGTCCCGAGGATCGCGTTCACCAACGCAACCGCAAGCCACAGGAACGGGTAGATCTGGGGTGGGGCGAAAAGCGTCGCGGACCACGAGACGAGCCCCATTCCCCCGGCCGCCACCAGCATGAGGATGGATATCCGGCTTCGATCCGGTCGGCCAAGGACGGCGGAGTAGGCCGTCGTGGTCAACAAGGTTGCGGCCCCCAAAGCGATGAACAGGATCGGCAAGACCTCGACGCCGAACCGCTGAAACAACAGGGCGTCGGCGGCGTTCGCGGAGAACACCTGGGCGGCTTGCAGGGAAGCGAAGAAAGCAGCGCCGAGGAGTGCGAGTCCGCCTTCGCCCGGGCGGATCTGGAACCATCCGGCAATGCGCGACATGTCAGGCTTTGGCTTGTTCGACCTCAATCGCCAAGCGCACAGGCCTCGCAGGCCGGCGCCGAGGCTTGGGTAGGGAGCATCCCATTGCAGGGCAGGTTCCGCTCACCGCGTCGGGCCGAACGCAAAGGCCCTCGACGGAACCCTGGCCATTATACGTCCACCGGGCCAGGTCCCGGCTGCGGCGGGTTGTTGCGCCGGTCCAGGAACGAGGGCCTACGGACAAGCGTTGCCGACGTGCTCCTCGAAAGTCACTGCGAATTGGTGGGCGCCGCTTCCGTCGCACGCCGCGCGGAAGAACAGGAATGGGGTGTCGGGTGCGTCGGCGATCGCACGCAACGAAGCCAGCCCCGGGCTGGCGATCGGGCCGGGAGGAAGCCCGGTGTGGAGGTAGGTGTTGTAGGGCGAGACGGTCTGCAAGTCCGAGGCGCTCAGGGCCGGCTTCCACCACTCGTCGCCATCCTGCCAACCCAGAGCGTATTGCACGGTCGGATCGGCTTGCAAGGGGATCCCGAGTCGCAGGCGATTGAGAAACACGGCCGCGATCAGCGGTCGTTCCGATGCGATGATGGCCTCGCGCTCGACGATCGAAGCCAGCGTAACCGCTTCAAAGACGGTCAGGCCTCGATCGCGCAAGGCGGTGCGCAATTCCTGGTCGACGCGCCGGTTGAAGTTGCCGGTGAGCAAGACGAGGGCTTCTTCGGCGGTCATACGAGGATCGAATACATACGTATCCGGGAATAGGAAGCCTTCGGCGGACGCCGTCGTGGGTGGGGCCTCGGCGTCGACCGGCGGTGCGCTGCGGGTCGCCGCCAGGAAGTCGCCTGCCGAGAAACCCAGGCCGAGGTCGCCCAATGCCTGGGCGACCTGTTCGCGGCGCCAGCCCTCGGGAATCGTGATCGCATACCGGCTCGCCGTTGCCTCTTGCAGCAAGTCGGCGAGTGCGCGAATACTCATCGTTCCGGCGACCTGATACCGCCCGGCTTCAATCTGGGTATCCAGCCCCCGGTATCGCAGGTAGCGCAGGAACAGGCCGGGCTCACCCAGAACCTCGAGAGTCGCCAGCTTCCGGGCGACCGTCCCGGCATCATCCCCGGGTTCAATGTCGAGGAAGGCGACGGCCCCCGGGTCGCCGGCCGGCGCATCCAGGGAGTCCTGCCGCGCTGCGAGATAGACGCCCAGGAGAGCCCGATCCAAGAAAGGCAGATTGGGATCGGGATCGCCGGCCGCAGCGAGGGCCTGCCCGGAAGCAACAAGCATCGCGCATGTGATCGCCGCGCATGCAAGCACAACTCCAACGACGAGACAACCGCGACTACGCCGGCCGGTGCGCATCAAGGTACTCCTGGAGCAGGATCGCTGCCGCCCGGGCATCGACAAGCGAATCCTCCGGGCCGAGAGCAAGCGCCGCCTGAGTCGACCCGCTCTCGTCCCAGGTCTCGATGGTCGGCGCGCCGGCCAAGGCCAACGCCTCCTTCAGGCGCATCGCCCGCCGGGCCTGGTGCCCGATCTCGCCATCCTCGGCGTAGGCGATCCCGATGACGATGAGGTCGGCATCTTCCTGGGTTGCGATGGCGACGATCCGCGCCGCGTCGCGGTTTCGGGTCTCATGTTGGAGAACGCGAAGCGGTCGCGCGATCGTCCGAGTGGGATCGGAGATCGCCAGGCCCAGCCGGGCTTCACCGGGATCGATCGCCAGAACGCGGCTCATGGAATATCGCTGATCCAGACCGGACGGATCCGCCAGGGTAGCAACGGGAGGCGCGGCCACCATTCGGGCCAGATTCGGATGCGCGGCGAGACCTGCAGATCGAGTTCACGGAGCAGCATCGACTCGGCCTCGTGCGGCGCCTTCGCCGCCAGTCGGGTGGCGACGTCAGAAAAGTCCACGCGTCGCAGCGCATCGGCCCGGACGACGGCTTGATACTGATCGGGCCGGGAGGTTGGTTGGAGTTCGATACGAACGCTCTCTGGAAGCACCAAGAGGTCCTCGCCCGCCGATTCCGTGATCGCGTCGGCCGACCAGCTTGCCAGCCGAACGGCATCGTAGGCAAGGGCGCTGGCGAGAAGGCGGAGACGCACGGCGACGCTTTCGGATGGCTGGCCGACCGCCGGACGGCTCTCGAAGGTGAGCCGGTCTTCAATCTGGATCGATTGAGGCGCGATGGCCTCGCCGTCCGCCAGCGAATCGGAGATCTCGGTCGTGGCCTCCTGGAGCAGGCGGGTCTCCAGGGCGTCAAGGGCCCGATCGACATCGGCCTGGCTCACGCCGGAGGTCTCGGAGGTGGCGCCCCCGTCGGTGGGTTCGGGATTCTCGACCGAGACCTGGAGCCCCAGCAACCCTTCGACGGCGACGATCGCACCGGCGGCGACATTCCCTTGCGGGCCCGGCGCACTCGCCCGAATCGCCACCTCGACCTGCGAGCCGATCCCGGCAGGAAGAAGCGTCCGCTCGATCGTTTCAAAGCGGATCGAGGGTTCACTGGCCGTGCGCAATCCGGTGGCCTCCGGGATCACGACCTCGACTTGGTCTCGATTCGTGAAGAGCGCGGTCCCTTCGGCCGATGTGGCGGGCGCTTGGATTCTCCCTTCGGTCGGAAGCCGGAGTTCGCCCTCGACAGATGTCCGGACGCGCCGGGCTGGGATCGTCACCAGCCCGTCCTCCGACAGGTCTTCGGAGGTCAACGCGAGAGCCAGGCTTTCCGTCTGCGGATGGATCGACGGGGTGAGTTCGACGACCGCCACCGGACCGACGGCGACCGACAGGGCAAGCAGCGCTGCGATGACAAATAGAACCCAGCCGGCGCGCCAGGGGTCTTGAGCTTGTCGCGGGCCGCCAGGCCAGCTTCTATCCGATCGAACCGGCCTGGCTCGCTTCTCGTGCGGCGGAGAGACGGAAGGAGGATCGGCCTCCGCGTCTGGCCACGCGTCGGCCGTCACCGAGTCGAGGTCATCGAAGACTGGAACGTTCAGGTCCCGTGCGTGCTGGCGCACGTCGGGGTCATGGACGACGACGCCAAGGCGGGCGCCCTGCCGCCTTGCTTCCCTCCGGAGCAAGACGAGGTCAAGGCGGCGGGGAAGGACCCGGCCGTGGCCCGGCCAAACCAGGACGATGCGCTCAGCCTTCGCCCAGCGCAGGCGGTCGCGGGCCGACGACGTGTCGTCATAGGGATCGAGGTGGACGATCTGGATTCTCATGGATGCGCGGGGCTCACACCCGAAGGCGCCGAGGCCGATCGACGGCTAGGCTGCGATCTGGGCCCGATGTTCTTGAATCCACACGCGGGCCCGGTCGATGGCTTCGGGCAAGTCTGCGGGGTTCTTTCCACCGGCTTGAGCCATCGTTGGCTTGCCGCCCCCGCCGCCGCCCACGGCGGCCGCTGCCGCGCGCACCAATTCGACCGCGCTGATCCCGCGTCCGGCGAGGTCCTGGCTGACGGACGCGATCAGCACCGGCTTCCCGTCGGGTGCCGAGCCCAGAAGCACGATATGGGAAGTGTGTTCACGACGAAACGGATCGGAGAGGGCTCGCAGGGTATCGGCGTCACAGCCTGCGACCGTTCCCAGCAGCACCGCCACCGATCCGATCTCCTCGATCGGGAGGGTCGCCAGCTGGGTGCCGGCCGCCTGCCGTTCGAGCGCGGCCACACGGGCCGTCAGGTCGCGGTGCTCCCGCATCAGAGCATCCAGCTGAGCTTCGACGCGATCGGAGGAGGTCCCCAAGCCTGCGGCGACGCGCTCGAGGGAAGCCGTCGCTCTCTCGAAGTGCGCCTGCGCTTCGCGGCCCGTCAAGGCCTCGATCCTTCGTATCCCGGCGGCGACGCTCTCCTCGCGTACGATCATGAAGGGGCCGATGTCCCCGGTGGTGCGGACATGGGTCCCGCCGCACAGTTCGTACGATAGCCGTTCGTCGCGCCCGATCGAGATCGTCCGGACCGATGCGCCGTAGGTCTCCCCGAAGAGCGCCATCGCGCCCTCCGCCTCGGCGACGGCCCGAGGCTTCTCGCGAATCTCGAGGGCGTAGTCCTCCAGCACGGCCGAAGTGACGAAGCGCTGCACGCGGGCGAGCTCGTCAGGCTGCATCGCCCGAGAGTGCGTGAAGTCGAACCGCAGGCGATCGGGAGCCACCAGAGATCCCGCCTGACGTGCGTGCTCTCCCAGGACCGATCGCAGGCCGGCATGCAGCAGGTGCGTCGCGGTGTGATTGCGCATGATGTCCCGGCGTCTCGCCTGGTCGACTTGCGCCCGGCATGACTGGCCAACGCGTAGCGTGCCGCCGGTCACACGCCCGAGGTGCACGATCAGCCCGGCGACCGGTTCGTCTATGTCGCCGACCTCGAAGCGCCAGTTCTCGGCGCCGACGGAGACCAAGGTGCCGGTATCGGCGACCTGGCCGCCGGAAGCGACATAGAACGGCGTCCGGTCGAGGACGACGGCACCTTCGGCGCCCGGCTCAAGGGCCTCGACCTGTCGACCGGCGTGGATCAGCGCGAGGACCTGTGCCGGCAGATCCAGGTCGCCGTAGGGTTCGTAGGCGACTCCGGAGGGCGACAGGCGACCCGACTGTGTCAGGGAATCGATCACCCCTCGATAGAACGGGGTTTGGTCCGTCACCGCGGCGCCTGCGGCCGTGCCGGTCGAGGCCTCGCGGTGATGCGCCATCGCTTCGCGGAAGCCGCCTTCATCGACCGACAGGTCGCGCTCCCTGGCGATGTCCCGGCTGATCTCCAGGGGGAGTCCGTAGGTTGCGTACAGATCAAATGCCTTGGTGCCGTCGAGGATGCCACCGGAAGAGGCCGCTTCCGCCAGGAGGAGATCCAGGCGATTCAACCCGGTGTCGACGGTTCGCTGGAACCGCTCTTCCTCGTCGGTCAGGGTCCGCTCGATGGCCCGCTGATGGCGGACGAGCTCGGGATAGGCAGACCCGTAGACGTCGACGACGGTACGCGCCACTTCGGCCAAGAAGGGCGCGTGGAATCCGGCCTCGGCTCCGAATCGCGCCGCCCGGCGAATGACCATGCGACAGACATAGTTGCGTCCTGTGTTTCCAGGAACGACGCCGTCGGCGATCAGGAAGGAGGCGGCGCGGGCATGGTCGGCGATGACCCGGTAGGCGACCTGATGTTCACGGGCCTGGCGGTCATCGTGCTGCAGGAGGCCCTGGACCGTCCGCAGGAGCGGAACGAACAAGTCGGTCTCGTAGTTGGAGCGGACTCCCTGCAAGACGGAAACCAGCCGCTCGAAGCCCATCCCGGTGTCGACGTGCTTGTGCGGAAGGGGCTCCAGCGAAGACGGGCCAGTCCGGTTGTATTGGATGAAGACCAGGTTCCAGAGCTCGAGGAAGCGCTGGCAGTCGCCGTTGACACGGCACGAGTGCCCGGCGACATCCCGTTTGTCGCAGGCGTCTTCGCCGCGATCCAGATGGATCTCGGTATCCGGGCCGCACGGCCCGACGTCGGCCATCTCCCAGAAGTTCTCCTTGCGGCCGAAATAGAGCACATGGTCCGGATGGAAACCCGGTTGCTGGCGCCACAACTCCGCGGCTTCTTCGTCGCGGGGGATCTCGTTCTTCTCATCGGCGAAGCACGTCGCCCAAAGGTGCTGGCGCGGCAGCCCCCAGACTTCGGTGAGGAGTTCCCAGGCCCAGGTGATGGCTTCCGCCTTGTAGTAGTCGCCGAAGGACCAGTTGCCGAGCATCTCGAAGAACGTGTGATGCGTGTCGTCCCGGCCGACGTCATCCAAGTCGTTGTGTTTCCCGGCGACCCGCATACATTTCTGAGAATCGGCGGCCCGGGTATAGGGCCGAGATCCGGTGCCCAGGAAGACGTCCTTGAACTGCACCATCCCGGCGTTGGTGAATAGGAGAGTCTCGTCCCCGCCCGGGACGAGCGACGACGACGGGACAATGGTATGACCCCGTTGTGCGAAGAAGTCGAGGAACGACTGCCGGATGGCCTGGCTGGTCGGAGGCGCGAAGGTCTTGGGTTTCATTGGGCTCTGCCGAACACGAGGATTATACGCGATGGGGGAGTCGCCTTCAATACGGACGCCTCCGGTCTCTCCGGCGCCAAGGCGAGAGGCGGCACGGACGCGATTTCCGATCGACGCGGTGGGGCTCCACGCCCGGAAGGGCCTCGGCGCGCAGGACTTGTGCTATCCTTCGACTCGGCGATTCGAAGGAGCGCAGCAGCACCGATGGCGATCACGGAATTCCGCGAGAAGATTGACCGGGCACCGCTCGACGCAGCGATGCTGGCGCTGTTGCCGCGGCGTATCAGCGATCTCGAGCTGCGGATCGCCGGGACGCGCCTGGAAAGCCTGGTGGCCCAGTTGTACACCGATCTGGAGGCCGGCGGCCTCGTGTTCCGGCCGAAGTGCTATCTGGCCGACGAGTGGGGCTGTCCCACCGGCGTACCGGTGATCGGGATCCCTTTCTACCTCGCCGACCCACAGCTCTCGCGCATCGAAGGGGAGCTCACCGGGATCGAAGCCGAGAGCGATGCCGAGATCCTGATGTATCTCCGCCACGAAGCCGGGCACGCCTTCAGCTACGCCTATCGGTTGTACCTGGAGCCCGACTGGACTCGCACCTTCGGTTCGTTCCGCCGGCCGTATCCGGAGGAGTACCGCCCCGATCCCTTCAGCGATCGGTTCGTCCGGCACATCCCCGGATGGTATGCCCAGCGCCATCCGGACGAGGATTTTGCCGAGACCTTCGCCGTGTGGCTGACCCCGGGGCTCGATTGGCGCGCGCAGTACGGCGGAACCCCGGCGATGGAGAAGCTGCTCTACATCGATCGGGTGACTCGGCTGTATGGGAATCAGCCGCCTCAGGTCACCGATGACTACCTCGATGAGCCCGTCGAGCGCCTGCGGGCGACGCTCGCCGAGTGGTACAGCCACTTGGATCAACGCGGCCGCCGTTCTCTTGGACTGCCGCGCCTGATCGACACCGACTTGCGCCGCGTCTTCCCGGCGGGCAAGGGCATGTCGGCTGAGTCATTCATGCTGGCGTACCGCGGGCGCGTGATCTATGAGGTAAACTACTGGACGGGTATGGATCTTGATCGATTGGGCGAGCTCGTTGACGAGATCATCGAACGAATCCGCGCCCTTGGGCTGCGTGTGGCGCCGGGGCAGGAGTCGACGACGCTCATCGGGATCGTCGCCTTGCTGACGACTCTGGTGATGAACTACCACTACACCAACCAGTTCGCCCGGCGCTGAGGCGCCCGGCGGAAAGGAGGTCGCCATGCGAATCTCGGTGCTCTACTGGGAGTGGAAAGAGAACGACCAGACGAAGCACGACGAGGTCGTCGATCAAGTCCTCGCCGGCCTGATCGAGAGCGGCCACGAGGCGACCCTGCTCGGCGTCACGAACGACTTGAAGTATCTCGTCGATGCGATCGAGGAGCAGAAGCCGGACCTGGTGTTCAATCTGGTCGAAACCTTCGCCGACGACGATGCCTTTGAAATGAACATCGCCGCCGTGCTCCAGATCTTGGGCGTGCGCTTCACCGGCAGCGCGCCGCGGGTGATGGCGGTGCGGCAAGACAAGGCCCTGACCAAGAAGATCCTGGCCTTCCACGACGTCCGCTGTCCCCAATTCGCAACGTTCGACCACGACAACCTCGAGTTCGCCGGCAAGATGCGATTTCCGATGCTGGTCAAGCCGCAGCACGGAGATGCCTCGGCGGGTGTTGGCGATTCATCGCTTGTCTCCGATCTGCGGAGCCTGGTCGAACGGGTTGCCTACATCCATTCCGATCTGCACGACGCCGCGATCGTCGAGGAGTACATCGAGGGACGTGAGTTCTATGTTTGCGTCCTAGGGAATGATCCGCCGGAGGTCCTGCCCCTGATCGAGATGGACTTCTCGGATCTGCCCGAGGGCTATCCGCACATCTATGGGCGGGAAGCCAAGTTCGATGAGAAGAGCGTCCAGTACTCCGGGACGAACGCCATCATCGCCACCGACCTACCGCCGGAGCTTCGCAATCGGATCGAGATGACCGGCCTTGCGGCGGCCCAGGCAATGGAGGTGTCGGACTACGCCCGGATTGACATCCGCGTGGCGCTCGATGGGACCCCGTATGTCGTCGAGGTCAACGCCAACCCCTACCTCGAATCGACCGGTGCGGTCTCCCTGGCGGCGCTGCAAGCCGGCTACTCGCACCGCGCCCTGGTCAATCAGATCGCTGAAATCGCCTGGGAGCGCTATGAGACGGGCGGTCCGGAGCGTCGCAAGGAGAAGGCCGTCGTCCCGATCCCGGCCGCACCCGGCCCCAACGGACAGGACGGGGAAGATGACGAGCCCGAGGCGGAGTCGCAGGCCGACGAGCTCGAGTCCGAGCCCATCTGATCCGGCCGTAGGCGCGTTCCTGTCGCTCGTGGAGCACCTGCGGCATCACCGCGATGCCGAACCCTGAGGCCGATACGACCCCGCGATGAGACCCCAATCCGTCGATGAGCAGACGGCCCTGTTGATGCAGGGGACCGAGTACGGCGACGAGACGCTCAAACAGAGCATGACGCAGGAATTGCGTCAGCGTCTGGTCGAGTCGCGGGAGACCGGGCGTCCGCTGCGCGTCTACTGCGGCTACGACCCGACCAAGCCGGACCTGCATCTGGGGCACACGATCACGATGCGCAAGCTGCGCCAGTTCCAGGAGTTCGGCCACGACGTCACCTTTCTGATCGGCGACTACACGACACTCGTGGGCGATCCGTCCGACAAGGACAAGCTGCGCCCGCGGCTCTCGTCGGACGAGATCCGGGCCAACGCCGCCACCTATGCCGAGCAGGCCTTCCGCATCCTGGACCGGGAGAAGACGCGCATCCGGTACAACTCGGAATGGCTGAGCACGCTGTCGTTCGCCGAAGTGATCCGGCTGTCGGCGAACTTCACCGTGCAGCAATTCCTGGCGCGCGAGCGATTCGCTCTGCGGGTCGAGCAGGGCGAGCCCGTCTATCTGCATGAGACGCTGTACGGCGTGATGCAGGGGTACGACGCCGTCGCCCAGGAAGCCGACGTCCAGGTCGGTGGCAGCGAGCAGCTGTTCAACATCATCGTCGCCGGTCGCAAGCTCCAGGAGGTCTTCGGCCAGCGCCCGCAGGTCGGAGTGCTCCTGGGGATCCTTCCCGGCACGGACGGCGTCCTCCGCATGTCCAAGAGCACCGGCAACACGATCGAGATCATGAGCACGGCGGAGGACATGTACGGAAAGGTCATGAGCCTTCCCGACGCGGCGATGCCGATCTACTTCCGGCTCGTGACTCGCTTCGCCCCGGGCGAGATCGAAGACCTCGAGGGCCGGGTCCAAAGCGGAGCGGTTCACCCGCGCGATGCCAAGATGCGCCTGGCGCGCGAGATCGTCGATATCTACTATGGCGGAGACGAGGCGGCCAGGGCTGAGGATTCGTTCCGGAGAGTCTTCCAGGAAGGCCGAGCGCCGGAGTCGATCGATGAGCTAGTCGTGCCCCTCGGTTCCAGCGTCGCAGCCGTTCTCGAGACGGCTGGATGGGTAGCCAGTCGAAGCGAAGCGCGCCGCCTGATCGATCAAGGAGGCGTCACCCTCGACGGCCAACCGGTCTCATCGTCGAGCGACATCGTGGACCTGACGAGGCCGCGGTTGTTGCGCCTGGGAAAGCGACGCCACGCCAGGCTTGTGGCGAAAGACGGGTGAGGCGCCTCAACCTTTGACGACCGCCACTGGCCGCAGCCGGGCGACCTTGGCGGCGATCCCGGCACCGGCGACCACCTCGACCACGGCGTCGACATCTTTGTAGGCCCGCGGCGCTTCTTCGGCCAAGCCCGGCAGGCTCCCGGCGCGCACCCGCACCCCTTGATCTTCCAACTCCTGCCGCAACCGATCACCGCGGATGGATCGCTTCGCCTGATGGCGGCTCATCCGTCGCCCGGCGCCATGGCAGGTGGATCCGAAGGCCAGGGCCATCGATCCTTCGGTCCCTAGCAGGACCCAGGAGGCTGTTCCCATGCTCCCGGGGACCAGCACCGGCTGACCGAGACGCCGATAGCGAGGCGGCAGGCCCTCGAATCCTGGTCCAAAGGCCCGGGTGGCTCCCTTGCGATGGACGCATACCCGGACCGTATCCGACTCGATCTTGTGTTCCTCGATCTTCCCCATGTTGTGGGCGATGTCGTAGACCTGCGTCAGGCCGGTGTCCCGCACGCGCCCTCGGAAGACCTCGTCAAACGCCGTTCGGGCATGATCGGCCAGGATCTGGCGGTTGGCGAAGGCGTAGTTGGCGGCGCACGCCATGGCCGCGAAGTAGGACTTTCCCTCCGGCGAATCGAGAGGGGCACAGACAAGCTCTCGGTCGGGGATCTGGATCCCATACCGAGCGATCGCCGGCTGGAACTCCCGAACGTAGTCGGAGCACACCTGGTGTCCGAAGCCGCGCGATCCGCAGTGGATCTGCACGACGAGGTTCCCGACCTCCAGCCCCATGGCGGTAGCGGCTTCGTCATGAAAGACCTGGTCGACCACGTCGACTTCGACGAAGTGATTGCCGGCGCCGAGGGTGCCCAGCTGGGGCCGTCCGCGTTCGCGCGCCCGCGGGCTGATCGCGCTGGGCTCGGCTCCAGAGATCGTTCCTTCTTCTTCGGTCGCCTCCAGGTCGCCGGCCTGTGCGAAGCCTTTTTGCTCCGCCCACCGGGCGCCTTCCCGGCAGACCTTGTCGAGGTCCTTGCTGCTCAGGGGGACGCTGCCCTTGACACCGACGCCGCTCGGGCAATGCGCGTACAGTGCGCTCGCCAGCTCGGGGATCCGCGGCTCGGCTTCGCCGTAGGCGATCCGGCTCGCCAGCAGTCGAACGCCGCAATTGATGTCGTAGCCGATCGCCCCCGGGGAAATCACGCCGTCCGGCAGGCGGGTGGCGGCTACGCCGCCGATCGGGAATCCGTATCCCTGATGGACGTCGGGCATTACGGTCACGTGACTTACCAGGCCGGGGAGGGTGGCAGCGTTGACCGCCTGGCCAAGCGAGGCGTCTCCCAGCGCGTCCTCCACCAGGGCCTCATCGGCGAACAGCCGAACGGGGACGCGCATGTCGGAGCGGAAGCTCACCGGGATCTCCCACATCAAGGGAGATTGCCGGACCAGGTCTTGCTTCTGAGGGCGGGGCGTCTTGAGGGTCACGGATTCCTAGACATCAAACACGATCGTGGTTTCCAGGCCCTCGGTGTCTTCCCGGACGACAAGCTCATGAAACGTGACCGCCTTGATCGGCTTCTCGATCCCGGCCAAAGGAACCTCTTCCCAGGTCGCCGAAAGCGAGAGCGGCGGGGAGACTTCGACTTCGATCCGAACCGGGATCCGGGATCGGCCTTCGAGCGCGAACAGGACTTCCTCCAGCCATTGGACCAGCAGGGTCTCCCGGTCGGCGGCTTCCAGCCGGACCGACCGTTCCGACGACGGACCGTCGCTGCTGCGGGCTCCGCAGGCCGCGAGCATCGCCGAAGCAGCAACCTGGCACAGTTCACCCATCGTCGCCCCGCGAACCCGCAGGGCCCAGTCCGCAGTGTGCTCGACCTCCTCGTACCGGACACCGCCCACAGATCGAGTATATGCCGGAAGTTGCCTGTAATGCCGGTCAACCGGGGCCCCCGGTTATAATGAGCAACCTATGGATCCGGATTCCGGCCTGCTTCTGCGGCGATTGCAGGAAGGATTGGCCACGCCCCTTGGCACCCTGACCGGGGAGCCCCCGATCTGGGATGTCGTCGGCTTGGAACTGTCTCGGGAAGCGCTCCAGGCTGTGCGCCAGGACGCTCGAGGTCGGGCGTACGCCCCTGATCAGTTCACCATCAGTTTCAACACGGTCGACGCCAGGACCTTGGCGGCCGCCAACTCCGAGATCCAGGACCAGTTGGCGCGCGCGATCCACACGGCTTTCTCCGAATGTGGCTTCACCTTGGCGCGGTATCCGCATATCACCCTCTCGGCCGATCCGACGTTGCCGATCGGCGGAACCCGGGTGATCGTCTGGCACAGCCGCGATCCCCTGAGCGTCGCCTCCGCGTTTGATGCTCCCAACGACGAGCCGCCGGATCCGCCTGCGGTGGGCGCCTTCCTCATCGTCGACGGGAAACGCCACTTCCGACTCGACCGGTCGCTGATCAACATCGGACGCAAGCTGGACAACCACCTGGTCCTGGCCGACCCGCACGTCTCCCGCCGTCATGCCGAAATCCGACTTCAGGGTGTGCGCTACATGCTGCGGGACCTGAACTCCACGGCCGGAACGCGCGTGAACGGTCAGCTAGTCGCTGAGCACCTCCTGCAACCCGGGGACGTGATCGGCATTTCCGGGATCACCTTGATCTACAATGAAGATCCCGGCGGTCCTCCGGGGGCGGCGACCCGCTACACGCCGCCATCGATGGGCCGCAAGGACCCGAATCAAGTAACGCCTCTGGACCTTCGTCGAAGCGATTTCGAGAAGACTCGCCCCACGGACGACCGATCGTCAGGCGGGAAGGACTCCTAGCGACGCGCAGCCGTGGATCCGATGACGGCGTGACCTCGACCTGACCCACCGATGAAAGAACGACTGCAAGAGGCCGAGCGCAAGTTGCAGGGGTTGATTGAGGGATCGCTCTCGCGCCTCGCCGGTGGAAAGATTTCCCCGGCGGTTGTCGCCAGCCAACTGGCCGCTGGGATGACCGACGGCCTGACGTGGGATCCGGCAGGCAAAGCCTACGCGCCCGATCAGTTCGCCATCACGATGCATCCCAAGGATGTTGAAGTGGTGATCGCCCAGGCGCCGGATCTGCGCGCTGAGTTGGCTCGCGCCCTGTTGGACACGGCCCGGGAGAGCGGCTACGTCATGGCCACCGAACCCAACGTTACCCTGGCGGCAGACCCGACGCTCAAGCCATGGGATGTGCGGGTCGTCGCCTGGCACAGCGGCAACCACTTGGAGTTCACCCAGGCTGGGAATGGAATCGAGATCCCGACCGGCGACCGCCTGCCGCGCGGCGCCTACCTGATCCTTCGGGGGAAGCGGCACTTCCCCCTCGACCGTCCGCTGATCAATGTCGGGCGCCGACTCGACAACCAGCTGATTCTGGACGACCCGCATGTCTCCCGGACCCATGCCCAGATCCGGGTGCGGGAGGGTCGTTTCGTCGTCTTTGACCTCGGATCGACAGGCGGGACGATCATCAACGGCCACCGGATCCACCAACACGTGCTGCGCCCCGGAGATGTGATCACCATTGCCGGGGTCTCGATGGTCTACGGCGAAGACCCCGGCGGACCTCCGGACGCCACGCCGGCGTACAGCCCGCCATTCCCACCCAAACCCGCCGGTGACCAGTCGACCCGGACCTGGGACAAGCGCGAGAAAAACCAGGAATGACCCCGACGCTGGCCCAACAGGCGCTGCAGATCCTATTCGCGGTCGCCCTGTACGCGTTCCTGGCCGCGCTCTTGGTCTTCCTGTGGCGAGACGAGCGCCGCGCGGCTGTTGGGGCGATGGGACCTCCACCGGCCCACTTGCTCAGGCTCGACGGGGAGAAGCCAGTCGGCTTCAAGCTCAGCGCCTCCTCTCTTGTCGGGCGCGCCGCCGACAACGCCATCCGCCTTGACGACCCTCTGGTATCCGCCTACCACGCGCGCCTTTCCTTTGTCGGCGGGCAATGGATCGTTGAAGACCTGGGATCCCGGAATGGGACCCAGATCAACGATCTCCCGGTCGAAGGTCCCGTCGTCCTTGCGACCGGGGACATCCTCCGTATCGGCGGGATCGAGCTGCGCTTCTCGTCCACTGAGCCACCCTCAGAGCCTGGTGGCGACGCGCACCTCGGCCCGGCGGCACAGCCGGACTGACCGGCGCGGGAGAGTTGCCTTGCCGCTCGGTTCGGCATCGGTGACGCGCCGGACAAGGAGGAAAAGAAGATGGACGACGTCCCCGTTCTCGGCGTTCTTGGCGGGACAGGTCTCTACGCGATGCCGGGATTGGAGGAGATCGAGCGCCGCGCCGTCGATACACCCTTTGGGACTCCGTCCGGACCGATCGTCATTGGGCGATTGGGCGGAAAGATCGTCGCCTTCCTAGCCCGGCACGGGGAGGCCCATAGGCTGACCCCGAGCGAGGTCAACTACCGGGCCAACATCTACGCGCTCAAGTTCATCGGCGTTGAACGCGTCCTGGCCATCAGCGCCTGCGGATCCCTTCGGGAGGACATCGCACCGGGAGAGATGGCGGTCCCGGACCAGCTCTACGATGGCACCCGGGGTCGGTCGCGGAGCTTCTTTGGCGACGGCGTCGTCGCCCACCTCAGCGCGCCAGATCCGTTCTGCCCCGACATGCGGGCCTGGACGGCCGCTGGGGTCGAATCGGCCGGGGGGCGCGTTCACCGCGGCGGCACCTATCTTACGATCGAAGGACCGCGCTTTTCGACCCGCGGCGAGTCGCGCCTGTACCGGGCGTGGAACCTGGACTTGATCGGGATGACGACCTCCCCGGAGGCCTTCCTCGCCCGCGAGGCCGAGTTGTGCTACGCCGTTCTGGCCCATGTCACCGACTATGACGTCTGGCGGGTGGCGGAGGAAGCGGTCACCGTGGATGCCGTCGTTGCGCAACTCGAAGCGAACGCGCGGGTGGCGCAGGCTGCGATCGGCGGCGTTGTGGAGAAGCTGCCGGCACCGCGCACGTGCGAATGCAAGGACGCGCTGCGCCATGCCTTGATCACGTCCCCCGGCTCGATCGGGCCGGAGGCTCGCAAGAGGCTGGGTCTGATTGTCGCTCGCTATCTCGACTGAAGCGCACGATCGAATCCGAAAGCGCGAGGCAATCCTTCTCGCGCTGGCCTTCGGATTCCTCCTGGTCAATGCCGTGGCGCTGGCCCTGACGGCGGCTGGCCGAGTCGGGGTTCCCGGCCTGAGCGTGTTGTCGGTCGTGCCGGCGTGGGGGGCCTCAGCCTGGTTGCTGCATCGAGTCTTGAACCGGCGGCTTCCCGATCGGGATCCATTCCTGCTGCCTTCCGGCTTGCTGCTCATGGGGTGGGGGATCCTGGTGATCTGGCGCTTGCTCCCTGAGTTCGGTGCGCGCCAATTGGCCTGGTTTCTGGCCGTCACGGCGCTGATCTTCGAAGTGGCTCGGATGCAGTCGGTCACCGCGTGGCTGCGGAGGTACCGACTGGTTTGGCTCCTTGGCGGGTTGTTCCTCCTGGCCCTCACGTTGTTCATGGGAACCAACCCGTCGGGGGGCGAGTCCCGCTTGTGGCTCGGGTGCTGCGGACAGTACTTCCAACCCTCCGAACCGCTGCGCCTGTTGTTGATCGCGTACTTGGCATCGTTCCTCGCCGATCGAATGCTGCCGGGGAGTGAGGAGCCTGCTCGCTACGGTTTGCGGTCCGTCCTCGTCCCTTTGCTGGTCGTCTGGGGACTGGCCGTGGCACTGCTGGCGGCCCAGCGGGACCTTGGGGCGGGTAGCCTGTTCTTGGCCCTCCTGGTGGTCGTGTTGTATCTCGCCTTCCGACGTTGGGAGATCCTCCTGGTGGGCCTCGGGCTGCTGATCACCGCCGGGGTGGCTGCCGCCAGCTTGTCGTCGGTCGTGCAAGCGCGTGTTGAGACCTGGCTGAATCCCTGGGACGATCCGCTGACCTCCTCGTACCAGTCGCTGCAGGCATTGTTCGCCCTGGCATCGGGCGGGTTGGTGGGGGCCGGGCCTGGCCTGGGTTCCCCCGGATTGGTCCCCGCGATTCACACGGACTACATCTTTGTCGCCATGGGGGAGGAATGGGGGCTGGCCGGAGGCTTGGGGGTCCTGGCGCTCCTGGCGGTCATCACGAGCAGGGGCCTGAGGGCCGCGACCTTGAGTCGAGACAACTACTCCGCCATCCTGGCCGCAGGTCTCTCGATCGCCATTGGATTGCAGGCCTTCATCATCCTCGGTGGCGTCCTCCGTCTGGTTCCGCTCACCGGAGTGACGTTGCCGTTCGTCTCCTACGGAGGTTCGTCGCTCCTGACGACGGGAATAGCGTTCGCCGTCTTGATCCGGATTTCCGCCAGGCAGGGAGACCACCCGCGATTCGCTGCGGTGATCCGGCGCATCCACGCCGCTGGGATCGTACTTTGGGCGGCCCTGGCCCTCTCCCTGGGTTGGTGGATGATCGTGCGAGGGCCGGCCCTCAGCGGGCGTGCGGAGAACCCGCGCAGCCATGTGCCGGCGTCGCCGAGCGAAGCCGTGCCGGAAGGCCTTGGCATTCCCGGCGAGCTAGCCCCGCCGGGGCAATCCAGGGTTGACCCGTCCTCCCGGCTGCAGGTATAATCATTCCGCTCGCATGCCCGGACCGTCCCGCCGGTCCGACTGCCGCTCCCTCGCGGCGGTCCGATCGGCGGTCACGTTGTCCCGGTGCGAGACATCAGCGGTGGGCCCGACCGACCTCCGCCGAAAGCGCCGTCCTTCCGGTGCTCCTCAGCGGCGAAGCGAAGTCGGCCCGAACGAAACGAGTGAGGCGACGATGGTTCGTATCAGGTTGCGCCGGGTAGGTTCCCGGCACCAACCGAGTTTTCGTGTGATCGCGGCCGACGAGGAAAGTCCGCGCGACGGGCGGTTCCTCGAAATCCTCGGCCACTACAATCCTCGGACGGATCCGGCGACGATCCAGCTGGATGAGGCCAGGGTCTTTCACTGGCTCGGAAACGGCGCCCAGCCGTCCGACTCGGCTCGGCGCGTACTGACGAGCGCCGGCTGCTGGGGCCGCTGGGAGCGCTACAAGGGCGGTGAGCCCATCGAGGCTCTCCTGGAGGAGGCCAAGTCGGCCTCGTCTGAGGTCGACTTGCGGACGTCGACGGCGCGCCCGAAGCCGTCCCGGCCTTCGAAGAAGGCGCGGGCCAAGGCGGAGGCGGAGGCTGAACCCGCCGCGGCAGAAGCGGTCGCCGAGGCACCGGCCGAGCCGCCCGACGAAGCCGAATCGGCTGAGTCAGGCGAAGAAGCCTAGGTCGTTGCGAGGGTGACCGGATGAAGGCGTTGATCGAATACATCGCCCGCTCGCTGGTCGACTCGCCGACCGAGGTTCGGGTCATCGAGCGCGAGGGCCACAACGAGACGCATCTCGAGCTCGAGGTCGCCGCGGAGGATATGGGTCGGGTGATCGGCCGCGGCGGACGCGTCGCTTCGGCGATGCGAACTTTGCTGCGGGTCGCCGCCGTCCAGCGCGGCGAGAGAGCCACTCTCGACATCCGGTGACGTCTCGACGACGGATCCAAGCCGAAGGGACAGTGAGCGCCCGGCGGACCAAGCAGGAACTGGTCGCCGGGCGCATTCTTCGTCCCCATGGGGTCCGAGGGATGGTTGTGCTCCATCCCGAATCAGACCTGGTCGATCGTCTAGTGCCGGGAATGACCATCTACGTCGGAGAGGATCGAACGCCCAGGACGGTCCGGCGATTCCAGGCCCACGGACGTCGCTACCTCCTGGAGCTCGAGGGTGGAGACGCCCGGGAAGACGCCGAGCGCTTGCGGGATGCCATCGTCCGCGTGCGGGTTGACGACATCGGAGGACTGCCTCCGAACACCTTCTTCCGGTGGCAAATCGTTGGGCTGCGCGTTGTGGAAGAGAACGGGACCCTGGTGGGAACCGTCGTTGAGGTCCTCGAGACCGGGGCCAATGATGTCTACGAGGTCGAGCGGCCGGACGGGCGTCGTGTACTTCTTCCGGCGGTTCGTTCGGTGATTCGGGAGGTCGATCTCGACGCTGGAGAGTTGACGGTGTATCTCCTGCCGGGACTGGACGAGCTGCAAGCGCCGCGGCGGGAAAGGAAGTAGCGGGCGGTCTTCTTGCTGGCCGGCAGGGGCTATGTTAGACTGCCCGCTTGTTCGGCCGACGCCCCGGAGACCAGAACCGATGGACCGAGCCCGACGAGACCAGATGGTGAAGCGGCTTCGGGAGCTGCAAACCAATACGACCGATGTCGAAGCTTCGGCGGTGGTGTCGGTCGATGGATTGATCATCGCCTCATCGCTCCCGGGCGGCGTGGAAGAGGACCGGGTGTCGGCGATGTCTGCGGCGATGCTCAGCCTCGGAGAGCGGATCGCCGGAGAATTGGGGCGCGGCGGTCTCGACGAGGTCTATATCCACGGGAGCAGCGGGTATGTACTGCTGACCGGGGCCGGGGCGGAAGCGGTCTTGACCGTCCTGGCAAGAGAACAGGCCCGTCTTGGCCTGATCTTGCTCGAAATGCGACGGGCGGCCCAGGATATTGGGAGCTTGATGGAATGAGAGCGCGCCGGAAACGGCCGACTGTGCGCGGACCAGAATCGGTGGGGAGGTCTCCGGCGGGGGGCCTCCCCACCGACCCTTCTAGCCCAAGACTCGCGAACGGGGAGGCGGCGCCATGAGCGGGAACACCAAGTACATCTTTCTCACCGGCGGCGTAGTGAGCTCTGTGGGGAAGGGGGTGACAGCGGCGGCGCTGGGGCGGCTCCTGAAGGAGCGCGGCTTCCAGGTGACGATCCAGAAGCTGGATCCCTATATCAACGTCGATCCCGGGACCATGAGTCCGTACCAGCACGGCGAGGTCTTCGTCCTCGATGATGGCGCCGAAACCGACCTGGACCTGGGCCACTACGAGCGTTTCATCGACATCAGCCTGAACCGGGTATGCAACGTCACGTCCGGGCAGATCTACTCGGATGTTATCGCCCAAGAGCGCCGGGGCGACTTCCTCGGTGGGACGATTCAGGTCATCCCGCACATCACCAACGAGATCAAGCATCGGATCGGGCTGGTGCCTCGCACGACCGGGGCCGAGCTGGTGCTCGTCGAGGTCGGCGGGACGGTCGGCGACATCGAGTCGCTGCCGTACCTGGAGACGCTGCGCCAGATGCGCAGCGACGTTGGGCGGGAGAACACGCTCTTTATCCACGTGACCTGGCTTCCCCACATCGGAGCGACTGGTGAGCTCAAGACCAAACCGACCCAGCACTCCGTCCGCGAACTCCGCTCGATCGGGATTTCGCCCGACGTGATCGTCGCCCGTTCCGATCACCAGGTAGGAGAGGATTTGCGGGAGAAGATTGCCCTCTTCTGCGACGTCGAGGCCCGGGCGGTGATCCCGCTCGTCACAACGGACGTTCTGTACGAGATTCCCCTCCTGTTGGAGCGCGAAGGCCTGGGGGAATACGTTCTCGGTCGGCTGGGGCTGGCGGCGCGGCGGCGCCCCGACTGGAAGGAATGGGAACGACTTGTGGCGGCCGAGAGAACCTCGCGGCGTCCGGTGCGAGTAGCGTTGGTCGGGAAGTACGTCGAGCTGAAGGACGCCTATATGTCGGTCCGCGAGGCGGTGCGCCATGCCGCCCTGGAGGCGGAGGTCGAAGCGGAGATCCTCTGGCTCCATTCGGCCGAGCTGGAGAAGGGGAAGGGGTGGGCCGATCTGAAGACGGCGGATGCCGTCATCGTCCCGGGAGGTTTCGGGTCACGCGGGATCGAGGGCAAGATCGCAGCCGCCCGGTACGCCCGGGAGAACGGCGTCCCCTATCTGGGTCTGTGTCTGGGCATGCAGGTGATGGTCATCGAGTTCGCCCGCCACGTCCTGGGCTCGGAAGACGCCAATTCGACCGAGTTCGATCGCTCGACGCCGCACCCGGTGATCGATTTGCTCCCCGAGCAGCGGGGGATCGCCGACCTCGGCGGAACGATGCGGCTCGGCCTGTACCCGTGTCGTTTGATCCGGGGTACGAAGGCCGGGGCGGCGTACGGGGTTCCCGAGACGTCCGAGCGGCACCGGCACCGGTTTGAGTTCAACAACACCTATCGGGAAATCCTGGGGGAGCACGGATTGGTCTACTCTGGGCTCTCCCCGGACGGCCGTTTGGTGGAAATCGCCGAGCTGCGCGACCATCCGTTCATGGTGGGTAGCCAATTCCATCCCGAGTTCCTGTCGCGCCCGAATCGGCCGCACCCGCTATTCCGCGGTCTGCTTCGGGCGGCGGCCGATCGTGCCGCTGAGCGGATCGAGGCCGGGGCCGACATCGAGGAGCCATCGTCGCAAGCCGCCTAGGCCGGGCCTGCCCTGCCTGGGCAAGGCCACGCGATGCGGCCAGGTCATTCGACCTGGCCGCAGATGTTTCCGGCGATGGGAATGCGGCGTCAGGGTTCCGAGCGTCCCGACGGAGGCGTCTCTTCGGTTCCGGCCTCGACCCGCTGGCGTTCCATGGTTAGCTTGGAGATCCCGTTGCGGGCCTGACTCAGCAGGCGGGTGAGTTCGCCTTCAAGGGCGGTCAGCGCCTCGATGATGTAGTCGTCGGCCTCGCGACGCTGGTTCTCCGCATCGGCTCGGGCCTGCGCCAGGATCTGTTCGGAGCGGGCTTGGGCGGCCTGCACGATCGCATCCCGGGTCACGATTTCATCGGACTTCTGCTTGGCGATGCCGACCGTCCGGCTGGCCTCTTCCTGAGCCTGAGCCATCAGGCGGTCGCGCTGGGCGATCACCTGTTGCGCCTTCTTGACTTCCTCAGGGATCGAGATCCGCATCTGGTCGATGATCTCGAGGAAGCGATCCTCATCGACGATGACGTTGTGCGTCAGCGGGATCGGTCGGGCCTGGTTGAAGAGCTCCTCGAGTCGGTCTACGAGATGCAGGATATCCATGGCCGCCTCCGGCAGGAGCAGTGGCTCCGCCCGGGGTGCAAGCTTCGGGCCGAAGGGTACACCGAAGCCGCAAGCGGGTCAACCCGGCCCATCCGCGCTAGTCCCGCAACGAGGTCATCGGAACAATCCCTGGGCCATCATCGCCCAACTCCTGGAAGCGCCGCACCAGGGCGGCTTCGACGTGGGCCGGAACCAGGCTGCTGACATCTCCGCCCAGGCTGGCGATCTCGCGCACGGTGCTGCCCGTCAGAAAGCTGTGCTCCTCGCTTGTGATCAAGGCGACGACGTCAATCTCCGGGGCGAGCCGGTGGTTGGCCAAGGCCATGCGGAACTCGTGTTCGAAATCGGAGAACACCCGGAGTCCGCGTACGATCACTTTGGCTTCGACCTCTCGGCAGAAATTGACGATTAGGCCGCCAAAGACGGTCACGCGGACCTGAGGATCGTCGGCGAACGTCTCCTGCACGAGCGCCAGACGGTCCTCGGGACTGAACAGGAGCGTCTTCAGGGGACGGTCGTAGACCGCGATGATGAGCTCGTCGAACAGGCGGGTCGCCCGGCGGGCGATGTCGATATGGCCGAAGTGCACGGGATCGAAAGTGCCCGGAAAGACGGCTCGGACCATCAGCTGATATCTCCCTTCTCGGTGAGGGTGAAGGCTTGCAGCGTCCGCCGCAGTGCAGCATGCTCGGGCAGCTCCAGGCCGGGGTCGGCGTCGAGGAGGCGGCTGGCCTCGCGCCGGGCCCGCTCGATCAGGCGAACGTCCGTCAGCCGCGCCATTTGCAGGTCGGCGAAACCCGATTGACGCGACCCCAGGAACTCCCCCGGCCCGCGCTGTTCCAGGTCCATCTCGGCGAGTTTGAACCCATCCCCGGTCGACTCCATGGCGCGCAGCCGCTCGTTTTCCGTTTCGTTGTCCGCGTCGGGGATGAGCAGGCAGTAGGATGGATGCTCCCCGCGGCCAACACGGCCGCGGAACTGGTGGAGCTGGGCCAGCCCGAAGCGGTTGGCGCCCTCGATCAGCATGACCGTGGCGTTCGGCACGTCGACGCCGACCTCGACGACAGATGTCGAGACGAGGATCTGGGTCTCCCCGCGCCGGAAGGCGTCCATGACGGTCTCCTTTTCATCGCCGCTCATGCGCCCGTGGAGCAAACCGACGGCGAGGCCGGGGAAGACCTCTTTCTGCAGACGGCTCTGTTCCTCGACGGCGGCTCGCGCCGCCACCTTCTCGGATTCTTCCACCAGCGGGTAGATGAAGAAGGCCTGGTGCTCGGCCTCGATCTGGGACTCGACGAACCGGTAGGCGCGCGATCGTTCCACCGGAAGGAGGACACGCGTTTCGATCGGTTGCCGGCCGGGCGGCATCTCATCCAGCACGGTCAGGTCCAAGTCGCCGAAGACCGTCAGGGCGAGCGACCGCGGGATCGGCGTGGCCGTCATCACCAGCAAGTGCGGGTTGTCGCCCTTGGCGCGCAGCGCGGCGCGTTGCTCGACCCCGAAGCGGTGTTGCTCGTCGATGACGGCCAGCGCCAGGCGCTGGAATTGGACCGGTTCTTCAAGAAGGGCGTGGGTGCCGACGACGATCGGGATCGACCCGTCCCCGAGGCCCTGGCGGATCTCGACTTTCTCGCTTTCCGGTGTGGCGCCCAGAAGGAGACGGATCCCCTCGGGCCGTAGGTCACCGGCGGCTCCCAGGAGGTCGCGCAGGGTGCGGTGGTGTTGTTCGGCCAGGATGCTGGTGGGAGCCAGGATCGCCACCTGACCGCCGCCCGCGACGACGATCCCGGCTGCCGCCGCAGCGACGACGGTCTTGCCGGAGCCGACATCCCCCTGCAGCAGCCGATTCATCGGCCGACCGGCCGCCAGATCGTGGCGCAGATCCTCGAGGGCGTGGTTCTGGGCGGCGGTCAGGGCGTATGGCAGCCCTCGCCGGAAGCGTTCGATCCACGTTTCGTCCACGGTGTACGCGGCGGCTTTCAAGGCCGCCCACTCCCGCTTCTGACGCATCACCCCCAATTGCAGGAGCAGCATCTCTTCGAACGCCAGGCGGTCCTGACCGCGGCGGAGCTTCTCCCAACTGTCGGGAAAGTGGACTTGTTCAATCGCTTCGGCAACCGGCACCAGGTCATTGCGCTGCAAGACGTCGGGGGGCAGAGGGTCGGGGAGTTGCGGCGCTAGGCGCCGGACGACGGAATTCATCACCCGGCGCATCCAACGGGCGGTCACACCGGCCGTCAACGAATAGATCGGGACGATCCGACTGGTGTGCAATTGCTGACGATCGAGGGGTTCCCACTCCGGTGCGTTCATCGTCAGCCGGCCAAGATACTGGTCGACGCGACCGGACAGGGCGACGGCTTCGCCCGGCCGCAACTGCTGGGCGATCCAGGGCTGGTTGAACCACGTCACTCGCAGCGAGCCGGATCCGTCGCTGACGACCGCTTCGACGATCTTCATCCTGCCACCGCGAGTCGTCCGTACCTGGATCTCGTCGATGGTTCCCAGGACGGTGACCTCTTCGCCGTACCAGAGGCGGTTGATCGTCTTGAGTTCGCTGTAGTCCACGTAGCGGCGAGGAAGAAACCACAACAGGTCGCCGAGCGTCTCGAGGTCCAGGCGACTGAGGGTCTTGGCGGACTTGGGGCCGATCCCGGGGATCGAGGTCAGCGGTGCGTCGAGAGCCGGGGGCGGCTGGGTCGGCGTTCGCCGGGGTGGGCTCCCCGCCGATTTCGGCGCGGTTCCACCGTCGGCGGCGGTCTTCGGTACGGCCTCGGCTTGGCCCTCGGTGGGGATGGGCGCCTCGGGCGAAGGTGCCGCAGGAGCGGCTGGAGCGCTTCCTTCGGGGAGTCCTGTGAGGTCCGTTCGCAAGGCCTCCAATCGGCTCCTTCGGTCTTCGGAAGGGAGATCCCCATACCCCTCGAGGCTCGACTTCACGGAGAGGATCGTCGCTTCGGGGACATGTTGCTGGCGCGCCTCGGCTTCCCAAGACGGGACCATCTGGGCCAGTCCGCCCATGACGGCGCGGTCGTCGTGGCCGCGTGAAGCTTCCAAGTCGATGATCTTGATGACCCGTTCGATGGCCGGGAACGGCATGCGCTGGCCTCTATCTACCGGTGTCGCTCAGGACTCCGACGAGCCCGAGAGAGTTCGGGCCTACATGAGCCCCGATGACCGTCGTCACGTCAACAACGTGCGGTCCTTCGCTCTTCAATTGAGGATGCAGGTTCGCCGCGAGCTCGAAGGCATCGTGTTCGGCGGCGGAGTGCAAGACGCCGAGATGCTGGAGCGGTCCCCAGGCCTTGGCGCGCTGGACGAGCGCCTCGATCGCTCTTCGGCGGGTTCGGACTTGCGCCAACCGGTGGATGGCCCCGGTCTTCAATTCCACCAGGAGCCGAATATGGAGCAGGGAACTAAGGCTCGATCGAAGCCAGTCCACCCGGCCGCCGCGTCGAAGGTACTCCAGGTTGTCGATCATCGCCAGTGTCCGGACGCGTTCTCGAACGCTGGCCGCAGCCGCGATCACCTGTGCGAGCGAAAGCCCCTGGGCCGCCGCCCGCGCGGCCCCGAGCGCCTGGAAGCCGATACCCAGGGAAACTTGCCCGCTGTCGACGACATGGACACGGTCCTCGAAGGAACGGGCAGCCAGGCGGGCAAGCTCGGCGATCCCGCTCAGTTGGCTGGCGACGTGAATGGATACGACATCGCGCGCGCCTAGCTCCAGGGCAGAACGATAGGCCGCCAGGAAGGCTTCCAGAGGGGGCGAAGCAGTCGTCGGGGGAGTCCGCATCTCTGGCATGCGTTGGTAGAACGCTGCTCGCGAGAGCCCGGCGCCATCCTCGTAGCCGACGTCGTCGACAATCAGGATCGCCGGGATCACCAGGATCCTGTTCTCTTCGGCGATGCTCCGGGGGATGTCGGCCGTGCTGTCCGTGACGACGGCCGTGGTTCGAGCCCCACTCACTTGCGGTTCCCTTCTCGCTCCAGCGCAATGATCCCCGTGGTATTCGGGCCGAAGTAGGTCGCCATCGAGGGCCCAAGGCCGGTGAGCGTGATCGGCGTGGTCGGGTGAAGCGTCCGGAGACGTTCGAGGATCTGTCGGGACTCCTCGGAAGCGTCGGGAATGCCCTGGAGCACGGCCAGGTGCTCGAGATCAGAGAACTCGCTGACGAACTCAAGGATCTTCTCGACCGCTCGGGGGCGCGAGCGGACCTTCTCCATCGGGACGAGTTTGCCATCTTCCATGGTCAGAAAAGGAAGCACGCCGAGCATGTTTCCCAGGAGGGCCTGCGAGCGCGTCACCAGACCTCGACGCTCGATGTAGGTCAGATCGGCGACGAAGGCGACCAGATACAGGCGAGGCACCATGCCGCGCACGATCCGGACGACTTCGTCGAGATCGGCACCGTTCTCGGCAGCTCGAACGGCCGCCTCCACGAGAAGACCGAGGCCACCCGAGATGGTCTGCGAGTCGATCACATGGATGGCGCAGCGGCCGAGAAACGGCTGACTGGCGGTTGTGGCGTTGGCGACGGTCGGATTGAGGTGGGCGGAGGCGTGGATGGCGACGATCTGGTCTGTCTCCAAGGCCAGGCGGCCGAAGGTCTCGGCCAGGCGCTCCGGAGATGGAGGCTCCGCCAGAGGGAAACCCTGGCATTCGTCGAACAGCGCCTGGGCGGCGAGGGTCTCGTCGCGGGGATCTTCCTCCAGGGCGGCGTACCCGCAGCGGAGGGTCATCGGCGCGATCGCCACGGAGTGGCTGTCGAGGAAGCCCGGCGTGGCGAACCGAACCGTGCTGTCGGTGACGATCCGGACGCGGTTCACGGCTACTCGATCGAGAGGAGGAGGGGGTAGTGGGGCTGGCCCCCTGAATGGGATTCGATCTCGAGGGAAGGATAGGCCCTGAGGATGGACTCCGTCAGCTGGGTGGCCAGCGCGTCGGGGAGATCGGCGCCGGTGTACAGAGTCAGCAGTTCCGCCTCGGAAGCCGCCGCGGCTTCGAGAAGACGCAGCGTGGCTTCTTCCAGGGTGTCGCCCGAGACCGCCAAACGCCCGTCGAGCAAGCCGAGGATCTGGCCCTCCTGGACGGCAACCCCATCGATCTCGACCGATCGGGTCGCCGTCGTTAGTTCCCCGGTCCGGATCCCCAGCCGGGACCGGTCCATCGCCGCCACCAGCGCCTCCGGATCGGCCAGACGGTCGTAGGGCAACATCGCCGCAAGACCTTGAGGAACCGAGTTCGTCGCCACGACGAAGATCTCCTTTTCGACCAGGCCAACGGCTTGCTGGGCGGTCAGCACGATGTTCTTGTTGTTGGGCAGGATGATGACCCGGCGGGCCGGGATGGATTCGATCGCCTCGACGAGTTCCTGGGCGCTTGGGTTCATCGTCTGTCCGCCCTCGACGATGGCCGCCACGCCCAGGCTGGCGAAGAGTCGGGAGAGGCCTTTGGCCGGGCTGACCGCGACCACGGCAACGTCGTCCGGTCCGACCTTGGGAAACTCGACCGGCGCCGAAGCCGGGCGTCCCGCCTGGACCATCAGGTTCTCAACCCGGTACTCAACCACCGTTCCCAAGTTGCGAATGTACTCGACAGGCGCGCCCTCGGTCTGATCGGGGACATGAATGTGCATCCGGTAGAGGCCGTCGCCCTCGGCAATCTGGATCGAAGTTCCCATCCCTTCGAGGGCCTGGTGGAAGTCGGCCAGATTGAACCTGGAATCCGGCCTGAAGTCGACGACAACCTCCCAATCCTGGCCGGGCTCGATGATTTCCTCGAGGGCGGCGAGCTGGATCGAGTCGAGCGGCGGGAGCTGATCCAGAGCCTGATCCAGGGGCAGGCGATACGCAGCCCGGAGCATCCCGTCGAGAATGAAGTAGAGCCCCTTGCCACCTGAGTCCACGACACCGGCCTCGCGCAGGACCGGAAGCAGGTCGGGCGTGCGCCGAACCGACTCATCGGCTGCGTGCACCGCGCGCTCGAGGACCTCCAGGCCGGAGATCGTGCCATTCTCGACGGCCGCCTGGGCGGCTGCCGCAATATCCTTCGAGACGGTCAGGATCGTCCCTTCCACCGGCCGGACAACCCCGCGATAGGCCGTGTCCCGCGCTTCGGCCAAGGCCAGGGCGATCCCGGGGCCGTCGACATCATCCATCCCTTCGAGGGCGCGGGCGAACCCGCGCCAGAGCTGGGAGAGGATGACTCCTGAGTTCCCGCGGGCGCCCATCAGGGCGCCATGGGCAAGCGAGTGGGCGATCGAGCCGACGCCCGAGTCGGGGTTCTTCGAGACCTCTTCCCAGGCCGATTGCATCGTCAGGACCATGTTGGTCCCGGTGTCGCCGTCGGGGATCGGGAAGACGTTCAAGGCGTTGACGATCTGCTGGTTGGCCCGCAGCCAACTCAGGGAATACTGCGTGAGCCGGCGCAGGATTCCCCCGTCCAAGGCCCGGTAGCGCTCCAGCAGGCGGACTCGGATCGCGGCTTTGGCGGCGGGAAGCGTGTCGGTCATTGCAGAGTCAGTCGACGTTGCTGACGCGGAGATCCTGGACGTGGACGTTGACCTCGGCCACCGGCATCCCCAGCATATGCTCGACCTGGTACCGAATGCTGTTGGCGACGCTGTTGGCCACCGCGGAGACCCGCGTGCCGTATTCCACGATGACGTAGGCGTCGATCTGGATCGCCTCGGCCTCGGCGTGGACATCGATCCCGCGGTGGGGATCACGGACAAGCATCTGGCCGATCCCGTCGGCGAAGCTGCGTGAACTCATCCCGACGACGCCATACGTCCCCAGCGCAGCCCGGCTTGCGATCGTGGCGATCGCCTGCGTCGAGACGGTGATCCGGCCGTGGGCAGCGTTCTCGGTCGTCATGCTCGGGTCTCCGGAGGGCGCCCTGGAAGGGGCCCCTCAAGTGTGGTATGATGCGCCCCGCTCAAGACAACCAGGCTTGGAAAGGAAACCCGGTCGATGGCGAAGTGCGCGCACTGCGGAAAGACGACAACCTTCGGACACAACCGAAGCTTTTCCATGAGGGCCACGCGGCGCAAGTTCTCTCCGAACCTCCAGCGGGTGCGGGTCGTTGAAGACGGTCGGTCGGTCCAGCGGACGCTTTGTGCCAAGTGCATCAAGCGTCTCAGCCGGATCTGATCGTCGCGCCCCTTCCGAACCCACCGGGCCGCCGCGAGGCGGCCCGTCTTCTTTCTTCTGTCATCCGGCGGGTGCCGGCTCCACCGCCTGCCGCAGCGCCCGAAGGCCCCCGGCGATCCCATCCGGGTGACGAAAGATCGCCTGAGCCGCCACGAAGACGTCCGCTCCCGATTCCGCAGCCTGCGTTCCCGTGTTCGCGTCGATCCCGCCGTCGACCTGCAGGCGAGCCGCCGACCCGGCGGCATCGAGCATGTGCCGGACTCGACGGACTTTGTCGAGGCACGCTGGAAGGAACGCCTGCCCGGAGTACCCCGGATTGACCGTCATCACCAACACCAGGTCGACCTCGTTCAAGACCTCGGCTACCGCCACCGGCGGCGTCGCCGGATTGATCGCCACGCCGGCCCGCAACCCCAGGCCCCGGATCGCCTGGAGGGCACGGTGCAGGTGCGCCGTGGCTTCGACGTGGACTGTCAGGGAGTCAGCTCCGGCCTCGGCGAACGCAGGGAACAAGGCTTCCGGCCGCTCGACCATCAGATGGACGTCCAGGGGGAGGGTGGTTGCTCTCCGGCAGGCCTCGACAATCACCGGCCCCATCGTCAGATTGGGCACTAAGTGGCCATCCATCACGTCAATATGGATCCAGTCGGCTCCGCCCTCGGCGGCAACCCGGATCTCGTCGCCCAGCCGGGCAAAATCGGCCGCCAGGATCGATGCGGATAGGATCGGGGACGTAGCCATCTGGACACGCAATGATACCGTCGCCGACATTCGTTGACAAGGAGCAGTGCCCGGCGGGCGGTCTGCGGCACGAATCGGCGGCGGCGCTTGGGCACCCAGGCCAGTCCGGGTACACTGGGGGTAGCCGTCCCAGGGCGTTGCCCTGCCATCATCCCGGTGCGCGACTCGGGCCTGATTCCCCTGTAGGCAGCCTGTAAGGTGGGAGCCGTAACGCTTCGCCGGATACTTGGATGGAGGGGGACGTCTGTCCGGAGGTGGCAGCGCCGCCTCTCCGCATGCCAGGATGCCGCGTGCCGGATCGTGGGAAAGGGCCGCGGCCCCTGACAGGGACATCGAAAGGACGCGCGGGATGCGCGAGGCAGAAGGTTTGCTCAGAGTGGGGACCGTGTGGGACTCGTTCTGGCCGCTTGGGCGGAGGCGCCGCGCCGGCTGATGGTCTTCCGACCGAAGGCTGCCCCCCGATCCGAGCCTGCGCCCGCTCCCAAGGTCGCCGAACTGGAAGCGCGCCTGGACCATCTCCTGTCACTGATCCAGAGGATGGCCGAGCTGACGGCGACCCTGAACTACGAACGCGTTCTGGATCTCTCGCTCGACGCCGGCGCCGCCGCCTTGGGGGCGCAGGACGGTCGGTTGATCAGCGCGCTGCTGTTGTTTGAAGCGAATGATTTGACGATCGCCTCATCCCGCGGACTTCCTGTCGTCGACCAGCGGGCAGTCTTTCCGGCGAACGAAGGCGTCCTCGAGGCCGCCCTGCGCAACGGGGTGATCCAGTTTGCCCAGGAACCGGCGCGTGATCCTGAGCTCCGCCGGTTGGCGGCGCTCCACAGCTGTCAGGTCGCGGCGTGCCTACCGTTGGTTGTGGGCCTGGATGCCTTCGGCGTGCTGCTCTTCGCCCATCCGCGCTCGGACCTCTTCTCTCCAGACCGGTTGGAGCTGCTCGAGGCGGTGTCGCACCAGGCGATCGGGGCCCTCCAGAACGCCAAGCTCTATCAGAACCTGGTCCAGGAGAAGGAACGTATCTCTGAGGTGCATGAGGAGGCCCGTCGGAAACTGGCGCGAGACCTCCACGACGGCCCGACTCAGTCAATCTCGGCGATCGCGATGCGCGTCAATTTTGCCCGGCGCCTGATCGAGCGCGATGTCAAGGCGGCGGCCGATGAACTCTTCAAGATCGAAGAGCTTGCCCGGCGGACGACGAAGGAGATCCGGCAAATGCTGTTTACCCTGCGTCCGCTGGTGCTCGAATCGCAGGGCTTGGTCAGCGCCTTCGAACAGCTTGCCGCCAAGATGAAGGAGACGTACAGCCAGGAGGTTCTGGTCGAGGCCGAACCCGACGTGGCCGCCGACATGGAGCTTGGCAAGCAAGGGGTCGTGTTCTTCATCGCCGAAGAAGCCGTCAACAACGCCCGCAAACACGCCAAGGCCGACCACATCTGGATCCGGTTGCGCCGGGAGGGCGACCTTTTCCAGATGGAGATCGAGGACGACGGCGTCGGGTTTGATCTGGGAGCGGTCGAGTCCGACTATGAGGCGCGCGGCTCGCTGGGGATGGTCAACCTGCGCGAGCGCACCGAGCTCGTCAGCGGCGTCATTCGGATCCACTCCACTCCTGGGAAGGGTACTCGGATCACTCTGACCGTCCCACTGACGGTGACGGCGGCTGAGAGGCTGCACCAGAACGGCTTTGTGGGGTGAGTCCCATCACACCAGCCCGGCGCTGTCCTGCTCAACCTCGAACAGTTCCTCGATCTGGGCTCCGAAGATCGGGGCGAGCTTGAAGGCTTGGGGCAGACTGGGGTCGTAGCGACCGGTCTCCACCGCGTTGATCGTCTGCCGCGGACCCTTGCCAGGTCTGCGAGCGCAGCCTGGGACAAGCCGTGCTCGGCCCGGATGATCTTCAGGCGGTTCCCCATCGTACGCCGCATCGGGACCACACCTTGCCTGCAACGAATCGGCCGGCAAGAACCGCCAGCGCCCACAACCCACAGTGGGTCGGGAGGTACGGCGTGGCGCGCTTGGATTGGGGACGCGACCTAGCCGCGGCTCGGGACGACCTTCAAGTCGCCGAAGCGAACCGTCCGTGGGCCTTGGTAGTCGCCGAAGAAGCCCAGTTGGCGATCCCAGCGAGCGTTTCCGAGCGCTTCCAGGACGTTGCCGACGAGCATCCCGCCGCTGAACGGGCTCCGCGCCCCGTTCGCGACCTGGTAGCCGAGACGTATCTCGGCGGCAAAATCGCCGGTGGTCGGGTTTGGGGAAAACCACGACCAAAGCACGATCTCGATGTGCGGCTCCGCAACCAGCTCGCTGGCATCGGCGTTCCCGGGGGGCAATTCGAAGTCGCCGAAGGCGCCCGTGGCCGGCACATGGAGATAGGTCGCATACCGCTGGCCGGCGGCGTAGGATCGAAGGATCCCATCTTCGACGAGGAGGACGCGCTGTCCGGGGATGCCTTCCGCATCGAACCGGCTGGCGTTGGTCCCATAGGGCACCACGCGATTGGCCCAGATCGTCAGCGGGTCGCCTTTCGTTTCCCCTTTCAGGACAGACTTGCCGATCTCCCAGGGGGAAAGCTTGGCGAAACGCGCCCGCCCCGAAGCCAGCGTCTCAAAGACCCCGCTGTTGAGGAACGTCGAAATCGTACGCCCGTGAAGGACGACCGGGCCCTGGTAGGTGGGCGCCGGACCGGCTTCGTGGCGGTCGGCGGTGTGGCGGGCGACCGCCGCCCATTCCGCTTCCACGTCCAGATCTTGCGCCCGCCGGCGGCTCAGGTCCAGGATGGTCTCGACCCGACGCTGGCCCTGCCCGGCGAGGACGATCCATTCCAGGCTGAGCTCGGTGGCTGCCTGGTGCGCGTCGATCCCGTTGCTGTTCACCAGATGCGTCTCGGTGGTGTCGGCGAACCACTCGGCAAGCGTCAGGCGTGCCGAGTGGTCGGCCTTGGATGCCTCCGTCAGGCGAGCGTGCAACGATTCGACAAGGGCCGCCGCGTCCTTCACGATGGTCTCATCGGCCAGGGGGACCTCCGGGAGCGGGGCAGCGGAAGGAAGGTCGTAGATCGGATTGCGGGTCCGACCGGCCGCCTCGACGGCGAACTCGATCGCCCGTGCAGGATCGTCCCCGGGCGCGAAGCTGGCGCCGGCAGCACCGCACATCGGACCGGAGTCGGACGCCGCCGAGGGGCAGACGACCTCGATCGAGATTTCTTCGTGCTCGGCCGCCCGGCGGGCGTCGAGGCTTGTGCGGCCGCTGAAGAGTTGTTCACTCCGGGTTCGGCTGTGCTTGGCACGCCATCCAAGCAGGTCCGATCTGCGCCGAAGTGCCTTGATGGTAGGGGCAAGTGGGTCAGCCAAGGTTCGCCCTCAAGAGGAGGTGAGGTCCGCCGGAACTGTTGACGACATACTCTTTGTGGCCTTTCCCGCACACGCCCTGGTCCATCTGGACCTCGGGGGTCGCGGCCGAGATCGTCCCGAGAACCTCCGGGACGTACCCGCTGATGCTGACCGGGGCGAAGACGCGCTCCGTGAGTCGGCCGTTGCGGATCTCCTGGCCGAAAAGGCACGTGATCTGGATCCCCCAGCCCATCGGGTCTTCCATCCCGTTCATCCAGCGGTCCAGATAGACCCCCTGGTCGACCTGGGCCAGCATGTCCTCCAGGCTTGTCGTTCCCGGTCCGAAGAAGGTGTTGCTCATCCGAGCGTAGGGTTTGCGAGTGTAGTCCTGCCGCCGGCCGTTGGCGGTCCGCTTCAGGCCCAACGACGTCGCCGAGACCCTGTCGCTGATCCCGCTGCGGAAGATACCGTCCTCGACGATCGCCGTCGGCGATGACAGCATGCCCTCATCATCAAAGAAGTACGAGCTGTAGCCCCCCGGCATGCTGGGATCATCGTAGATCGATACCAGGTCGGAGCCGACCCGCTTTCCCAGGTAGTCGTACGATCGCGCCCGCTCCTTGGGGAACAGGTCGGTTTCGACGCCGTGCCCGAAGGACTCATGCGCCAGGACCCCGGAGACGCCCGGGCCGCTGACGATCGTGTACTCGCCCGGCTCAATGCGTTCCGATGAGAAAAGTCGGGCTGCGCTGCGGACCAGGGTGTCCAGCTCCTCGTCGGAGTAGTCCAGGTACTCCCAGCCCCCGCTTCCTCCCTTGCTCTTGATATTCCACCGGACCTCGCCGCCGTCGGCGAGGATCACCATCACCTGAAGGCGGACCCGCTGGATGGCCTGTGCGAGATCGGAGGTCCGGCTTCGGTAGACCGACGCTTCTCCGTACTCCGTGTACAAGACCCGGGCATTGACGATCCGCTGGTCCTGGGAGGCCAGCCGCTGGCGCAGGTCGCGGCACCGCTCGAGCTTGTCCTGCAGGGTCAGGCTGGAGACCGGGATTTCGGCCAGAGTGAAGAAGTCCTGTGGGACCGCCGAGCCGGCCGGAGATCCATTTGACCGACCGGGCAGACTACCGGCAAGGTCGTTTCCCGCGTCCATCAGCCGATCAGGATGGAAACCGGCGACGGACTTCTCGAACAAGGTTCCCCCGGCCAGACTTGAGGCGACCATCCCGGCAGAGCGGGGGAGCTCGGAGATCGACTCTTCTTCAGATTCGACCGTGATGTTCATGCCGTGCCTGGAGGACAGAAGGACGGAGCTGTGATCGGCCTTCCGGTCCAGGAGCTCAACGACTTCGCCGAGACGAGGCCTCAGCGCGGCCATCTCGGCAGGCAGGGTTTTAGGGTCGGGCTGAGGGGTCATCAGGATCCTCGAGCGGTCAGGGGTTGGCGAGCCAGGTTAGGACTTCATCGGTCGCGTTGAGGTAGTCCCGGGTCAACTCCTCGAGGCAGCGCCGCACTGTCGCTGGGCCGCCATCCGGGTGTCGGACCCCGAAATCCTGGTTCCAGGCCTCGACGCCAACGGAACGAAAGAACTCGACCGCTTGCCGCTCGGTTGAGGCCAGCTTCGCCAGCAAGGCCTTTCGGTCGGTCCCCGGCTCGTGGGCGGCAAGGTCGCGGTTGACGTTCGCATAGCCGCTCCCAAAGTCCTTGTGGTGAGCGGGCGGCTTGCCTTGCAGGATGCTCTGCGCCCCGAGCACGGCCAGCTGATTCCAACCGATCAGACGCGCCGCAAGGTCGCGCGGCGTTCCGGCTTCCATCCCGGCCAAGAACTTCTCCTCTGGAAGCCCCTCGATGCAATCTACCCACGATTGGTAGGCCCCTTCCAGCGCTGCCAGGCGTCGATCTTCACCCATGGCGGCTTCCTGCTGTCGTCAGTCCTCGGACGGCCAATCTTACCCCAGGACGCTATCGGTGCCGGGGGACGGGGCGTCCGCAGCCATTCGGCCGGCAAGCTGACCGCAGCCGGCCTGGATGTCGATCCCGCGCCGAACCCGAAGCGTGACGGAGAGTCCGGCCGCGGCCAAGGCCGCCCGAAAGGCTTCGGCGCGTGCCGGGTCGGGCGCGCCGCCGGCGAAGCCCTGGGTCGGATTAAGGGGAATGAGGTTGACGTGACAGAGCATCCCCTGGATCCGCTCAACCAGGGCGCGGGCCTGGTCCTGCCCGTCGTTAAGATTCTGGATCAGCGCCCATTCGAACGTCAGCCGTCGGCGTGTGACGCGCACATAGTCTCGGCACGCCTCGAACAGCTCAGCCAGGGGATAGCGGCGGTTGATCGGGACGAGGTCGTCGCGCAGTGCGTCGGTCGCGGCATGAAGCGACACGGCCAGGTTGACCTGTCGGCGCTCTTCGGTGAATCGGCGGATCATTGGCACGATCCCGACCGTGGAAAGGGTGATCCGGCGTGCCCCGAAGCGCAGCCCCTCCGGATCAGTGAGCCGGTTGACCGCATCCAGGCTCGCCTCGTAATTGTGAAAGGGCTCGCCCATGCCCATGAAGACGATGTTGGTC
>DATIPT010000168.1:0-18622 GCA_035471625.1 Anaerolineales bacterium
TCAGCGTACCGGTGAGGATAAGAAGGTCGAAGGCCGGGAACTCTTTCCGGAGTCGCGAGCCGAAGTTCAGTAGGAGCATGGCGAATGCGAGGATCGCGCCGGCCAGTCCAAGGAGGGCGCCCATCCCGACCAGGGGCGAAGCTGCCAGGGTGGCGGAGTCCTTCGCCGCCGTTCGGGCCGCGAGGAAGAGCGCCATTGCCAGGCCGCCACCAATCGCGGCCGCGCCGGCTCCGATGATGAACAAGGTCCGGCGCGATCCAAACTCCCAGGATTTGCGCAGCGCCTCCCAGAAGAATAGGACGGCAAGGAGGATCAGAAGCTGGGCAGCATAGATGTAGGCCGTTTCCTTGGTGCAGAAGTGAAGAGAGAGCGAGGCGGCCAGGAGGTAAAGGGCCGAGGATCGGCGCTTCTCGAGATAGGCGAAAACCGCCCAGAACATCACAAGCGCCTCGACGACGACAAAGGCTTCATTCCGGGCGTATCGGCCGTAGTACAGCATGAACGGCGAGGCGAACATCAGCGCTGCCGTCACTGCTGTCGAGGCACGGCCGATCCAGCGCCGGAACGGCCAGATCAGGCCAACTGCCAGAATCCCGGCAACCGCCGCCGGGATTCGGGCGGAGGCGTCATTGTCGCCAAACAGGAAGTAGGAGAGGGCCAGCAGGTGGAACTGGAGAGGCCCGTGGGAAAGCGGGTCGTGGCTGTAGCCTCGTCCCTGCTCGAGAAGCCACGAGAAGTAGACGTGCGTCGTCTCGTCGTGGCTCATGACCCGGGTGCCCAGGCCGGCGAAGCGGGTCAGGATGGCCAGGCCGACGATCACGGCAAAGATCGCCAAGAGCCAGTCCATCCGCAGGCGTCCGGAGAGTAGCCCGTCGAGTCGTCGCGGCGCCTCGGCCGTTTCGGGGGTCGATTCCACGTCAGCGCTCCTGGCGGTCGAATGTTCGGGGGCCATTATCCCAGTGGCGGCGGCGGCCGACAACCCCGGCCCGGCGGACCCTGCGCCTCAGACGAGAGGCCAGGGGAAGGGTCGACCGGGGCCGGGATGGGGGAAGACCGGATGTCCCAGGAGGTGCCCGGCGCGCTGAAGCAGGGCTTCGACCTCGTCGAAGGAGAGCAACCCTTCGAGTTGCTGCCGAGCCGGCGACGAATCCGTCCAACTCTGGCGGGCGCGGTCGATGTCGGCAAGCAGCGAAGCGGGGATCGGCTGGCCGGCGAAATCCCAGATCACCGTCCGAAGCTTGTCCTCAGGGTGGAAGCAAATCCCGTGGTCGATGAGCCACAGGTGGCCGTCGGGTCCGAACAGGATGTGACCGGCCTTGCGGTCGGCGTTGTTGACCAGCAGGTCGAACAGTGCGGCCGGCCGCAGGCGGTCCTTCTCTTCGGGGGTGAACGAGAAGTAGTGGCGGTCGAAATCGAGATCGAGGAATTCCTGCAGAGATCCCGCGCCTGCCGGCCCGTCGTCGCGCAGGACGGTCAGCGGCACCAACGCCCAACCCAACGTTTCGGAGACGACGTAAGCGGCGACTTCGCGCGCCGCCAAGGAGCCCTCTGGGAAGTCCCACAGGGGCCGCTCGCCGCGGCGGGGCTTGTAAACCGCCAGCCGCTCGCCGGCGGGATGGACGGCCCGAACAAGGAAGGTGTAGTTCGAACCCCAAAGGAATTCGCCTTCCAGGTGGAGAGTTCCTTCCCGGAGGATCCGTTCGGTCTGGGGATCACCCATCGAGCCTTCGCCGGGGTGAGGGGAGAACGGTCGATCGTGGGCGGCCATCGTGGAGTCTTGTCGCGGTGTTTGAGAGGGAGCGGCCAGCGAGGAGTCGGGCGCGGCGGTGCTTGGGTTGCACGCGATCGCTAGTGCTTGTGCCCGTTGCTGCGCGGGCAGAAGTGCCCCTCCGGATCGATCGGCTCCCCGCAGTTGCCGCAGATCGGCCGGCCGCGGCCGACGAGCTCGAGGCCCCAGCTTCCCATGGCCAGGAGCTGAGCGCGCGAGCACCAGAATCGCGCGACGCCACCCTCTTCGGGATCGGCACCTTCCGGCTGGAGCTCGTGGGCAACGATGACCACCCGATCGGTCGCACGGTCGTAGCCGAGTCCGAGCTGGCCGACGCGGAAGGCCGGCTCGATGGGCTGCTCGAGCTGCATGTCGGCCTCATCGTACTCGGCGATCGGTTCGGGAAGATCCGGATACTGGGCGCCCAACTCCTCGAGGAACTGGCCAAGGCCGACCGCCAGGGATTGGATCTGGGCCTTCTCAACGATCAAGGTGACGAGGGTCGACTCTTGCCGGGCCTGGAGGTAGAAGACGCGCTTCCCCGGCGGTCCGATGGCGCCGGTCGTCAGCCGTGAAACCGGATTGAGGTCGAACTCGATGCTGGCCATCGTCGCAGCCGGACCGGAAGGGTGAGTATATCACCCGTGGCCGGCGGCCTCCGCGGCGCGCGTGTCGTTGAGACTGCGGACGACGGCGTGCCCTTCGCTGAAGTGCACGACCGTGATCGACGCCGGCTCGATGACGATGCGCTGGAACAGGTCCAGAGGGAGTCCCAGGACGTGGGCGACGGCGAGCTTGATGATATCCCCATGGCTGAAGCATGCGATCGCGCTGCGGCGAGACGGGTGGGCCCGGCGAAGGGCTTCGAGTTCGCCGACGACGCGGGCGTTCGCCTCGACGAACGATTCGCCGCCGGGGAATCTCGCCCGGGAGGGCGTGAATTGGATGACCGGCCACAGCTTCCGACGGCGGAGCCGGCGCAGCGGTTGCCCCTGCCACGAACCAACCTTCATCTCGGCCAGGCCGACCCGCCGGCGAACCGGCAGTCTGCGGGCGCGCGCCAGGGGGCGCGCGGTTTCAACGGCGCGCGGCAAGGGGCTCGAGTAGATCGCCTCGAACCGAACCTCCCGCAAGAGTCCGACAAGGGCTTCGGCCTGGGCCATCCCGAGGGGGTTGAGGTGGAGGTCCGGGCTCCACCCGGGGAGACGCCGACCGAGCCAGTCGTTGGTTCCGTGACGGATCAGGTACACGGTCGTCATCGGGATCGGGCGGTGTGTTGCCGCTTGAGCGCGTCGATCTCGGTCTGCGGGATGTCGGCCGGCTCGAACGTCGCCTCGATCCCGAGGGCGCGTCGCTGGGCGGCCCGCCAGCGCTCGAGCCGCTCGGCGACGGCCGCCTCGTAGCCCTCTCCGGACGGGCGGTAGAAGTAGGTCCCCAGGAGAGCGGGGGGCAGATACTGCTGGCCGACGTGGTGGCCATCGTACTCGTGGGGATACTGGTAGCCGTCTCCGTGGCCAAGGGCGGCGGCGTCGCGGTTGGCATCCTGCAGGTGCTGGGGCACGGCGACCTCGCCCGCGTCTTCCAGCATTCGATAGGCCTTGAAGTACGCGGTCGCGCTGTTCGATTTGGGCGCCGTCGCCAGGTAGAGCGTGGCCTCGACGATCGGATACACGCCTTCCGGGAGGCCGACGTATTCGAAGGCCTGGGCTGCCGCCGAGGCGACCACCAGCCCCATCGGATCGCCGAGGCCGATGTCTTCGCCGGCGAGGATCAGGAGCCGGCGGAGGATGAAACGCGGCGACTCGCCGGCGTAGAGCATCTTGGCCAGCCAATACAGGGCGGCGTCGGGATCGGAGCCGCGCACCGACTTGATGAAGGCCGAGATCGTGTCGTAGTGGGCGTCGCCGTCCTTATCGTATAGCACCGCCCGCCGCTGGATCGATTCCTGCGCCACCGCCAGGGTGACCCGCACCCGACCCTCGCCGTCGGCCGGGGTCGATTCGACGGCGAGCTCGAGGGCGTTCAGGGCGTTGCGCGCGTCGCCTCCGGCGACGCGGACCAGGTGCTCCATCGCGGCCTCATCGACGGCCACGGCGCGGTTTCCGTAGCCGCGCTCGCGGTCGGCCAGGGCCGCTTGCAAGATCGAGCGAACGTCCGCGTCGCTGAGCGGCCGGAGCTGGAAGATGCGTGACCGCGACACCAGGGCGCCGATGACCTCGAAGTACGGATTCTCGGTCGTGGCGCCGATGAAGGTGATCGTCCCGACCTCGATGTGGGGAAGGAGCGCGTCCTGCTGGGCCTTGTTCCAACGATGGACTTCGTCGACGAATAGGATCGTGCGCTGGTTGTGCAGACTCCGGCGCTCCCGCGCTTCAGCGATGACGCGTCGGAGCTCGGCAACCCCGGCCAGGACGGCCGAGATGGTCTCGAAATGGGACTGTGTCCGTTGGGCGATGATCCCGGCCAGGGTAGTCTTCCCGGAGCCGGGAGGCCCCCAGAGGACGATCGATGAGAACAGACGGTCGGTCTCGATCGCCCGACGCAGCAAACGGCCAGGGCCGACGATCTCGTCCTGACCGACAAACTCCTCGAGCGTCCGCGGTCGCATGCGGGCGGCGAGCGGCGCTTCTCGCCCGAGACGCTCCCGCAGCGCGTGCTCGAAGAGATCCATGGCGGCATTCTACCAGCGGTCGGCAACCTTGCCTGCCTCGAGGGACCGCGGCGGGGCGAGCGGCCCGATCCCGAGTATCTCGCGGGCTCCGAAAGATCCATCGGCTTCCTCGATGGCCCGCTGATACAATCCCGGTGTGCGCGCCCCGATCCGCTATCTCTTGATGTTCCTCGGCTTCCTGAGTGTCGGGCTGGCCCTCGTGGGGATCTTCCTCCCTTTGCTTCCGACGACGCCGTTCCTCCTGCTGGCGGCGTTCTTCTTCGCCCGCAGCTCAGACCGGTTCTACGCATGGCTTCATACGAACCGCTGGTTCGGGGAGTACCTGCGAAACTACCGTGAAGGTCGGGGAATCCCCTTGCGAGAGAAGGTCATCACGATCAGCCTGTTGTGGATCGTCATCGGCCTCTCGGCGGCTTTGGCGGTTTCCAGCTGGTGGGTCCGGGGCGTGTTGGTGGCGATCGCCGTTGCGGTGACCGTCCACCTCTTGCGTACCAAGACCTACCGCCCCGGTGCGGAAGCAGCCGGATCGAGCGTCCTCGACCCCGAGCTGAACTAGGACGGCCTCTCCAGACCGTAGGCCGTCCGCCTGCCAAGCTACCCCGCGACGGCTTTGGGTGTCCCCGACCCTTCGGCGACCGCTCTCTGGTCCCTCCGCAGCGGTCCGTGCGATCGGTGGACGAGGATGATCCCTGCGAGGACCGCGGCGCCTCCCACCCACTGCACCGCCGAGAGAGGTTCCCCAAGCAGAGGAATCGCCAACAGGGCAGTCACAACGGGCTGCCCCACCATTGTGGGGGCCACGAGTGAAGCGGGCAGATGTCCGAGGGCATATCCCACAGTGAGATAGCCGAGCACTTGGGGGATCAGCGCCAAGGCCAGGAAGGCCAGCCAAGTTTCAGTCGGATAGCCGGTGAGCGGGAGACCGAGGATCAGGACCATCGTGATCAGCACCAGCGATGACGACGTCCCGGCGGCGGTCACATAGGGAAGGGATCCGAGGTGACGGCGGCCGAATTGGGTCGCCAGATAGTAGCCGGCGTAGAAGATCCCGGCGGCGATCGCCAGAAGGTCCCCGACACCGAGATGGAAGTCCTCAAGGAAGTCCGCTCCCAGGACGGCTGCCGCGCCCGCCAGGGTGAGCCCAAGGCCGAGCCAGAACCGCGGCCGAAGGCGCTCGTGGAAGAACAGGGCGGCGGCGACCGCCACCCATAGTGGGGCGGTGTTGGCGAGCAGCGTGGCATTGGCGGCCGAGGTGTACAGCACAGCCGTGTTCCACAGGGCGAGGTCCATCGCGAGCGACGCGCCGCCGATCGCGGCCAGGCGGATCCCAGCGGTGGACCAGCGCCTTGGATCGCCGTTGCGGACGGCGGCCAGCGGTATCAGGATCATTGTGGCGATCGCCATCCGGTAGAAGCCGGTGACCGGGCCGGGGGCAGCCGCCCACCGGACGAAGACGGCCGAGAACCCGAGTGAGACGATGCCAATCGCGATCGCGACGTACGCCAGGGTGAGTCGTCTGTCGGGAGCCATCGGGGAGGGTAGGGGAGCGTCGCTTCGCTGGAGCCGCTGAAGCTTCTCACCGCATTCTAACATCGACTCCCCGGGTTTCCGGGGAGGCCGAATGCTATAATGCCGCGCAACCCGGTTCCGGCCGCGGTTTCGCGTTGCGATGGGACGTAGGCGCGTGACCGCCGGAGTGCGCAAAGGTATGGTCATCGCCTTGGCCTCAGTTTCCCCCCGGCGTCACACCTTGATCGGCCTCACCGGCTGGTCTGTTCGCCCGCGCCCGGCGGCCATCGACGAGGCCCCGGCCGAGAACGAGTCCGGCGCTGTCCTGACTCGTCGTTTGGCGCGGGCCAAGGCGAAGGCGGCGAGTGCGGAGGATGGCGAAATCGTCCTGGCCGCGGATACGACCGTCGTCGATGGCGGTCGGCTCCTGGGCAAGCCGGCCGACCCCGTCGAAGCCCGACGCATGTTGACGACCCTGCGCGGTCGAACCCACCGGGTCGTGACGACGATCGCGATCCGAACGCCGGATGACCGCTTGAGCGATGACACGTGCGAATCGATCGTCCCGATGCGAGCCTATAGCGATGCCGAGATCGATTCGTACATCGCCCTCGGCGGCCCGTTCGACAAGGCCGGCGGCTACGGGATCCAGGACGGCGTCTTCGAACCGGTGGATATGTCGCGCTTCCGAGAGTGTTTCGCGAATGTCATGGGATTGCCGCTGTGTCATGTCGTGCGGAGCCTGCGGCCGGTCGGGGTCGAACCGCCGGCTGACGTCCCGGCGGCCTGCATGGCGCACACCGGTTACGCCTGCGGCATCTATCCCATGATCCTGGACGGTTCCCAATGAGGCGCGCCGGTGGCTGGGCCGCCCTGGTGCTTATCGGCGTGGCCGCGTGCGGCCGGTCGACCGACGCGCCACCGGCCGAGCTGCCAACGCCGGCGATTACTTCGGTCGCCGCGCCCGACTCGGAGATCGTCGCGGAGCGGTTCCTGGAGGCCTGGGCGGCGCAGGACTACGCCGCGATGTACGCCGAGTTGAGTCCGCTGACTCAGGACGCGGTCCGCTTCGAGGACTTCGAGAAGCGCTACGCCGACGTTTGGCGCGCCGCCGCCCTGACCGGCCTGGACCACGAGATCGTGTCCTCGCTCGTCAACCCGCAGGCCGCCCAGGTTCGCTATCGGCTCAATCTCCACAGCGCCGTCTTCGGCGACATCATCCGGGAGACCTATGTCGACCTCACCCGGGCGGAAGATGATTGGCGCATCGCCTGGAGCGAGGCGGCGATCCTTCCGGAGCTAGTCGGCGGGAACACGTTGTACGCCGACTACGTGACTCCGACGCGGGCCAACATCTACGACCGCAATGGTCTGGGCCTGGCCACCCAGACCGACGCCGTGGCGCTGTGGATCGATACCGGGATCCTGGGGGATGAGGACGCGCAGGACACGATGCTGCGGGTCCTCAGTCGGCTCCTTGGCCGCAACCCCGACAGCCTGCGCGCCCTCTACGAGAACTACCCGCCGGGCTCGTATTTCGTGCCCCTGGGGGAGGTCTCGATTGAGGATTTCCGCCCGGTCCAGGACACCCTGGCGGGAACCGGCGGCGTGCGATGGACCGAATACACCACCCGTTACTATCCCAACGGCGGCCTGGCGCCGCAGTCGGTCGGGTACGTCGCTCAGATCACTCAGGAGGATCTGGCGGAGTACCAGGGGCTTGGCTACCGCGGCGACGAATTCGTCGGACAGCTTGGCCTGGAGGCGGCATTCGAGGACCAGTTGCGCGGCAAGCCAGGCGGCACCCTGTACGTGATGGATCCCGAGGGCCGTCCAGTCGGGACCGTCATCACGGTCGACCCGGAGCTTCCCCAGGCGGTCTACACCACCCTCGATCGCGATCTGCAGCGGCAGGCGCAGCAGGCGATCGCCGGCTTCCGTGGGGCGATCGTCGTCCTTGAGCGCGACACCGGGCGAGTCCTGGCGCTGGTCGCGTCGCCCGGGTTCGACCCCAACCTATTCGACACGAAGAACCCGAACTGGCAATACGGCCTCTCCGACATCTTCAACGACCTGAGCCTTCCATTGCTCAACCGCGCGACCGTCTCGGGGTATCCCCTGGGCTCGGTTTTCAAGACCATCACGATGGCGTCCGGTCTCGAATCGGGTTTGTACAGGCCCGGGTCGGTCTACACGTGCAATGCCGAGTTCACCGAGCTCGGCCCGACCTTCTACGACTGGACCGTGGAGGCCGAGCTGCCTCCGCACGGGGAGATCACGCTGATGGAGGGCCTCGAACGGTCGTGCAATCCCTACTTCTGGCACATCGGGGTCGACCTGTTCAACTCCGGTTTCCAGACGGCTCTCCCCGACATGGCCAAGGCCTTCGGGCTCGGACAGGAGACCGGGATCGAGATCGATGAGTGGGAGGGCCTCGTACCCGATCCCGAATGGAAGCAAGCCTCCACCGGAACCGACTGGGCGGTTGGGGATTCGATGCAGCTCGCCATTGGCCAGTCGGCGCTGAACACCACGCCTCTGCAGACGGCGCGGTACATCGCCGCCATTGGCAACGGGGGGACGCTCTACCAGCCGCAGATGGTCGAGCGAATCCAGAATGCGGAAGGGGTGGTCTCCCACCAGTTCGAGCCGGTCGCCCAGGGCACCCTGCCGGTCTCACGCGAGAACCTCGCCTACATCCAGCAGGCGATGGGTCAGGTCGTGAGCTCGCCGCGAGGGACCGCCTATCGGCGATTCTTGAACTTTCCGATCACGGTTCATGGGAAAACCGGCACGGCCGAGAGCGGGATCGAAGATCCCCACGCGTGGTTCGCCGGGTACACGAACGAAGGCCGGGAGAACCAACCCGATATTGCCGTCGTCGTCCTGGTAGAGAACCAGGGACAGGGCTCCGACTGGGCCGCGCCAATCTTCCGCCGCGTCCTCGAGGCCTACTTCTTTGGCCAGCCGTTCATGCCCTATCCGTGGGAGTCGCAGATCGGGGTCACGCGCACCCCGACCCCGGAGCCGGGGCCCGAAGACCTTCTCGCCACGGAAACCCCCGCTCCTTGAGGCGATGCCTGAAGACGAATCGATCTCCGGCCTAATCCTGCGTGCCCAGTCCGGCTTCTTCGACGTCGAGACTGACGCCGGAATGGTGCGGTGCCAGATGCGCGGGCGTCTCACCCAGCGACGTCTGGAAAGCGATGTCGTCGCCGCCGGCGACCGGGTTCAGGTCAGCTTGCTGGAGCCAGGGGTCGGCGTGATCGAGTCCGTGGAGCCGCGGGCGCGGGTGCTCTCGCGGCGAGCCCCGAGCGGGAAGCGCGAGCAGATCCTTCTGGCCAACCCGGATCAGGTCGCGTTCGTCTTCGCCGCGGCCGAACCCGAACCGAATCTGCGGCTGCTCGACCGCCTGTTGGTTGCCGCCGAGCGGGAGGCGCTCCCGGCAGTGATCATCGTCAACAAGATCGACCTGACGGGCCGCAAGGCCGCTGCGGGTGTCTTCGGGATCTATGAGGAACTCGGGTACCCGGTGTTCTATGTGTCGGCCAAGAGCGGCAAGGGGATCCCCGAGCTTCGAAAGCAGCTCCGGGGAAGGGTGAGCGCGCTGGCCGGCAAGTCCGGCGTCGGGAAGTCGAGCCTGCTCAATGCGATCCAGCCCGGGGCGGGCTTGCCCACGCAGGAGCTGAGCCAGGCGACCGGCAAGGGGCGTCACGCCACGGTCTTTCCCGAACTGATCCCTCTATCGGAGGGGGGGCACGTCGCCGATACCCCCGGGCTGAAGGCCTTTGCCCTGTGGGATATCGAGCCGGAAGAGGTCGACGCATACTTCCGGGAACTGCGCCCGCTGGTCCAGGATTGCGCGTTCAGCGACTGTTCGCACCTGCATGAGCCGGACTGCGCTGTTGTGCGGGCGGTTGAGGAAGGGCGGGTCGATCCGGGACGCTACGAGTCGTATGTCCGGATCCGCCTTGGCGAGGACGAGGATGCGCCTGCGCGATAATCCTCGGAGGAGGAGCGCCGGGTTGCGACGAAACCTGCTGGCCCTGGTGATCCTGGTGCTGCTGGGTGTGCCGGCGGCGGCCGATGCGCAGGAGGGGGGGCGCTACTACTCGGAGACCGGGCACACCCTGGATGCCCGCTTCGTCGCCTTCTTCGACGACCACGGCGGGGAAGCCATCCTGGGGTATCCGATCACGGATTCATTCATCGATCCCCGCAGCGGATGGCAGATTCAGTACCTGGAGAACGCCCGCCTGGAGCTGGCGCCGGATCAAGGCTCCGGCTTCGTCGGTGTGCGTCTGAGCGCCCTTGGGGAGGCCCTCGGCGGCTGGGAGCCGCCGCTGGCCGCGGACCAGATCCCGGCTTCGGCGGATGCCACCTGCCGCTACTTCCCCGAGTCGGGCCACGCGGTTTGTCATGCTTTCCTGGACTACTACCTGGCCAACGGGGGCCCGGCCCTCTTCGGGTACCCGATCTCAGAGTTCAAGCTGGAAGGAGAGCGGATCATCCAGTACTTCCAGGCGTTCCGCCTGGATTGGTATCCGGAGGTGAGCGAAGGCAGCCAGGTCCGACCGGCGACGCTGGGACGGGACCACTTCGCACTCATGGGCTACGAGCCGGAGCTCCTCCGTCCGCGGCTCCCCACCGACCGGCTGCTCTATGAGGTCCTCGAGTTGCGGCCGCGGGTCTCGGTCCGTCATCCGGTTCTAGGTCCTGACGGAAAGCAAGAGGTGTTCGTGGCCGTGCGCGACCAGAACTACAATCCGGTGCCGGGGGCGACGGTCGTCCTGACCGTGCACCTGGCCGCCGCCGACCGCATCCTCCTGATGCCCGCCACCGACGAGCGGGGCGTCAGCCGGATCACCTTCGAGTACCAGGGCGAGCCGCGCGGCTTGACGGCGACCCTCGACATCACCGTCGTCCTCGATCGCATACAGGCGCTGACCCGCGACTCGTTCTTGATCTGGTACTGAGCTCGGGCAGGCTGCGGCCCGCCGGATCGCGTGAAGGACGGAAACGCCCGCCTATTGGCGGGCGTCTCTTCTTTTCCGGATGACCCCTTGGGCTAGAGCGGACGCAGGACCCGGTCTTCGCGCAGCCGCTTGAACCACAAGGAGGCGCCGCGGGGCATCGACTCGACGGCGGCTTCCTGCCAGGCGCGCACGCCCAGGCCCTGGATCGTTTCCGGTTTGTACCCGACCGATCGCCATGTACCGGCGTGCTGGGCGAGGTAGGGCGGGAGGAAGAGCAGTGAGGCTTCGCTCTGGAGTTCGCCGGAGGCGGCTTCGACGGCTTCCATCAACGCCGGGATGGCCTGATCGAGGGGCAGGCCCGGTTCGAAGAACAGCTCATCGATCCGGGTGACCAGGTTCTCCACCTGCCATCCCGCAACCCCGGCCAACTTGTCGCCGCGTTCGATCAACAGGTACGCCTTCTCGCCGAACGCGGCCATGACGTCCTGGCGTGTCATTCGCTTCTTGCCGTGACTCACCCGAGTGATGAACCGGGCGATGTCGTCGGCGTCCTGCGGTCGGCCGCGGCGGACGGCGAGCTGGCCTGGCCGAGTCGGGGGCGGTGGAGGCAGGTAAGCCTCCTCGACGCGAGGTAGCTTGCCCCACGCGACCTGGACTTGGTTCCACGTCTCCTCGAACGATCCGTCGTTGCGAACGACGACCTTGGCGGCCCGCAGCTTCATCGCCTGCGGGCTCTGGGCGGCGATGCGCTGCCGTGCCGCGGCCTCCGACATATTGCGCTTGTGCATCAATCGGGCGATCTGCAGCTCCTCGGAGGCATCCACGACCCACACCGTGTCGCAACCGGAGGCCAGGTCCGATTCGAGCAGCTTGATCGCCTCGATGACAACGATGCTTTGCTTGGCGCGGCGGATCAGCAGATCGACAGCATGGGCGACCAGCGGATGGACGATGGCTTCCAGGCGCTGCAACGCGTCCGGATCGGAGAAGGCGATCTTCGCCATGCGGGCGCGGTCGATCTGACCTTCCTCATCCAGGATCCAGTCGCCGAACGACTTGAGTACCAGGTTGTAGCCCGGGGCGCCCTTGGCCATGGCACGATGCGCCAGGGCGTCGGCGTCGATGCCGTATGCGCCCAGATGCTCGAGCATCTTGCGGACGACGCTCTTGCCTGTGGCGATGTTGCCGGTCAGTCCGATGACGTACTTTCCCTGCCACCGGCTCACGTTGGCCCTCCTGAGGAGCAGCGTCGGCGATTGTAGCCCCCTGCCGTAGGGGTGTCAAAGCCGACCTTGCGGGCGCCACCCGCGCAACGGGAGCGGGTGCTCATGGCGTCGGCTGGGCGAAGAAGACCTGGTCGCCGGAGGCCAGGAAGAGGTCGCGCGGCGGTCCGACGGCCAGATCGGTCAATTCTTCTTCGAGCGGCGGGGTCGGCAGGAACCGTCCCTGATAGGCGAGCCGGAGGCTGTACTGATACACGCTCCCGCCCTGCGGATCGAGGAAGTACAGGGATGGCTCCGGCGGCGGGGAGTAGATCACATCGGTGAGCGTCGATGTGGCGCCGGCCAGTTGAACGTTCTGATCGCACTCGACCCGGATCCGCAGCGATCCGTCCGGGGCCCGCTCCTGCGGGCGGCGACAGACATCCACGAGGCCATCGTCGTACAGGATGACGAGCTCATCCTGGGTGGCCGCCAAATCGACGGCGTGGTTCAGGCTCTGGATGACCTCGGTGAAGTAGATCGCCGGCGTCCCGACGAAAAGGCCGTCCGCCGCCGCGTAGATCCAGATCTGGTTGGCCTTGGGATCGAGGACGTAAAGGTAGTCGCCGCTCAAGTCGACGGCCTTGAGCTGGCCCCATCCGGTGTCGGGAGGCGTCAGGTTCCCTGCGGCCGGAAGACTCCCGGGCGCGCAGTAGACCAGCGCCCCGGTCGAGTCGACAGCCACCACGCCCTGGGTCCCGAGCGCGCCCGGCTCGGGTTGGATCATGACGTCGACGATCCGGCCGGGTGCCAGGCTCGGCCGGAGGGTCTCAATACAATCGAAGTCTCGGTCGATCTCGTAGGCGCGCCCGGTGAACCAGGCGTGATAGATTTCGGGGACGCTCTCATCATAAACATAGAGATCATTCGAGGTAGCCGCGACCGCCCGGATGCGGGCCCTCGGGCCGAATCCGCCGCTGACGGCGGGAGCGAATTCCAAGCGGGTCAGGTTCTCGAGTTGATCGAGGGCGGCCTGGACTTCCGTGCGCAGGGCCTCGAGCTCGGGGGTATCGCCGTAGCGCTCAGCCTCGGCAACCCATTGCGCCGCGGCTTCCCAATCGGGCCGAGCTTCTTCGAGCGATGGCTTCAGTTGGGCCGCCACCACAGCGGTCTGGGCTTGGCTGAGGAACTGCTGGTACTGTTCGCCGCGACCGCGCCGCAGGTAGACCACAGTCACCAGGGCGACGACGACCAGGGGGACGGCGATTGCGGTGGCTGCCAGTACGGCGGGCGGCGGCGCCGTGCGCGGCGTTGCGGGGGCAAGCGCCGGAACGACTCGGGCAGCCGCCTGGCCGATCTGGGCGAAGGGGCGGGTTAGGAGATACACCGCCTGACGGACCGCCTGTGAGCGGCCTGACGGTTGGCGGCGGAGGCCGCGGCGGGGAGCCTCGGCACCCGTCTCGGCGCGCGGCGCCTCGGTGGAGACCGCGGTCGCGACCGGCGACGCCAAGGAGACACGTCCTGGCGCAACCGAAGGCTCTGCCAACCGGAGGAGCATTCCGGTCAGATCCTGACCGCTGGCGGCGACAAGCCTCTCGACCGCCTGGGCCGGCTCGAGATCTGCAAGGCCCGAAACCGTCGGGTCGGACCACAACGGAGGCGGAAACGTAGTCAGGATCACCAGGTCCCCGGCGCGTACCTGCGCGTGATGGAATCGCACGTGCGGAGAGACCGAGACGCCCAACGGCCGGGCGTTGGCCTCTTCGGAGGAGAACCGCGTGATCTGTCCGGCGCGCACCAGGATCGCCTGTCCGGGTCCGCATTGGGCGATGAAGAGGTCTTGACCGCGCAGGACGGCGGCCACCAGTCGACCTTCGAGGTGGGAGGCTACGCCTTCCTGCTGATTGATCGCCAACAGGCGCTGATTGATTTCGGCCGCGGCTTCGCGCAGGGCGGCGGTGACGGTCCCCGGCGTCCCGAAGAATGCCTGGGAGGCCTGCCGCGCCAGCGAGTCCACGGGGCTCGGCGCCGGCACCGCCGACCCGGAGGCGCCGAGGCTGAGGAACAGCATATCCTCGTTTCGCCCGCGGGCAGAACGGCGCGGCGGCGTCAGCGCCAGGGTTCCCGGCGGAGGGCTGACGCGGGCATCACCCCCGGCAATGTGGATCAGAGCGACGTCGGCTTCCAGCATAGTCACAGCATAGATTCTACACAGGGCGGACAGCCCGCGGGTGACGATGCAAGATGCGGGCCGCCTGGCGTGATGGCGCCATAGGGAACCCCCCAAGTACAATCGGCGGCCAAGCATGGAGATCACCTTCCTGCAGGATCCCAAGACCTGGGCCGGAATGGCCGACGAGTGGAACACGCTCTTGGCGCGCTCCGCTTTGAATCTGCCCTTTCTGCGAGCGGAATTCCTGGAAGCCTGGTGGACGACGCTCGGCGGAGGGGAGTGGCCGGACGGAGAATTGCAGGTCGCGCTTGGCCGGAGCGCCGACGGTCGCCTGCAGGCCGCCGCACCGCTCTTTCGAACCCGATCCCGGCCCGCCGTCCTTCAGCTTGTTGGGACGAGCGAAATCGCCGACTACCTGGACGTCCTCTGCCCCGAGGACGATCTCGACGAGTTTGTCAGCTCGCTCCTGGAGGCGATCGAATCCGGACGTCCGGAAAGTGTCGAGATGCTCGACTTGTGGAATCTCCTCGAAGGGTCGCCGGCGCTGGCCGCTTTCGAGGCGCACGCGAAGCGTCGAGGATGGACCGCCGAGAGACAACGAGTGAAGCCGGCCCCCATCGTCGGGCTTGGCGATGGCTGGGAAGGCTACCTGTCGCGCCTCGACAAGAAGCAACGCCACGAGCTCAGACGGAAGATGCGCCGAGCGGCCGAACATCCGGACGGGTCCGCCTTCGTTCGCGCCCCCGGCGGCGAAGAACTTCCCCGATTTGTAGACGAGTTCCTTCGTTTGATGTCGACCGACGAGGCCAAGGCTCGCTTCCTGACCGAGCCGATGCGGAAGGCTTTCCACGCCCTGGCGGCGGCAGCCTCCATACACGGCTGGCTGCGGCTGGAGTTCCTTGAGATCGGGGGAAAGCCGGCCGCCGCATACTTGTGCTTCGAGTACGACGATCGCTTGTGGATCTACAACTCGGGGTTGGACCCGAAATACCACGGGCTTTCGCCCGGGTGGGCGCTCCTCGGCCACTTGATCCGCGAGGCAACTGAGCGGGGCCTGACCGCGGTCGACTTCATGAGGGGGGATGAAGCCTACAAGATTCGCCTGGGCGGTGTGATCCGACATGTCGAGCGATTGACCCTGAGCCGACCCCGGCGATCCTAGGCGATCGCCCGGACCGCCGCGCCTCGCGGGGCTTGGCGATGGGCGTGGCATGCGGCGTGTTCACCCCCACGGCCAGAAACCGAGCGTCCAGGCCGCAGCCAGGCCGAGCAGAATCGTGACGATCAGGGCGAGGACCGCGGCGCCGATCACGACGAATCGCGGCGCCCGCCGTCGCGGCGTTGCGCCAGGTGTGCCGGGCACGCCCAAGACGATCGTCGTGATATTGTCGTGCCCGCCGCGGGCCCGTGCCAGGACGACGAGGGCGGCCGTCGATTCGGCCGGCGGGCCCTTGAGCAATGCGGCCCGAATCTCCTCATCGCGAACCAGATCGGTCAGGCCGTCGGTGCAGAGAAGGATCTGATCGCCGGGTTCCAGGGCGGTCCCCTGGTGTTCAATCGCGTGTCCATCGCTATCGGAGGACTCCAGGCGCAGGCGGAAGTCCGGCTGAGGCTCGACATTGCCGCCCAGGTAGCGTCGGAGGATGTGGGCGTTTGGATGGGTTCGGGCCTCCACCGGGGTGATGATCTTGTGCTCGATGGCTTCCTGAATCCAGGAGTGGTCAATCGTCGTCTGCTGCAACCGGCCGCCGCGCAGCAGATAGATCCGGCTGTCCCCGGTGTATGCCGTGTAGAGGCGGCTGCCGATCACCCAGACGACCGCGATCGTGGAGGCCATCCCTTGCTGCTCGGGGAGGGCCTCGGAGGCGGTTGAGATCGTCCGACCCGCTTCCACAATCGCCGCCCGGATTTGGGAGATCGGGTCTGCGCCGCTGGCCTCGGAGATCCGTTTGCTGGCGGTGTCGACCGCCAGACGCGAAGCGATCTCCCCTGCCCGATGCCCGCCGACCCCGTCGGCGACGATGGCGACAACAGCCGGTGTGCCGTCGGACTCGAGTCGGTAGCCGGAAAAGAAGAAGGCGTCCTCGTTGTTCTTCCCCGTCTCACCGGCGTGAGACTGGGCGGCCACCTCGAGATGCAGCTCAGTCGTCGGGATCACTGCCGGTCTTCTCCCCTCGGGGATCGGATGATAACCCGGGGTTCCGGGCCGGGAGAGGCCAAGCGGAAGCGGTAGGCCGCCCGGCCGAAGTGGATCCGATCCCCATGGTTCAACTCGCGTCCAGTTTCGTCGACGGCGTCATCGTTGAGCCACGTTCCTGCCACCGAGTGCTGGTCGCGCAGCGTGAACGTCCCGGGTGCGCGTCGCGTCAACTTGGCGTGGATCCCGGACACTGAAGGGTCGTCCAAGAGAAGGGTGCATATGGCGGCATCCGATCCGATCGTCAGGTCGGTTCCCTGGAGGGCAATCGGCGGGCCGGCGCGTCCATCGGGGTGAAGGGGGACAAGGAAGGCCTCCGCTGGGACCGAGCTATCGAACACCCCAAGGCTGGCGCGCTTGAGATTGCGAAGGGCTCCCGGACGGTCGTCCTCGTCTGCGCCGGCCACAGGGACTTCGCCGAGGTGGATCCATGCGGCAATCCCGGCGATCCCCAGGGCGACGATCGCCACGCTGGCGGCGAGAGGTGCGAGCGCAGGGCGGAGGGCCTCCAGCCCGCGCGGACCGGGAATGACTTCGACCGTAACCGGAAGGATCTCGGTCGTGGCGGTCAGACCCTGGGAGTCGGTGATCTCGACCTGAAGTTGGTGGCGACTGCCCTCGACGATCGAAGAGATATCCCAGCGGACGCTCTCGAAGGGTGGCTCGGAGCGGGTTTCGACGACGGCGCCGTTCGCCAGGAAGCGAAGAGCCGTGATCGGGCGCGGATTGCCGTCGGGGAAGGAGATCAGCACGGGAAGGTCAATCGAGGTCGGTGGGATGTCGGTCAGCAAGCGGTCGGGGTCTTCGGTCTGGCGGACGATCCGCGTCGGCGGTTGGATGAAGGTCACCTGGGGAGGCTCGAGGCGAATGGTGTAGGCCGCGGGCTCCGACACCGCCGTGAGATCCTCGGTGGTCACGGAGAGCTCGACGGCGTGAGGTCCTCCGGTGGCCGCCTCCGACGTGAATTCCACAGCGTAGCGCGTGCGGACATCCTGGAGGGTCGCCTCGAGATCCACGAGACCCGCGTCCGGATCGAACACTTGGAAGGTGCCTCCGGTGGCCTCGGACACCTGCCGCAAGCGGAGGGCTTCGGCGGTGCCGGCCTGTTCGGGGGTCCCGATCAGCACGGCATGGATCGCCGCCCCGCGGGAATCCGCCAGCGAGCGGGCGTTGGCGAGGGACTGCTCATTCGGTTGGTCGAGGAGCGGCGTCAGAAAGACCACCGACGTCTCCATTCCGGGGTGGGGAAGGGGGTCGAGGGCAGTGTTCAGCGCTTCGAGAAGGACTTCGTAGCCAGTCTCCGGACCCGCGAAAGTCGCCGACCAGGCCTCGAAAGCTGAGGCAACTTCGCGGGCAGCCGACCGGTGGGAGATGAGCGCCTCGGTCGCCGTCAGCAGGCTGATGTCATCCGCAGCAGAGGAGGCCGGACGTCCTTCCCAGGCGTCGATCAGGGCCTGGCGCACCTGGTCCAAGCGGGTAACGCCGAGGGCGTCGCGTCGACGCAGCGCCTCCACCGAGTTCAGGGCGTAGATCTGACGAGCTCCGATGGATTCTTCGGTGACGTCGAAGTCGGAGATTGCTTGTCCGTCCTCGGTGACGAGAAAGCTCGTCGGGGGGAGGGCGTGGATTCGGAAGCCATCTGGGCCGACGACGCTGGCGTAGAACGTGACTCGAGGAAAGTCTGTCGTCGAGGGCTCAGTGAGATCGATGCGGGCTGTGGTCTGCGCCGCGGCGATGGTCGCGACCCCGATCACAACCCCGGCCAGCAAGGCGCCCGCAAGGTGACGGAACCAGGGACGGCCGCGCACATGAAAATTGTAGCATGCACGCTCCTCGGCCGGCCGCGTGACGCCGCATTGCATTCCGCTTACAGAACACCCACCTAGCCTGCGATCCCACCTATCCTGAGTGCACGGACAAAGGAATTGCGTCATGCGAAGATCGACCGAGACAGCCTTCGAGATCGTCATCGATGCCCGACCGTACGGGCCACCGCTGACCTCGGCTGAGCAAGTCCTTCGGTTCGCCCTTGCGGCCGCGTTCCTACGCTTCCTGGCCGCCGAGGCATGGTTGCTCTGGCACGTCTGGAGCCTGTGGGCCTGATCGGCGCGGCCGACGCTCCTCCA
>DATIPT010000169.1:0-4213 GCA_035471625.1 Anaerolineales bacterium
TCAGAACCTCGCCCTGGCTGGCGGCCAAGGGCAGCACGATCGAGGCTGACATCACGGCCATCGTTGAGCTCATCGTGACCCGCGCATAGCGGCTGGTGGCAAACAGCGGATAGACCGCCAGGGCCGCCATCGCCGCATACAAGCCATATTGAGATGGGACTCCGGCCAACTGCGCATAGGCCATCGCTGCCGGGATCATCACGGCCCAGGTCGTCAATCCGCCGATGAAGTCCGATCGCAGCCATCTTCGCGGATACGTCCGCCCCCAGGCGAGGATCGGAAGGTAGCGCCGGGGCAGGGATGCCAGATCAACCCGACCCAAGGTCTCCCGGGCAGGCGAGACGCGCCAGGCCTGGCGCAGGTCTTCCAGACGGGTCCTCAGCGTGCGTCTGGGACTCTTGCTCACAGCCCAAGGGTGCCCGACTCACTCGCTCGGAGGCGAGGCGGGCACGGGTCCAATGAGAGGCGGTCGAGGTTGCCCGATCGCATTTCGGAGAGGCTCCTCGAGGGAAGGTCGGTGGAGACGAGTATTCTACATGAAAGGCAGCGACCGCATCGGCGTCACGCGTCCGACCCGAGGGGGGCGTCCTCGCGCAGCTGTGCCCGCCCGTCGGTGCGCCTGAGAGTTCATCGAGACTGGCCCGTGTCGGGAGGCTGCGACCCTGGCGGGATCAGCGCTCGAACACACATCGTCTAGGTTGGTGCGCCTCGGCCTTGGGGATGTCCGCGGAGCCAGCGCTTGATGGAGGGTTGCGCCAGGGCCTCCGGCTAGAACTCGCCCTTCCTATCCACTCCGAGCCCGGCGGCGCGCGCCCGCGCCACGGCCTCGCTGCGGTCGGCTACCTGGAGCCGGGCCAGGATGTTGGAGACGTGGTTGCGGACGGTCTTCAAGCTAATGCCCATCCGGTCGGCGACCTCCTGGGTCCTCAGGCCTTGCGCAAGCAAAGAGAGGACTTCGCGCTCACGGTCGGTGAGTTCCGGGAAAGCCGCGCGCCCGGCGGGCGGCGTGGCCTCGGCCAAATAGCGCATCAGGCGTTCGGCGACGGCCGGACCAAATAGCGCTTCGCCGCTGGCGACCGCCCGCACGGAGCGCAGAAGAGCCTCCTCGTCGGTATCCTTCAGAATGTACCCTCGGGCGCCGGCTCGCATGGCGGCCACCACGGTGTCGGTGTCTTCAAACATCGTGAGCACGAGCACACTGACGGCCGGCTGCGTCCGCAGTATCCGGCGCGTCGCTTCCACTCCATTGATCTTGGGGAGCTGCAGATCCATGAGGATCACGTCCGGGCGGACGGTCGCGGCCTTCACCACCACTTCCTCGCCGTCACCGGCCTCACCGACGACGACCAGGTCGGACGTCGAAGTCAACAGGGCCCGCAAGCCATCGCGAAACAGGCGGTGGTCGTCGGCCAGCAGGACGCGGATCGGCTTGTGGGCCATGGTCGGTCAGGCGCTATCCGTCATCACCACCGGCGAATCGGCTCCCCCCGATCCCGCCTCCCATCCCGGGGTGAGCGAGGAGACGGGTAGCAGGGCGAGCACTCGCGTCCCGCCTTCGGCCGGCGACTCGATCGCACACGAGCCTCCCAGTTCGGCGACTCGCTCTCGCATCGAAGCCATGCCGACGCCGGCCCGATGTTCGGCAGGCAGGCCGACCCCGTCGTCCACAACTTCGATGTGGACTTGATCATTGACGGTGAGACGGATGTAGCAGAGGCGGGCACGGGCGTGCCGTTCGACATTGGTGAGCGCCTCCAGGACGATCCGGTAGGCCGCGACCTCCACGGCGGCCGGAAGCGGAGGCATTTCGTCGGGTGCATCGACGAGGACCTGGAGCCCGCCGGTCGAGAATTGCCGAGCCTGCTCCCGAATCGCCGGGACGATCCCCAACTCGTCCAGCGCCGGAGGGCGCAGGTCGTAGACCACCCGGCGGATATCGGTGATCACGCTCTGGATCAGCTGGCGCAGGTCGTTCATCTGCTCCTGGGCCGCGCCGGGATCTTCCTGGATCAGGTTGCGGACGGCGCCCGCCTTCAGGCTAAGCGCCGACAGAGTCGGCCCGATGGTGTCGTGTAGGTTGCGGCGCAGGCGGCGGCGTTCTTCCTCGCGCGTCAGGACCAGACGCTCGCGGGCCAATTGCAGATCGTGTTCCTGGCGTACCACCTGGGCCGCCGATCCGGCTCCCCGCGCGATCGCCGCCAGGAGCCGATGCTGCTCGCGAGTAGGCTGCCACCCGTCTTCCGGGAGGACGACAAGGTGTCCAACCACCTCAGAATCGTAGAGGAGGGGGAAGGACAACGACGGGGAAGGCTCGGACCCCTGGCGGTGGTCCGTCGAACCCTGGGCGGGCGGAGGCACGATGGGAAGATCGAGTCGCTCGGGGGTCGTGCCGTGATCGGCGGCCAAGACGAGCTCATCGGCGTCGAGGCGCTTGAGGTACACGGCGACATAACGCGCCGGGAGATCCTGCGCCACGACAGCCGCTACAGCCGGCAAGACGACATGTGGATCGAGACTGCCATCCAACCGGTCAGCCAGGCCGGCCAACTGACCAGTGTTCCCAGGGTTGAGGTCGGGGATCATGTCCAGTTCTGGTTCCCAGCGAGTCTCGGGCTGTGTTCCGAGCTTCACAAGGGGTGATGAGTGTCCCAGTCCTGTGGACGAAGTCCATTATAGGCGGCTTGGGCGGGGGGGCCAGTCGGGTTTCTCGCGATGCCTGGATCCGCTTGGGGTTGGGTTCCAAGATGCCTGCGATGCCGAGAGCATCGGCCCTGCCGCGGGGGCGCCGAGGGTCGTCACCGATCTTGCTTCGCGGCACGGAGATCGGAAGGGTTGGCTGGGGCGCCGAAGGACCGGCAGGAGGGCATGGTCTCGGGCCGACGATAGGCCAGCCAGAGGAGAGGCAAGCGTGCGGGGGCCTTTCCCGGCGGCGCGGGAAGGCTCTCCCGGCGGATCGGGAATGGCAGCCCTCACGCGCGGGAAGCCAGACGTGCTTAGATAGGTACATCGCGTTGACTCCACTGGTAGCGAAAGGAGGAAGCCTATTGCCTGTCCGGCCTTGAGACCTCAGCACCTCGACCGGCGAGCCGTGCTGAGGAATGCGTCGAACCCGCATCTTCGGCTCGCATCCAAGCCACGAGCAAACACGAGGAGGTGTGCGAATGGCAAACGCAATGATGATCTTCCTCATGAACTACGACAGCATGAAGAACTTCGGTACCTCGTTTCGAGGACAGGAAACCGCGACTCAGCAGACGATCCAGAAGCTGACGAAGGTGATCGAGCAGCTGCGAGGGGGCGATTGGATCGGTGAAGGCGCGACGGCGTTCTATAGCGAGATGGACAATGAAGTCATTCCGGCTATGAAGAAGCTGCAGAACGCCATGTCCGAGGGCGATCGGGTGTCGAAGGAGATCGAGAGGCTCCAGCACGAAACCGAATCCAGCATCACCGCCTTGTTCGCCGACATCCTGAGCAAGTTCGCGGCATCCTAGCCCGGTCGGCCCGAGCCCGACCGGACGGATTGACCGTGCCCGTGGGAGGAAACCATGACTGATAAAGTCCGTATGAACTACCAGACCATGCGGGAAATGACCAAGGAGTTCAAGGCGGCGCAGCAGCAGCTGGAAGAGACGATCAAGGCGGTCACGAAGATGGGCAAGGAAATGGAAGGCGGCGGGCTCCAAGGGCAAGCCGGGGAGACGTTCGTCGGCGCCATCAACGGCCCTCTGGTGAAGGCGCTGAAGAAGCTCTCCGCCAAGATGGGCGAGTTGGCGGGAGATGTCGACGGCGCCCGGATGAGGCTCGAGGAAGGCGTCGCGACGGCCAAGACCCGCTTCCAGAACTAGCCGATTCCCATCATTCAGGAGGACTATGAGCCATGGCAGGTTTCGGAAACAGCTTCTTCATGAACATGGGAAAGGTGGCGGAGGCGGCTTCCAAGTTCGGTCAGCAGAAGACTCTCACAGAACAGAGCCAGTCCATTGTCAAGGCGTTTGGCCCCAAGATCCAGTCCGCCTGGATCGGTGGGGACGCCGATGAGTTCAATGCCGACATCCTCCGCAAGTTGATGCCCAAGTACGCAGAACTGGCGCTGGCGTTCATGGGCATCCAGGTCAACCTCACCAAGTCGAGCGACACGGTCACCGGATCCGACAAGAAGGCCGCCGGGTTGGCTCAGGGGTTCGCCGACATCTGTTCCCAGATCTACTAG
>DATIPT010000170.1:0-8602 GCA_035471625.1 Anaerolineales bacterium
AGGCGAGCCTGGATCGCGCTGGCGCCCTCCCCGTCCCCGGCGCCGAAGGCTCGCATGAGGGAGTCCATCGCGTCGGCGCCGATGTTGGCCAGCGCTGCCACCGCCCCGACGGCACCGACCGCCAGCGCCGCCAGCAGGAAACCGGCCGAGCCCGCCAGGACCTGGAACCCGGGCGCCGACTCAGCAACCATGCGAGATAGCTTCACCACGTCGCCGCCACTGTCCTTGATCCCGATCACATTTGCATGGTGTGAGAGCCCGAGGACGGCCTCGGCGCTGATGTCGACCGCCGTATTTGCCGGGACGTTGTACAGGATCACGGGGATCGGCGAAGCGTCGGCGACCTGTTCGTAGTGAGCCACTAGCGTCGGCCCGTCCATCCGTCCCCGGTAGTACGACGGGGTCACGACCAGGGCGCCATCGGCTCCGGCGTCGGCCATCCGGCGAGTCACATCGATGGTCTCGCTTGTCGCCTCCATGCCGGAACCGGCGATGAGCAGACGGTCAGCGGGGACGCGACGGCGCACTTCCGTCACGACCGAGAGGCGCTCTTCCACTGTCAGGAAGGCAAATTCGCCGTTCGAACCGCCGACCACGAGACCGCGCAGCGGAGACGCGAGACAGCGCTCGCAATTCTCTATCAACCGGTCCGTCAGGATCCGCCCGGCCTCGTCGAACGGCGTCGGGATCGGGGCGAAGATCCCGTGGAGATCAGGGCCGGCCATCCTGTCGGGCTACCGGTTGTAGGCCGACACGGCCTCGCGCACCGCGTCGCGGATCCTCGCGTCGGGGATTTCGTCGACCGAGGCGTACCGCTCCCAGCCGATCCAGATCTCGAGCGATCCGTCGGCGGCGGTACCGAAGTCGACGCGCGTGTCGGCCAGTCCGGGGATACCCGAGAGTTTCTGGTTGACGAGCTCCTCGATCGCCTCGCTGGAGGCCGATGCCAGGCGCTCGGCTTCCCGGCCCAGCGGCTTCATGGCATCGGGCTTCGGGGCGGCCTCCCGAACCGCATTGCGCCGGCTGACCACCAACCAGATCGCGATCAAGCCAAGCCCCAGGCCGACCAGGCCCAGCAGCACCAGCGTATCTGAGGTCACAGGAAGCCTCCCTTTCTTCGCGCTAGCGGCGCAGGAGAACCGCGCGCGCCGGCGCGCCGTCACTGCCCACGAGTTTGATCGGCAGGCACACCAAGTCATAGCGCCCGGCGGGAACGCCGCCGAGATCGACGCCTTCGAGGATCACCGTTCCAGCGCCCAGCAGGATCTCGTGCGTCGGACGGCTGTTTCCAAACGGCGCCACCGACAGGTAGTCGACGCCGACCAGCGCGATCTTCCGCCCAACCAGCCACTCGGCCCCGCTGGCATCAACGGCGACGAAGTCCTTGCGGAATCCCTGACTGCGGTCTTTCCAGAAGTCGGAGTTGCGCGTCCGAAAGAGGATCCGGCGGGTGCGCGGCGGGATTCGAGCCTTGGCGAGGGCTTCGGAGTCGATGACCTCCGCCTTGCGCAAATCGGCGACGTAGGCCGGCCCGATCATCGCCTCGAGCGGCATCGCCTCCACCGCGCTCCGCCCGTCGATGAAGTGGAGCGGCGCATCGACATGCGTCCCCACGTGGACGCCAGCCGCCAGGGCCGACACATTGGCGTTCGACCCATCGGCGATCGCCGAGACCCTCCGCAGATCGACCGGGGGATCTCCGGGCCACACCGGGATGTCACGATCGACGGGCACGCTGATGTCGTAGATGCGCATGGTGATACATTATAGTGGTTGAGGCGAAGTCTGCTTCGCCTACCCCTGCCCAGTGGAGGCCCTATGCACGACTTCGCCGCGATCGACGGGATCATCACTCGCCGCCTGGACGACTCCCTGGCCGAGCTCTCTCGTCTGTGCGCGCAGCCCAGTATCTCCGCCAGCGGGGAAGGGATCCCCGAGTGCGCCTCCCTGGTGGCCGAAATGCTGAAGGCAAGGGGCTTCGCCGTCCAGGTCTTGGAGACCTCCGGCCACCCCGTGGTCTTCGGAGAGCGCGGCGGCCGATCCGAACGCACGCTGCTCCTCTACAACCACTACGACGTCCAGCCCCCCGAACCGCTCGAGTTGTGGGAGACGCCTCCTTTCCAGCCGACGATCCGCGACGGGAAGATGTACGCCCGCGGCGTGAGCGACGACAAGGGACACATCCTGTGCCGACTGGCAGCGATCGACTCCCTCCTGGAGGCGGAAGGCGAACTCCCCTGCCGGATCAAGTTCGTGATCGAGGGCGAGGAGGAGACGAGCAGCGTCAGCCTGACCGAGTTCGTCCGCTCCCACAAGGAGCTCCTTGCGGCCGACGCCTGCCTGTGGGAATTCGGTGGCGTGGATGAGGAGGGCACTCCGATCCAATACGCCGGCCTGCGTGGAATCGCCTACGTTGAGCTCTCGGTCGAAACCGGAACCCTCGACGCGCACTCAGGCCTGGGCGGCTCGATCTTCCCCAACGCGGCCTGGCGCCTCGTCTGGGCACTGGCGTCCCTCAAAGGTCCGGATGAACGGATCCGGATCCCCGGCTTCTACGAGAAGGTCCTTCCGCCGACCCCCAGGGACCTTGAACTGCTTGCCCAGCTCCCGGACGAGTCCGAAATGCTCAAGGAGCGCTACGGGCTTGATGGTTTCATCAAGGGGCTAACGGGCGGCGTCGAGCTCCTGCGAGAGGAGGTCTTCTCGCCTACCTGCACGATCTGCGGGCTGACCTCCGGTTACCAGGGCCCCGGAAGCAAGACCGTCCTCCCGGCACGGGCCTCGGCCAAAGTCGACTTTCGGCTCATCCCCGAGATGACCCCCGAGGACGTCCTGGCTCAGCTCCGCGCCCACCTCGACCGCGAGGGATTTCCCGACGTGAAGATCACGTACCTGGGGGGCGAAGAGTCGGCCCGGACCGACCCGGATGACCCGTTCCTTCAGCTGGTCGTGCGCTCGGCGGAAGAGGTCTACGGGCGGCCACAGTTGATCGCCCCGCTCACCGGCGGGTCGGGGCCGAACCACCTGTTCGTGAAGGACCTCGGGCTTCCGGTTGCGACCGCCGGCGTCGGTTACCCGGGCACCCGGGCCCATGCCCCCAACGAGAACCTCGTAATCGACTACTTCGTCGCGGGCATCCGCCACACGGCCCGGATCCTCACGGGCTTTGCAGACATGCAGGCGCGCGGATAGGGCCTGCGCGCGGGGAAATCCGGCGAAGGTATCGGAACCTTGTCGTCACGCGGAGCGAAGGCTATAATCCGAATGCGATCGGGGCGTAGCGCAGCCCGGCTAGCGCACCTGCATGGGGTGCAGGGGGTCGGCGGTTCAAATCCGCCCGCCCCGACTCGTCTTGAATCTTCCGGGGGGCTTCCAGCCCCCCGGAAGTTCTTCTTTCTGCAATGCGAGTCCTGATCACCGGCGCAGCCGGCAACCTCGGCACCTTCCTCGCCCGGAGCCTGGCGGGGAGCGGACACGACCTTCGTCTGATGGTCCACACCCGACCGGTCGGCACGGACCTGGCATCCCGCGAGGATGTCGAAGTTGTCCCCGCCGACCTCGGGCGGCCGGATACGCTTCCCTCCGTCGTCGAGGACGTCGACACGATCGTCCACTTCGCGGGCGTGCTCTTTGCGCCCTTCCCTGAGCGCTTCCTCCCAACGACGAATGTGGAATTCGTCCGCAACCTGGCCCGGGCATCCGTGAAGGCCGGGGTTCGCCGATTCATCTTGATCAGTTTCCCGCATGTCGAGGGTCCAACGACGCCCGACAACCCCGCTACCGGAGCGCTCGATCGTGAGCCGGTCTCCGTCCATGCCCGCACGCGATTGGCCGCCGAGCACGTCCTGTTCGACCAGTGCCGCGGGACCTCGACTGAGGCCACGGTCCTGCGCTCCGGTCTGATCTACGCGCGGGGAGTCCTGATGATCGAAGCTGCCCGCTGGCTGTTGCGCCGGCGATGGCTGGGCGTCTGGCGGCAGCCCACCTGGATCCACCCCCTGGCGCTCCCCGATTTCAACGCGTGCGTCCGCGCCGCCATCGAGAAGTCAGGGCTGGAAGCGATCTACCTCCTGGGGGACGAGAAGCCCATGACGCTGCAAGCGTTTCTGGATACCCTGGCCGACACGTGGGGGTTTCATCGGCCGTGGCGGGCTCCGGCGCCGTTGTTTCCCGTGGCCGGACTATTCTGCGAGTGGTGGGGATCGATCTTCGGGACCGCTGCGCCGCTGACGCGCGACTTCATTCGGATCGGGATGGTTCCCCATGTCTGCGACACGACCCGGATGCGGCGCGATCTGCTGCCCGAACTGGCCTGCCCGACGCTGGAGGACGGGCTCTCCCTCCTCTAGACACGACCGACGCGGGCGCGGACTGTACGCCGGCTGGTCGCTACGCGGCCGGCCGCCCTGCTTCCAGCTCCACTCCCGCAAGACGCTCGAGCACAGCGATCACCGCCGAGTTGTCGAGCTCGGCCATTCCGAGTTCGAGCATTGACGCGAAGAGCTGTGTGTTGACCGCCGTTGAAGGCAGCGGCATCCCGTAGGACCGGGCCGTGTCCAGGACGATCATCAGGTCCTTATGCATCATGTGGGCCTTGAACCCCGGGCTTCGGTCACCCCGGAACAGTCGCGCCGGCTTGACATCGAGCGTCCAGCACTGAGCCGCGCCGCCCCGGATGGCCTCAACCACACGCTGCGGGTCGACCCCGGACTTCTGCGCCAACAGCAGCAGTTCGCCCATTGCCGTCATCTGGGCTGCGGTCATGATCTGGTTGCACGCCTTGGCGACCTGCCCGGCTCCGCTTCCCCCGACGTGGGTGATCGTCTTGCCCATCGCCTCCAGAACCGGGCGGACCGCTTCCAACGGCGCAGCCTCTCCTCCCACCATGATCGTCAGAGTTGCTTCGCGCGCCCCGACGTCGCCTCCCGAAACAGGCGCGTCGAGGAACGACATTGAGCGTCCGCGCAGCGCCTCGGCGATCCGCCGCGCCGCCTCCGGGCGGATCGTGCTGTTGTCGACGACGATAAGCCCTTGCCCGCCGCCGTGGATGATGCCCTTCTCGCCGAGCACGACCGACTCGACATCCGGCGTATCCGGGAGATTCGTGAAGACGACTTCACTGCGCTCGGCGACCTCGCTCGGAGATCCGGCGGCTTGAGCCCCCTCCGCGACGAGCTCCATCACGGCGCCCTGGCTCCGGTTGTGCACGGTCAGCTCGAAGCCAGCTTTGAGGATGTTGCGGGCGATCGATTTTCCCATCAAGCCGAGGCCGATATACCCTACGCGCATCTCTCCCTCCAAAGTCAGACAAAGGCCTGAAAGACCTGGTTGCCGAGGATCCGCCCCTGCGGCGTGATGCGGAAGCGGTCTGGCGTGTGCTCGATCAACCCGACCGAGCCCAACTCCTCGAGGCGCTGGCCGTACCGCGCCGCGGGGTCTTCGCCAAACCGATGGGCGAAACGGCCCGTCTCGATACCCTCCAAAGTGAGGCGAAGACCGAGCATCATCGTATCGTCCATCTCTTCAGGGCGAGGAACAGACCGGCGACCCGCGACCGCCGGGGTGCACGGCGGTTCCGTCCGCGCGCCGCGTCGAATCCGGTCGATGTAGGCGCTCGGGGATCTCACATTGTGGTAGCGCCATCCCAGGGCGAAGCCGTGGGCGCCGGCGCCCAGACCCAAGTACGTCTCGTTGCGCCAATACTGCAGGTTGTGAAGACAGGCGAAGGAAGGGATCTGGCCCTTGCCCGCGCCCGCGTGCCGCGCCCAGTTCGAGATCTCATACTGGACGAAGCCATGCGAAGCGAGGGTCTCCGATGCGATTTCGTACATCTCGGCCGCCCGATCGGGATCGGGCGGCGGGACGCGGCCCTGGTCAACCTGATGTTTCAGCGGCGTTCCGAACTCGAGGGTCAGGGCGTAGAGCGAAAGGTGATCGACATCGAGGTCGATCGCCCATCGCAGACTCGCCTCCCAGCCCGAGCACGTCTGCCGCGGCAGTCCGTACATCAGATCCAGACTGACATTGTCGAAACCAGCGCGGCGGGCCTTCCGGACGGCGGCCTCCACGTCGACGGGCGCGTGAGTGCGATCCAGCAGCGCCAGTTCCTCCGGATGCCTCGACTGGGCTCCCATCGACAAGCGCGTGATTCCTTCGGCCCGCAGGCCGGCGAGCTTCTCTTCACCAAGCGTTCCTGGATTCGCTTCCAGGGTGATCTCCGCGTCTGGCCGGAGATCGAAGCGGTCCCGGATGGAGCCGAGGACTTCCCCAATCTGTGCCGGCGCCAGCAGGGACGGGGTTCCCCCGCCGAAGTAGACCGTATGGACCTCCGTCATGCCGTGCCCGCGCAGGCCCTGGGAGGCCGTTGCGACCTCCTCCGCCAGCGCCTCGACGTAGTCCGGGATCATCGATTCCAATCCGGCATGGGTGTTGAAATCGCAATAGCCGCAGCGAACGGTGCAGAAGGGGATGTGCAGATAGACCGAGAGGGGCACGAGCGCGATTGTAGCACCCGCGCCTTGCCCTTCCGGGTCCCGTGCGCTAGAGTCCCGCACCGTACCAGGCCATGTCCTCGACCACGCCGTCTGTCCTGCCTCCACTTCGCCTCGCCAGGAACCGATCTGGGTACCTCCTGCTCAGCCTGTTCTTCGCCACAATCGTCCTGATCGCGCTGGTCTGGTGGCCCTTGGTCGAGGATTATGTCGGCTCCTGGGACCCGCGCTTCCCCTGGTGGCTGCAAGTCGACTGGCTTCTCCTCGGGATCTTCGCGGCGATGACCTTGCTGATCGTCATCGGCGCGGACCTCCGACGCGATGCCGCCATCGTCGCGGTTGGTCTGATGGGCGGGCTGGTGATCGAGAGTTGGGGGACGCAAACCGGATTGTGGACCTACTACACCGCCGAGCGCCCTCCCCTTTGGATCATCCCGGCGTGGCCGGTGGCCAGCCTGGCGATTGACCGGCTGGCCCGCGTGCTGGAGGGTCGCCTGAGAGGGATTGGGCGTGTGCCCGCGATCCTGCTCTACGGCGCCGCCTTTGGCGTGTTTGCCGTCCTGATGATCCCGTTTGTCTGGCCAACGCGCCATCTCTCCCTCACGATCACGGCGTTGATCCTGTGCGCCTTTCTGATCGTGACCCCTGCACACATCCGTGCGACTCTGGCAATCTTCGTCGCCGGATCGGCGCTGGGATACTTCCTGGAATTGTGGGGCACGACCCGTGCCTGCTGGACCTACTACACGCTCGAGACCCCGCCGCCGTTCGCCGTCCTGGCTCACGGGATGGCGGCCGTCGCCTTCTGGCGGTCGGGTTTGGCGCTGGCGGCCCTGTGGGCTGCGATCCGCAGCCGTACCCGCAGCCGGCTGGCCGCGTCTCAGGGCTAGCTTCCATTGAGTGAAGTCGGCCGCTAGGAGACGGGACGGAGCCCGACGGCGGCCCCAAGACAGCCCCCTCGGCGCATACGCGCTCCCATTCGTCCGATCGCGCCGCTCTTGCCCTGGCCATCTCATTGTAGAATCCCCCAACCTCCAGCAATCCAGGGGTACCCGTCGCCCGGGAGGGCCGCTCCTACCGACTGCGTTTGGCGCCTCTCGGGAACCCCACGGACCGCCCAGGCCCCAGCCTGGGTCCAGCAACGGTCCCCCATCGCAGCCAAGCGGCGGAGCCCTCGAACACGCGGCCGTGCTCTTCGTATGGAAGGTCGCTCCTGCTATCGGGAGTGACAGGAGGCTGGGTATGTCCAAGTCTGATCCGAACGCCCCCAAGCGCCTGGCCCTGATTGCGAGCAAGGGCTCTCTGGACTGGGCCTATCCGCCCCTCATCCTGGGGACCACGGCGCGCGCCCTCGGCTGGGACGCCGCCATCTTCTTCACCTTCTACGGCCTCACCTTGCTCAGGAAGGAGCTCTCCCCGCAGGTAACCCCGATCGGGAATCCGGCCATGCCGATGAAGATGCCGTTCGGACCGCAGGGCTTCCAGGACATCCAGTGGCCCATTCCGCACGCCGTGATGTCCGTCGTGCCCGGCTTCAACAGCATGGCGACGACCCTGATGAAGCGCTCGTTCCAAAACAAGGGTGTCGCCTCCATACCAGAACTCCGGGCCGAGGCGATCGAGCTGGGGGTTCGGATGATCGCGTGCCAGCTGACCATGGGCGTCTTCGGCCTCGCCCCCGAAGATTTCATCGACGGGACCGAGATCGGCGGCGCCGCGACGTTTCTGGAATACGCGTCCGAGGCTGATGTCCAACTCTTCGTCTAGCGATCACGGCCCCACCGGACGCATCCAAGACTTATTCCTGGAGGTGGACGGTGGCGTCCCCAAGCCCGGATAGGCACCTCGACTGCCGCGGCTTGATCTACCCGGCCCCGATCTTGAGAGCCGAGCAGGCCTTGCGCGAGATGGGTGAAGGCGAGCTGCTCGAAGTGCTCACGACCGACGAGAACACGAAACCCGACTTGAACGCGTGGGCCCAGCGCGCCGGTGCTGAGGTCCTGGTGGTTACCGATGTCGTGGATGGGGTGTACCGCTTCTTCGTGCGGAAGACCCGCACGGCGGCAGCCCAGGAAACGGTCGAGCGCGGTCCTGCTCCGACCGCGAGGCTC
>DATIPT010000171.1:0-9089 GCA_035471625.1 Anaerolineales bacterium
CCGCTCCCCTGGCTGCGTCGGCTGGCGCTGCCCCTCATTCTGGCGACGATCTTCATCCTGGGCGTGGTGCTCATCGTCGGTGCCGGCGGTGGGCCGCGTCGGGCTTTCCTGGCCGGCTCGGTCCAGCCCTCGGAGATGGCCAAGCTTGCCCTGATCATCTACCTGGCCGTCTGGATGGAGTCGAAAGGCGAACGGCTGTCGGAGTGGGGCTACGGCTTCATCCCGCTGATGGCGATCATCGGGATCGTCGCCGGCCTGATCCTCCTCCAACCGGACTTGAGCGCGGTCCTCACGGTGGCAATGGTGGCCCTGGTGATGTTCTACCTGGCCGGGGCGCAGCTTTCCCAATCGGCCATCGTCACCGGCGGCAGCGCGATTGTCGGCTACATCCTCGTTCGGTTGACGAACACCGGGCGAGCTCGCTGGGCGGACTACGTCGCCGGTCTGGTGAACATCCAGGAGGCGTCTTATCACGTCCAGCAATCGCTACAGTCGTTCTTTGCCGGGGGGATCCTCGGGCGCGGCCTGGGCGCCAGCCGCGAGAAGTTCGGACTGCTCCCGGCCCCGCATACCGACAGCATCTTCGCCATCATCGGGGAGGAGCTGGGGCTGATTGGGGCCCTGATCGTGATCACCCTGTTCGGTTTCCTGCTGTGGCGGAGCTTCCGGGTGGCGTCCGATGCGCCCGACCGGCTGGGGATGCTGGTGGCCGGCGGGATCGCGTTCTGGATCGGGATCGAAGCCCTGATCAACATGTCGGTGCTTCTCGGCTTGCTGCCCTTCGCGGGCAACGCACTTCCGTTCTTTTCGTACGGCGGTTCGAGTCTGGTGACGACTCTGGCGGGCGTCGGTTTCCTGCTGAATGTCTCGCGAAGGAAGCCGGAGCCAGTCGCCACGGAGGGCTATGTTTCGACTATTGGTGTCGGCTGGCGGCACCGGCGGCGGCGTGTATCCCGCCTTAGCCATCGTCGCCGCCCTCGGTCCGAAGGCTGACGTGCTCTGGCTCGGGAGCGAGGGAGGGATGGAGGGCGACTTGGTCCGGCGCGCCGGGATCCCATTCGAAGCGGTACCGGCGGCCGGGGTCCACGGAGTCGGACTGCGGGCCCTGCCGAGCAACCTGATGGCACTTGCCCGCGGGACGCTCGCCGCGCGCGCCGTCGTCGCGCGGTTCCGGCCCGCTGCGGTTCTCCTGACGGGAGGGTATGTGGGCGTTCCTGCGGCGCTGGCCGCCAGGCGCGAGACCAAAGTGCTGTACGTCCCGGATATCGAGCCGGCGCTGGCCGCGCGCTGGATCGCCCGCCGCGCCGGAGTGATCGCCGTGACGACCGAGGACTCGCGCGCCCACTACCCGAAGAACGCCAACGTCATCGTGACCGGCTATCCGACCCGCCCGGAGCTCGTCCCGGCGCCCAAGGCGGAAGGACGCGCCCACTTCGGCCTTGCCGCCGACGAGCCGGTGCTTCTGGTGCTTGGCGGCAGCCTGGGAGCTCGCTCGATCAACACGGCGATCCGGAACGGACTTGGGGAGCTGTTGGAGGCCAGCCAGGTGATCCACCTGACCGGTGCGACCGACCTCCCATCGGCACACGCGAGGCAGGACGCCCTGCCGCCATCCCTGCAAGACCGCTACCGCCCGTTTGCCTTTCTCCACGACGACATGCGCTGGGCCTACGCCGCCGCCGACCTGGCGATCGGCCGGGCCGGAGCCTCGTCGCTTGGCGAGCTGCCGCTTTTCGGCCTGCCGGCGATCCTGGTGCCCTATCCCTACGCCTGGCGCTACCAGAAGGTCAATGCCGACTACCTCGCGCAGCGCGGCGCCGCCCTTGTGGTGGCGGATGAGCGGTTGTCTCCCGACCTGGTGCCGACCGCTTTGTCGCTGCTCTCCGACCCGGGGCGCCTGGCGGCGATGTCGACTGCCGCTCGCCGCCAGGCCTCCCCGGAAGCGGCCGGACGCCTCGCCGACCTGGTCGAGGCCGTCGCCCGGCGAGGAGGCACGGCGGCATGATCAGCCTGGTCGTCGTCTTCTGGATGTTCATCGCCCTCTTCGGCCTGGTCGGCGGTATGCGCGGCTGGGCGCGGGAACTGCTCGTAACGAGCGCGTTGATCTTGGGGCTGTTCTTGCTTGCGATCCTGGAGACGTACATCGTGCCGTTCCGGGACTCGATGGCGCTGCAGACCCCCGGGACCCAGGTGGTCGTCCGGGGCGGTTTGCTCGTCTTGCTGGCCTTCTTCGGCTACCAGACGCCGAACCTGCGGGCCCTGCAGCCCAAGATGGCGCGGGAGCGCGTCGAGGAGATCCTGCTCGGCCTGCTCCTGGGTCTGCTCAACGGGTATCTCCTGGTCGGCTCAATCTGGTACTTCCTGCATCAGGCGGGATATCCGACGAACCTGGTGACTGCGCCAGAGGAGGGAAGCGAACTGGTGGCGCAGATCGCATCCTACATCGCGTACCTGCCTCCGGCCGTCCTGACGATCCCGTTGGTCTATTTCGTCGTCGGGCTCGTCTTTGTCTTCATCATCGTCGTGTTCGTATGAGGCGCCACGTGCATGTTGTCGGGATTGGCGGAACCGGGCTGTCGGCGATCGCCCGGGTGCTCTGGGAGCGAGGCGAAACCGTGAGCGGTTCCGATCTGACGACCAACGCCCAGGTGGAGGCGCTCCGCAAGGACGGCGTGACGATCTCCGTCGGCCACGACCCGGCGAACGTGGCCGGAGCCGATCTGGTTCTCGTGTCGTCCGCCATCGCTCCGGACAATCCCGAAGTGGTCGCGGCGAGCGGGGCCGGGATCCCGGTCGTTCGCCGGGAAGCGTTTCTGGGAGAACTCACCGCAGGACTTCGCACGGTGGCGGTCGCCGGGACCCATGGCAAGACGACGACCACGGCCTTGATCGCCTGGCTTCTCCAGCAGGCCGGACTCAAACCCGGCTTCGTCCTGGGAGGTGTTTCGGTCGACTTCGGGCGCAATGCCGCCGCCGGTGGCGGGTCGCATTTCGTCATCGAAGCCGACGAGTACGACCGCGCCTTCCTTGGGCTCCATCCGAGTGTCGCGGTCGTGACCAATCTCGAGTACGACCACCCGGATCTCTTCCCGACCGCCGACGCCTACCGCGAGGCTTTCGAGGCCTTTGTCGAACGAGTGGAAGACCGACTGATCGTCTGCCGGGAGGACGAAGGCGCCCGCCGACTGACGCGGCGCGGGGTCGACCGGGAAAGCTACGGACTGACCTCCGAAGCCGATTGGTACGCGGAAGAGATCCGACCGAATGCGGCCGGCGGGTCCGATTTCCTGGCCTTCCGCCGCTCTACCTCGCTGGGCTTGATCCGTACGAGGCTGCCCGGTGTCCACAATGTGATGAACGTGCTCGGCGCCCTGGCGGCCGTCGATGTATTCGCGGTACCTGTCGCCACCGCCCGTCAGGCCCTGACCGAGTTCCGCGGGGTCGAGCGGAGGTTCACCGTCGTCGGCGAGGTGGGGCAGGTGGCTGTCATCGACGACTACGGACACCACCCGACCGAAATCCGGGCGACGCTCGCCGCCGTCCGCAGCCGCTTCCCGGGCCGGGAGGTCTGGGCGGTCTTCCAGCCCCATACCTTCTCGCGCACCCGGGCGCTTTCCAGCGCGTTCGCCCAGGCATTTGACGATGCCGATCACGTCGTCGTCACCGAGATCTTCGCCTCGCGCGAGCGACCGGAGCCGGGAGTCGACAGCGCGTGGCTCGTCCAGCAGATCAACCATGCCGATGTGCATCATGCGACGACGCTCGAAGGGGCGGCCGGGATCGTCCTCGACGGACTCGAGGCGCCGGCGGTCGTCGTGACGCTCAGCGCGGGGGACGGCCATCGCGTGGGGGCGATGGTCGTCGAGGCTCTCACACACGGAAGGGAGGGCAAGGGAGATGAACGCTAAGCAGAGGAGGCTCTTCGAGACCGACCGGCGGATGGAGTTGAAGATGCGCCTGGCGGCCAAACGCGCCGACAACACTGAACCGACAGGCACCGGACCGCTCATGGCTGAGGTCCCGGAGCGGGAACTCCTGACGCGCTTGATCGACCGGGTTCGCCGGCTGTGATTGATGACTCCGACGGCCGAACTGCGTCGCCTTTTTGGGGATCGGTTGCAGGAAGCCGTTTCCCTGGCGCGGCTCACCTCCTCGCGGATCGGCGGGACGGCAGAAGCCTTGATCGAGGTCCGCGACGCCGGGGAGCTGCGGCAGGCGGCGGTCGGCCTGTGGGGTCTGCGGATCCCGTTTCGGATGCTGGGAGGCGGCTCGAACATCCTGGTGTCGGACGCCGGGGTGCGTGAGGTGATCGTGGCGAATCAGGCTGCGGGGAGTCGCTTCGATGTCAACGGCTTGTCGGCCCACGCCTGGGCCGAATCCGGAGCGTCCCTGGGGGGCCTGGCCCGCCGAGCCGGGGACCGAGGCCTCTCGGGCCTGGAGTGGGCCGCGACCGTTCCGGGGACGGTCGGAGGCGCCGTGGTCGGGAACGCCGGCGCCCATGGAGGCGACGTCGCCCGGAGCCTGATGACGGCCGAAATCTTGCAACCTCCGGATCGAGTCGAGAACTGGAAGGTCGAGCGCCTCGAATACGGCTACCGGTCGAGCTGGCTCAAGCAGCACCCGGGCGAGGCGGTCGTCCTGTCGGCGGTTTTCGGCCTGGAGCTTTCGTCCCCCGAAGTCACCCGGGCGCGGATGGAAGCCAACATCGCCCACCGCCGGCAGACCCAACCGCCTGGCGCCAGCTGGGGATCGATGTTCAAGAACCCCCCCGGGGACTTCGCCGGAAGGCTGATCGAGGCGGCCGGACTGAAGGGGTGGCGCATCGGGCAGGTCGAAGTCAGCCCGGTGCATGCCAACTTCTTCCTCAATCACGGCGGGGCGACGGCAGCCGACGTGGCGTCGCTCCTGATCGAGGTTCGGAGGCGTGTCCGCGAGAGCTCGGGCGTGGAACTGGAGCTGGAGATCGAACTGCTCGGGGACTGGCCAACCGAAGTGCGGGAGGCGCTCGCATGAAGTTGTGGGCGGGCCACCGGCACACTTCGGACTGGACGCGGAGTAGGGTGGGGGCATGACGGGCAGGCGGAAGATCGGTCTGATTTTCGGCGGCCGTTCGGGAGAGCATGAGGTCTCCCTGATGTCGGCGCGCTCGGTCTCGAATGCCCTCGACCCGGAGCGGTACGAAACCGTTCCGATCGGGATCACGCACGACGGCCAGTGGTATGCCGGCGCTGGTGCGCTGGAGGCCTTTGAACGCGGCGATACGCAGTCCCTCGACCGGGCTGTGATCGCCGGGGACGCCGGCCTCCGGTGCATCTTCCGGTGGGGGGAAGGCCGGCCGATGGAATTGCTCAGCAGCCTCGAGGTCGTCTTCCCGGTCCTGCATGGATCGTACGGCGAGGATGGGACGATCCAGGGGCTGCTCGAAATGGCCGATATCCCCTACGTCGGCGCCGGGGTGCTGGCTTCGGCGTTGGCCATGGACAAGGCCCTGTTCAAGACGGTGATGCAGGCCTGCGGACTGCCGGTGGTGTCGTGGATCCTGCTGACCTCGGATGAGATTCGGGCCGATGTCCAGGCTGCGGCAGCTCGCTCCGAGAGCGTCGGCCCGTATCCGCTGTTCACCAAGCCGGCGAACCTGGGATCGTCGGTCGGGATCAGCAAGGTCCGGTCGCGATCCGATCTAGTGGAGGGTCTGCTGGACGCCGTGCGGTTCGACCGTCGGGTCCTGGTCGAGCAGGGGATCGATGCCCGCGAGATCGAGGTCAGCGTCCTGGGGAACGAGGCGCCCGAAGCGTCGGTCCCCGGGGAGATCGTCCCCGGCGACGAGTTCTACAGCTACCGGGCCAAGTACGTTGATGACACGTCCAAGCTGCTGATCCCGGCGCCGCTCGACGATGCCACACGCGACGAGGCCCGCCGCCTGGCGATCGAGGCGTTCCGGGCGATCGACGGAGCCGGGATGGCCCGGGTGGACTTCCTTCTGGATCGCCAAAGCGGGGTCCTGTATCTGAATGAGCTCAACACGATACCGGGGTTCACCCGGATCAGCATGTATCCGAAGCTGTGGGAGGCCAGCGGGTTGGGGTACCCGGCCTTGATGGACCGCTTGATCGAACTGGCCCTAGCCCGCCAGGCGCAGAAGGATGCCCTGGTCCGCCGGTATGGAGCGTGATCGTGACCGTTGTTGAGTCCGTCCCCGAGATCCCTCGAACGCGCGCCGAACGAGTTCGGACGCGGCGCTCGCGCGTGGGGAAGCCGGTGGAACGGGCGGAGCGAGGTCCGTCTCGAACGGCGCCTCGGTCGCGGCGGGCCAAGCGCGTGTTCGAGCTGCCGTGGCCGTCGGAGATCGGCGCCGGCCTGCGGCTGCCGTCCCTGCCGGCGTTCCGGTTCGGGGCTCGGGTGCTTTCGATTTCGATGAGTCTGCTGGTGATGGTGGCGATCATCAACGCCATCCGGCCCGGGAGTTTCACCGTCGAAGCGGCCGAGGTCACACCGACCGAGTTGCTGACGGAGTCGCAGGTCCGCTCGATCGCGGCCGTCGACGGGCGAGCGGTCTTCTTGGTGGATCCATCCGAGGTCCGTGGCCGGCTGATGGAGCAGCCCGAGATCCAGTCGGCGCGGGTCGTTGTGCGGTGGCCGAACGTGGTCGTGCTGCAGATCGACGAGCGGCGACCGATGATCGAGTGGGACGACGCCGGGCGGACCTGGTGGTTGAGCGCCGACGGCGTGGCGTTCCTCAAGCGTGGAGAACTGGAAAACCTGATCCGGGTGACGTCCGAGGAGCCCGCCCTGGACGTTCAGCGGGAGGCCTTGGTGCCCGTCATCGAGCCGGAAGCCCTGTGGGCGGCGGCGGCATTGCTGGCGCAAGTCCCGGAGGTGGAAGGACTGGAGTACCACGCGGAGCACGGGTTCGGGTTCGAAGCCCCGGAAGGGTGGAAGGCGTACTTCGGGGTCGGCGGGGACATGGTCCTCAAAGTGCAACTGTACCGGAAGATCAGCGAGGTGTTGGTCCAGAGGGGTGTCGAGGCCGAAGCGATCAGCGTGGAGGACCCGGCCGCCCCCTACTACAGGAAGCGGTGAGCGGCGAAGCATGATCGGTCCGGAAGATCTTCTGTTTGTTGGGATCGACGTCGGCACGACGAAGACGTGCGCGCTGGTCGGCCAGCTGGATGAGGAGGGCCGCCTGCGGGTCATCGGAGTCGGGGTCGCACCGTCGATTGGAATGCGCAAGGGCGGCGCCGTCAATCTGGAGGGCGTGGCGCGGGCCGTCGAGATGGCCAAGGACAAGGCCGAGCGGACTTCCGGTTTCGAGATCACGTCCGCTCTCGTCAGCCTGTCCGGCGCCCAGATCGCCTCCCTCAACAGCAAGGGCATGGCCGGAGTCTCCGGGCGAGTCATCGGGCCGGATGACGTCAACCGGGCGCTGGATGCGGCGCGGTCGATTGCGCTGCCCTACAACCGCCAGGTGATCCACGTCATCCCGCGCGGCTACGTCGTCGATGGTCAGGATGGCATCAAGTCGGCCATTGGCATGCATGGATACCGGCTGGAGGTCGAAGCGCACATTGTCACCGCCGCCGGCACCTCGCTGCGCAACATGGAGAAGGCCTTCGAGGCTGCCGGAGTCGAGATCGATGGCTACGTCCTGAGTCCGCTGGCGTCGGGGGAGACGGTTCTGACGGAAACCGAACGCGAGATGGGTGTCGTCGTGTGCGACATCGGCGGAGGGACGTGCGATCTGGCGGTGTACATCGAAGGCGCAGTTTGGCACACCGCGGTCATCCCGGTGGGCGGCGACCACATCTCGAGCGACATCGCCCAGGGGCTGCACCTCCCGCCGGAGACCGCCGAGCAGGTGAAGGTGCGCCACGGACATGCGCGTCCGGCGATGTTGAGCCCGGAGGAGATCCTGGCGGTCCGCCCGTTTGGGGAGGAGAAGCCGGTCCAGATCCGGCGGGTCGACCTGGCGGCGATCGTCGAACCGCGCGTCGAGGAGTTCTTCAGCCTGGTTCGCCAGGAGATCAAACGGTCCGGGTATGACGGGCTGTTGCCGGCGGGCATGGTCCTGACCGGCGGGACGAGCCTGCTGCCCGGGACCCGCGAGGTCGGCGCCGCAGTGCTCCAGTTCCCGGTCCGGATCGGCCAACCCGAGGAGTTGAGGGGCCTGGTCGACCAGCTTCGATCGCCGGCGTACGCGACCAGCCTCGGCCTTCTGGAATGGGCCCGGCTGCAGGAAGAACAGAGCCGCTTGGAAGGGCGCGGGCTGAGCGGCCTGGTGATGCCCAGGTTGGATCTGGCGCGCGCCACCGATTTCCTCAAGCGCTTGCTCCCGGGGTGAGGCGATGGAAGAACACAACAGCCAGCAGATGGGTTTCCTGCACGACGACAAGGGATCATCCGGCAGCGTCTCCAGGCGACCGCCGGTGCCAACATTCGCAACCGAAGCGAGGAGGAGGGAGAACATGTTCACAGCACCACAGTCGGAATCTTTTGCACGGATCATGGTCCTCGGGATTGGCGGCGGGGGAAGCAACGCCGTCAACCGGATGATCGAAGAGGGCCTCTCGGGCATCGAGTTCGCCGCGGTCAACACCGATGCCCAGGCGCTTCTGCTCTCGAACGCCCCCAAGCGCGTCCGCATCGGCGACAAGCTGACGCGCGGTCTGGGCGCCGGGGGCAACCCCGACGTCGGGCAGAAGGCGGCCGAGGAATCGGCCGAAGAGCTGTATGAGGTCCTCAAGGGCGCCGACATGGTCTTCCTGGCGGCCGGGATCGGCGGCGGGACGGGTACCGGCGCGGCGCCGGTGGTCGCCCAAATCGCCAAGGAAGTCGGGGCGCTGACGATCGGTGTCGTCACCCGCCCGTTCACGTTCGAGGGCGCCAAGCGGGCCCAGTCGGCCGAGGCCGGGATCTCCAATCTCAAGGAGCACGTCGACACCTTGATCGTGATCCCGAATGACCGGCTGCTGCAGATCGTGGACAAGCGGGCCAGCCTTCAGGATGCCTTCCGCACCGCCGACGACGTCCTGCGCCAGGGGATCCAAGGGATCAGTGAACTGATCACCGTGCCCGGGCTGATCAACCTCGAC
>DATIPT010000172.1:0-10585 GCA_035471625.1 Anaerolineales bacterium
GGGCGGGCCGCGCCGGCCTGGTCATTGCGCGTCCGGCATGTTCGACGGGCCAAACGGCGAGTACTTGGCGTCGATCTGGGCCCGGACTTCCTCCAGCGTGTGACCTTCGTTCAGAAGACGCTGGGCGTCGAGCGTGATGTCAACGCAGATCGAGCACGCCAGCGCGTGGTCGTCATAGACGATCTGTCCCTCTGCGTCGGTGCCGGAGATGTAGCAGGCATAGTTGGAGGTGTGGCCGATGCTGCCGCACCCGCAGTAGCATGGCAGAGCCTTCAGAACGTCCGGATGGTCGTGGGCGTAGGCGTAGGCCTGACGGACGACGGCCGGGGCGGCCCGGATCTGCGCCGGCCAATCGCCGGTGTCGCCGCCGGGAGCGCACCCGGAGACGAGTGTCGCGAGCAAGCCCGCCAGCAGCAGTGCCGAAAGCAAGGCAATCCGAGACGACGATCGGGGGCGGCGCGTCACGAGATGTCCTCCTCGGTTTCCCGGTTGGGGAGGAAGTGCCCGTGCCCGGAGGGAACCCGGGCGGCGCCGGCATCGGCGTCAATGGTGACCATCCCGCACACTTCCAGGACCCCCCGCAAAATACGACCCATCTCAGAACCTTCTCCAGAAGGCGGTCCTCAGGGACCGCTTTCGCACCCGATGGACTCTAGCCTTGTGAGCATCTCCTCAAGGAGGGGGGATTGGCTCACATTTCGTAGGCCATTTCGCTCGTATCAATCGTCGTTCGGCCTCAGGAAGGGCGTCACACCCCCAGGCCGGGACGGCCGTTCCGGGCGTCCGCAACGGCGGCATGGAGAGCCTCGAGGGTCTTGGCGGTCAGATCCGCGGCTACGGAGTTGTTGGGGTGGTTGGCCAACTCGAGCGTGGCTTCGCCCAAGGAACCCCTGGCCGTCACCACGGCGGGCTCGCCACGCGTCCCGAACACCAGAAGGACGGCGAAGTGGCAACCACAGGGCCGACCTCCTGGGGATCCGCACCTGCAGCTCTTGCCATCCGACCCCCGGATCTCGAAGGAGCGCAGGGTGGTCAGCCCGCGGTGGGCCAGATCCCGCTCCAGGAAGCGGATGGCGCGATCACTATCGCAGGGGAAGCAAACACGATGATCCAAAGTCGTCTTGGATGCAGTGTAGGGTCCGAATGGGATCCGGCCTAGGCGAAAACGGCTTGCGGCGGGACAGGCGATTCGGCGGGGATCGCAGGCAGGCGGCCGGAGGAACGTCCGATCCCGCCGTCGGCGGGGAGAGCGCTATAGGGGGAGGTCGAGGACGATCGTCGTCCCGCGTCCCGGTGAGGACTCGATCGTGAGTCGGCCCCCGATCAGTTCGGCGCGTTCTTTCATGCCGGTGAGGCCATAGTGCTCCGAATTCTCCAGATCCGGCGGGAGGTCAAAGCCGATCCCGTCGTCCTCCACCCGAAGGAACGCGCCGCGCTCGGCGAACTGGAGGCTCATCCGGGCCGACTTCGCTTGGGCATGGCGCGAGATGTTGGTCAGCGCCTCCTGGGCGATCCGGTACAGGGCGATCTCCTGCTGGGGGAGGAGGCGCCGGGGCTCGCCCTCCAGCTCCCATGAAACCCGTAGCCCGGTCGTGGCTCGGGCGTCGCCGGCGAGGGTCTCGAGTGCCGAGGGCAGCCCCAGGTCTTCAAGGTAGATCGGTCTCAGGGCGCGGATGACGCGCCGCACGCCGTCCAGCAGCCGCGTGGTCTGGTTGCGAAGGTCGCCCAGGGTCTGCTGCGCGCCGGTGGGGTCGGTCCGGAGGGACCGCTGGGCCATCTGGATCTGCTGGTCGAGGGCGATCAAGGCTTGGATGACGTCGTCGTGGAGTTCCCGGGCGACGCGGCGCCGCTCATCTTCCTGTGAGCGGATGACGGCCCCGGCATAGCGTCGGAGCGAGTCTTGATAGGTGCGCAGACGGCGCGCCATTTGCACCAAGGTGTGCTGGAGGGACTTGATCTCGGCGATCCCGCCCACGGGCTGTTCGAGCGCGCTGACGTCGTCCGCGCCGACCGTGGCGGCGCGGCGTTCGAGCGTCCGCAGCGGAAGGACGACGCTCCGAATCCCGAACCCGAGCGCTACCAGGGAGAGGATCAGCGCCGGGATCAGGACCAGGGGTGCCGCCTGGGTCTGTCGCAGGAGTGGGTTGTCGACCGTCTCCCAAGGTTCCGCCAGGAGCAGCGACCAGTCGGTGGTGCTGACGTGCGAGAAGGCGATGACGTACTCTCCGCCCAGGGAGTCGGTGAAGGTGACGCCCTCCTGTCCCGCCGACCGGGGCAGGCCGTCCAGGTCGATCTGTCCGGGCCCGGACGGACGGCTGTAGAGCACGGTGCCTTCGGCATCGAGCATCCAGACCTGCGCCTGGCTCCCGGGGGGCAGTGCATCGTCGAGGATGCTGCCGGCGAGGGTTTCCGGGTGGAAGACGCCGGCGGCGGCCGTGTCTTGGCCGGCGAAGACGACGACCAGGGTCGGGACCGGCGGATTGCCAACGGGGAGAGGCGCCGAAAACTGAGGCTCGGCCGAGGCGCGCGATGCCTCGACGAGTGGAACCAAAGGAAACTCGCGCCAGTCGTGCGCGTTCGAGGATGCCAGGACCTCTCCGTCGCTCGACAGGATGGCCATGCCGCCCTCGAACTCCGGCTGGAAGAAGTCGAACGCCTCCAGGGCGTCCTCCGGCGGGGTTCCATGGTCGGCCAACCCGGCCAGGGCCTGCACCGCGAGTCCCCGGTGGCGGAGCTGCTGATCGATCGAGTCGGCGGCGGCGTGCACGGCGCGGGTGCCGCGCTCGGCGATGAGCGATCGCATCGCCTGCGAATGCAGCACAAGGCTCCCGAAGGCCAGGAGGATGAGCAGGCCGGTGAGCGGGAGGACGACGAACAGAAAGAGCTGGGGTGTCAACCCGCGCCCGAGCCTGGTGATCGTTCGTACCGGCTTGCGCTCGGCGGTGGGTTTCATGCGTTCTTCAGTCCGAATCGGACTCGAGGACGGCCTGGATCAATCCGAGCGACACCGCCCGCATGACGGCTTCGGTCCGGCTCGAAGCGTGGAGCTTGGCAAAGACCTTCGCCAGATGGCCCTGGACGGTCCGGTCGCTGATCGACAACTGGACCCCGATCGCCTTGTTCGTGAATCCCCGGGCGGCGAGGCGGAGCACTTCGAGCTCGCGGTCGGTGAGGGCCTCGACGGGTGCCGACTCCCGCCCCGAGAGCCGGCTCATCAACTGCCGGGCGATCGTTGGATCGAGGACGCTTCGTCCGGCGTGGACATCCAGGACGGCGTCGACGATCTCGTCAGCATCGGCCGTCTTGAGGACGTAGCCGTTGGCCCCGGCTTCGAGCACGGCCCGAACGTAGGGCTCATCGTCGAATGCGGTCAGGATCAGGATCCCGACTGGGAGGCGTTCGGCGCGTACGGCCCGGGCGACCTCGATCCCCGAGAGATGCGGCATCTGGATGTCGAGAACGGCTACATCGAGCCGACCGGCGCGAATCCGGTCCAGGGCTTCCTGGCCGTCCGAGGCCTCCGCCACGACGTCGATCGTCCCGGCGTCCTCGAGGAATCGGGCGATCCCCTGGCGGACGACGGCGTGGTCGTCGGCCAGGAGAACCCGGACGCGGTCCTCACGGTTCGACATGCTTCAATCGCCGGGTCTCACCGGTGATCGGCGTGGTGGGAGGACGACGCATCCTTCCCGGTGTACCTCTCGGGGTCCTTTTCGAAAGACCGCTTGCACCCGGGCGCGCAGAAATAGTAGGTCTTCCTCTGATGCTCGGACTTCCAGGCGGCCGTCTCCTCGTCGACCTCCATCCCACAGACGGGGTCAATTGCCATGCGTGCCTCCTCGCAACGGTTTGGGGGCTGCGTCGGTCCGGGCCGGCTGGACCGGATCTCCGATTGTAGGCCGGATATCAGGCGCGCGGGTAGGACCTTTCTTGGGGATATTCGGGGACGGGGCGGATGGGGCGATCCCCTCGAGGTCCGGAAGGAGCCTGGGGACCAGCGTCCAGGCGGCGCCGACGCCGAACAGGATCCCGGTCACCAGCCGAGCCGAGGCGTTGAACGATCCCCAGGCGTCTCCCGAGTAGAACCATGCGGGAAGCCGGCTGGCCGTCAGAGTCACCAGCCAGGCGTTCGTGTCTCGGAACCCCTGACCGAATCCCTGGAGGTCGCTCAAGAAGTGGGTCGTCCCGTCGACGGCGAGGGGGAGAATCATCAGGAGGAACACGCCGAGCGGGAGCGGGCGGCGCAGGCGAACCGAAAGGGGCGCCATCAGAAGGAAGAGGAAAGCGCTCGTGTACATCGAGACCATGCGGTCCGACCACGCGACCTTCCACCCGATCTCGGGCGAGCCGAGGAAGGCGCGCAAGCCAAGCATCGAAGGATCCGCCCCGGCGGCCTCCAGGCCGTCGGGCGAGACCATCCACTGTTGCCCGAAAAGGAAGTACGACCGGTTGGCCAACTGGTGGCATTGGGTCGAGTATCCCAGGTAGATGATCCGGGCCGGCGACTCCCACCCGAGTTTCATGAACGCGGGGGCGAGCCACGGCAGCCCGGCGTAGAGGCCTAGCGCGCCGACGATGACCGTGTACCAGACGCGCCGCCGCCGACTTGCGCTCTCCCCGGGTGGCGTTCGGACGAACGGCGCGGATGCGTTCCCTGAAACCGATCGGCTCATCGGTCTCATTCTAGGGTGACGTCTGGGAGGGCGGGACGCGCCGATTGGCGGGTGCAGGATAGGCGAATGCGGTGGTCGTTGGGCCGGGTCTCCCGGCGACCTACGCCTCTTCCTTGAAGATCCTTTCGCCGGCGCGGATCGGGATCTTCAACCGATTCTCGGCCGGGGTCAGCGGGCAGGACCAGTTCTCGTTGTAGGCGCAATACGGGTTGTAGGCGAGGTTGAAATCGATCAGGAATGCCCCGTCGGGTTGCTCCTCGGGCTCGAGGTACCGCCCGGCGCCGTACGTCTCCTTGCCGGCCAAGGAGTCGGCGAACGGGAGGAAGAAGCCGTACTCGTTGCGGTAGATCGTCAGGGTGGCGTGTTCACCGCCGGAGCTCACCTTGAATCGTCCGTAGCGTTCATACTCCTGGACATCGCCGGTGCTGGTCTGTATCGCGACGCGTTCGGGATTCTCGAAACGATCGACTTTGACCGTCAGGCGAAGGTCGGGCTTCTCGGGGAAGTACCGAAGCCCGGTGAAGTGGGCCCGCTGCTCAGGCGTCAACGGGCTGTGAGGATCGGTGCGGAAGAAGTAGTCCTTTTCGCGACGGAGGATTTCAAGGTCGGCCACGCGGCTCTCCTCTCACGAATCCGCTCAGCGGCGAATCCAGGTGGTCCCTTCGGGCGCGTCGCGCAGCTCGATCCCGAGCGCGGCCAGGCGATCGCGCAGGAAATCGGCCAACGCCCATTCGTTCCGCTCGCGCAGGCCCGAGCGCAAGTCGATCATGATTTCGATCAGCGGCGCCAGCGCTTCGTCATTCGCCGGGATCTCGTCGACGGCGGAGGCCGCCTGGAGCAGGATCAGCTGCAAATCATCGCTCGCGCTGGAGGCGGCCATACGCAGCCCGCCGGCCAGATCGCCGGCGCCGATCGCCACGGCGGCGTCGGGCAACGACGGGTGATCGGCCGGGGCGGCGGTCCCGGGCCCGGAGGGGCGCGCCGGGGCGCCCGAGGTGTGCAGGACGTCGAGCGGGAAGGCCTGCCCCGAAAGGAAACGCTGCTCCTCCATCCCGCGCAGGACCGTGACGCCGCTCTTGCCGCGCACCTGCGCCCGGTCGGCCGCGAGGTCGAACGTCACGGCGGTGTGCTCATCGATGCCCAGGACGACGGCCGTCGGCGGCAGCATTTCGCGCAAACGGTCAAAGCGCTCCATTCCCATGAAGCAGGCGCGGGTGTCGTGGGAACCGCCTTCGGCGTTGTCCCAGTGCGGGACGATCGCCAGCTCGCACCCGTGCGGGCCGAGCAGATCGAGGCCGTCATGCCACTGCAGCGGCTGACCGACCTTGTAGATCTCGTAGACCGGCAGCGCGTGCCGGCTGAGCGAGACCGTTGCGGCGCTGGCGAAGACCAGCTGACCGCCGGCCTCCCAGCGGTTGAGGATGGTCGCCAGGATCGCGGTGCCGCGCAGGTGGTCGATGGCATACGTCGGGCTGCCCGGCCCGGCGATGACGTAGTTCGACTGGGAGAGGGAAGCGAGCGCTTCGGCCTGCTTCTCGGGGGAGTCCTCCCGACTGTGGTACGAGGCTACCCCGAGCGGCAGGTCGAGGCTCGTCAGAAAGTAGTCCACGAAGCGCCGGCTGATGGCGTCGATGCCCAATTCGAAGCCGGCCGGGGTGTCGAGGAAGGCGGGACGCGCCGGCTCCCCGAGAGCGTCGAGCAGGGCTCGATGGACTTTGACCATGCCGGCGGAGACTTCGCCGGACCCAATGAGAGTCAGGAGGCCGGGCATCGCTTGAATGACGCAAGTATACCGGCGGGCGGCGCCTCCCGGCACCGGTATCCCTCCGAGCATCTCAGGATGCCAAGGAGGGGCACCGCAGTTGACCTCAGATGGTCCACCTACACACCGTTAACAATCCTCTATCGGGCGGGGACTAGCATAGGAGCACAAGCTTTCGAAGCGAGGTGGGAGCATGTCGAAGATTATCGGTATCGACTTGGGTACGACGAACAGCGTCGTGGCCGTGATGGAAGGCGGATCGCCGACGGTGATCCCAACCGCCGAGGGCGGCAACCTGTGCCCGTCGGTTGTAGCGTTCACCAAGAACGGCGAACGCATGGTCGGCCAGACCGCCAAGCGCCAGGCCGTCGTCAACTCTGAGAACACGATCTACTCGATCAAGCGGTTCATCGGACGACACTTCGACGAGACCGAGACCGAGCGGGGCATGGTCTCGTACGAGGTGAAGCCCGGCCCGCAGGACGACGTGCGCGTCTTCACGCCGGTCAACCGCCGTGAGTCCACCCCGCAAGAAATCTCGGCGATGGTGTTGGCCAAGCTCAAGACCGACGCCGAGGCCTACCTGGGCGAGCCGGTCACCAAAGCGGTCATTACCGTCCCGGCGTACTTCAACGACTCTCAGCGCCAGGCCACCAAGGACTCCGGCAAAATCGCCGGCCTGGAGGTCATGCGCATCATCAATGAGCCGACGGCGGCCGCTCTGGCCTACGGGCTCGACAAGAAGAGCAACGAGACGATCCTGGTCTTCGACCTGGGCGGCGGGACGTTCGACGTCAGCCTGCTCGAGGTCGGCGACGGCGTCGTCGAAGTCAAGGCGACCAACGGCGACACGCACCTGGGTGGTGACGATTGGGACCAGGTGATCCTCAACCACGTCGCCGATACGTTCAAGGCCGAGCAAGGGATTGATGTTCGCAAGGACCGCCAGGCTCTCCAGCGACTGCGGGAAGCGGCCGAAAAGGCCAAGATCGAACTGTCATCCGTCAGCGAGACCGAGATCAGCCTGCCGTTCATCACCGCCGACGCCAGCGGTCCGCGCCACCTGCAGGTCAAGTTGAGCCGCTCGAAGTTCGAGCAGCTGAGCGAGTCGCTCGTGGCCCGCCTGCGCGGTCCGTTCGAGGCCGTCATGAAGGATGCCGGCGTGAGCGCCGGGCAGATCGACGAAGTGGTCCTTGTTGGCGGAGCGACCCGGATGCCGATGGTGCAGGACCTGGTGCGCTCGCTGACCGGCAAGGAGCCGAACAAGGGCGTCAACCCGGACGAGGTCGTCGCCGTCGGCGCCGCCATTCAGGGCGGCGTATTGGCCGGCGACGTCAAGGATGTGCTCCTGCTCGATGTGACGCCGCTCTCGCTCGGGGTCGAGACCCTGGGTGAGGTCATGACGGTCCTGATCGAACGCAACACGACGATCCCGATCAAGAAGACCGAAGTCTTCTCGACGGCGGCCGATAACCAGACGGCGGTCGACATCCACGTGCTCCAGGGTGAACGCCCGATGGCCAACGACAATATGACCCTTGGCCGCTTCCGCCTGGACGGGATTCCCCCGGCGCCGCGCGGGATGCCGCAGGTCGAGGTCTCCTTCGATATCGACGCCAACGGGATCCTGAATGTCATGGCGCGCGATAAGGCCACCGGACGAGAGCAAAAGGTGACCATCACCGCCTCGACCAACCTGAGCAAGCAAGATGTCGAGCGCATGGTCGATGAGGCCAAGCACCACAGTGGCGAAGACAAGAAGCGGCGAGAGCTGATCGAGGCCCGCAACCAGGCCGACACCCTCGCCTACCAGGCCGAGAAGGCGCTCCGGGACTTGGGGGAGAAGGTTCCCGTAGCGGATCGGAGCCGGATTGAAGAGAAGCTTGCTGAGCTTCGCACGGCTATGAACGGCGAAGACGTCGCGCGGATCCGGCAACTGACCGAAGAAGTCCAGCAGGCCAGCTACGCGCTGACCCAGCAGATCTACGCGCAGGCCACGCCGCCGGAGGCAGGCGGTTCGAGCGGACCGGGCTCGAACGGCGAATCGCCCGAGGACGTGGTCGAAGGCGAGTTCCACGAGGCCTGAGGCAGCGGGACGACCGAGGTGCGAGGGGCCGCCAACCGGCGGCCCCTTCTGATTCGGGCGACCGGATCGGATGGGCCGAGCGTGGCGGCGATTGTGAGATGCGGTACTTCCGTCGCATCGGGAATAGGCCAGTCGTCGGGATAAAATTCTTGAGGGGCGACCGCGCCCCGGGCTATAATACGTTCGCCAGGCGGCGACATCGACTCGTCAGGCAGCGGTCCATCCTCGGCCGCCCGTCGCATGGCAGGAGGCTTCCCAGTGGCGCTTCCCCGCTACGCGTACTTCCAGGGCAAGATCGTCCCCTACAGCGAAGCTCGTGTCGGCGTCATGAATCACACTCTGAACTACGGAACCGGCGCCTTCGGCGGGATCCGTGGGTATTGGAATCCCGAAGAGGAGCAACTGTTCATCTTCCGCCTGACCGACCATCTCAAGCGGCTGGCGCGGTCCTCCCAGCTGTTGATGGCCGATCTGGGTCTCGACCTGGACGAGATCCGTCATCTGATGATCGAGCTGGCTCAGCGCGAGGGCCTGCGTCAGGACTGCTACATCCGCCCCTTGATCTATCATACGGATGAGATCATTGGGGTTCGCCTGCACGATCTGCATCCCGACCTGGCGATCTTCGCCGTGCCCTTCGACCGCTACGTGCAGAATGATACGGACGCCCATGTGACGGTCTCCTCCTGGCGGCGCCTGGATGACAACTCGTTGCCGGCGCGCGGCAAGATCACCGGGGCCTACATCAGCTCGGCCTTGATCAAGACCGACGCGGTGCGCTCGGGGTTCGATGAGGCCCTGGTCCTGACGCAGGACGGACACGTCTCGGAGGGCAGCGCCGAGAACGTCTTTATCGTCCGCAACGAGGTCGTCATCACTCCGCCGGTGACCGACAACATCCTGGAAGGGATCACTCGCCGGACGGTCATGGCGCTTGCCCGGGAAGAACTGGGGCTGCGCGTCGTCGAGCGGCAAATCGATCGGAGTGAGATCTACATCTGCGATGAGCTCTTTCTGACCGGAACGGCGGCGCAGGTGACGGCCGTCACTCGAGTGGATCACCGGCCCATCGGCAGCGGGGAGATGGGCCCGATCGTCTCCCAGCTGCGCCAGCTGTACGACGCCGCCGTGCGGGGCCGCATGCCGAAGTACCGCCAGTGGAACTCTCCGGTGTACGCCAGCGAGCCGGCGCCCGCCGCTTGACGGCGTCGCTCGGCCCAGTTCAATCCGATCGCCACGAACCTCCGGGGTGCCGGCGCTGGCCGCACCCCGGTCTTCGCATCCGATGCTCGATGTAAGACCGCCCCGTGCCCTCGGCATGCTCATCGGCTCCGGCCTCGTCGTGATCGGGCTGGCGGCCGTGGCGCTCGGGGTCGGTCAGCTCTCGCGGGCGGAGATCTCGGCCGCGCTCCTCCTCTGGGCGACGCTACCGATCGTGGGCACGGTCCTGGCCGGGATGTCGGCCTACCGCCTGTACGGATTGCTGACGGCGCAGTACGTTCTGAACCGCAATGGTCTCGGGGTGCGATGGGGGCGGGCGATCGAGGAAGTGCCGCTTCCGGAGGTTCGCCTGGCAAGGCCGTCCGAGTCCGAGCGCCGGGTCCTCCGACCGCGGCGCGGCTTCCGCTGGCCCGGTTGCGTCGTTGGGTCGTCGCACAGCGAGGGCTACGGCGCCGTCGAGTTCTTTGCGACGCGTGGCGGCGACGGCCTGGTCCTGGTCCAGTCCTCGACGCGGACTCTGGCGATTTCCCCGCCCGATGTGGACGCGTTCCAGCGCGCCTTCGTGGAGGCTTCCCGGCAAGGCGTCCTCGATCCGATCGAACCGCGTTCGGAGCGCCCCGATCTCTTTCCGGCGCGACTGTGGGGCGATCCGATCGCCCGCTTGCTGCTGGTGCCGGGAATCGGCCTTCCCCTGGTGCTCCTCGGCTTCCTGGGGTTGAGGGCGGCGACGCTGCCTCCCCTGGTGCCCTTTGGCTTCGATGCGGCGGGGATTCCCTATCCGCTAGTTCCGCCCGGACGGCTGCTGCTCCTGCCCCTGATCGGGGGTCTATGCTGGGGTGTGAA
>DATIPT010000173.1:0-39057 GCA_035471625.1 Anaerolineales bacterium
AGCCCGTGGAGCTCGATGCCCTCAGGTTGGCCGGCGAGTTCTGAGTCGACCAGCGTGATCGTCATTCTGAGTCCGGCCTCGCAGCCGCCGGTGCGAGACCCTTCCGTTCCTGATCGCCAGCTGCAAGGAGAAAACCATACGCCAGGCAGACTTCCACGATCACAGCCGCAAGCAACGTGGCAATGAATGCCGGAAAACCGATCCGGTATGACAGCAAGCCGCCCGCCAGCAGGACCAGCCCGACCCCGATGACCTTGAAGCGGATGTAGACCGCCAATGTGTGCTCGCTCGATCGGCCAAACAAGAATCCAGCGGGAACCGTGTAGAGCCATCTGAGCACGTGGTATCCGGCGAGCCAAGGGATCATCCAGCCGGCCAGATCATATCGACCTGCATACAGCAGGTCGAGCAGCACCGGCATCAAGACCAGCGACAGAACGGCCGCACCCAGCCCCGCCAGACCGACGACTATGGAGCGCCTGATGTAGGCCGGCTTGCGGGCCCTGGTGATGTCAACCAGCATGATCGAGGAGAGCGGCTGGCGGACGATCTCGAAGCCGCGGAACAGGATTGAGAGCGCATCGAACGCCGCAAGCGAGAACGGGGACACTGCAGGCTGTACGATCACGATCAGCAAGTTCTCGCGCAGGAAGCTAATCCCCGACGACAGCCAGAATGCGGTGCCGGTCTTTCGTTCCTGGAGCGAGAGCCGGCGAGTGCCGCGTGGCAATCTGCGCCGGAGCACAACGAATCCGAGAAGCAGGATCAGCAGGTTCGTCAAGGTGTACCCGGCGACGACGAACCCGACGGATCTTGCAGCCGGAAAGAAGATGAGTGGCACCGCCAGGAAGATGAGCAGCGTACCCGAGAGGCGATCCAAGGCGCTGCCCAGCGTGAAGTCCTCCGCGGCAATAAGCATCATGGACATCTGCTGGGTGAGATTGAAGCTCAGCGCACTCACGAACAAAGCGAGCCCCATGGCGGGATGCAGCCCGTTGTAGAACGAGACCACAACTGCAACTGCCATGGTGGGTAGCAGAACCACCAGGCCTCCAGATACCAGATCGGATGGCCAGTCCCCGGCGCCTACTTTGCGCCGGCTGTAATACCTGGAGACCACACCGGATTGCCCGAGGTTTCCCACGAAGGCGCATAGCGGGACGGCTGCGAAGAAGAGCACAAGCCGTGCAGCCTGCTCGACGGGCAACACGCGCAGGAACACGATCCTTGAGAGAAAGGTTGGGATCGCGAGAAGCAGGACCACTGAGATCGGCAGCCCGAAGCGAACAAGCGACCTGTCTTCCCACGCCGCGTCGCGCACAGTATCTATTCCGGCAGTCTCGCAAGAGCTTCGCGGAGAAAACGCCTGACCAAACTGCCACGCATCCGCAGGTTGTGCAGCCAGACGTATTCTAGGACGGCCGGGTCCCTGGCAGGCTCCGACCCTTCGTCCATTTGCTCGACCCACCGGAGCGAATCTCGGACGCCGCGCAAAGCTTGCACGAAGACGCCGTTCCGCAAGCCTCGCAAGAGATAGCCGCCCGCGTAAAGCAGGAAACCCCGTCGCGATCGCTCATACTTGTAGCGCACATAGAGGCCGTTGCGGACGAGGTAGTAGTAGCGACCGGTCTTCCACGACAGTCGGGCGCTTGCGGAATGGTCGTGGACAATCCGGATGTTGGGATCATACAGGATCGAATACCCGGCGTGGATCAGCTGGTAGGAAAGGTCCAGCTCCTCCCAGTAGAAGAACAACTTCTCATCGTGCAGTTCGGTTTGATGGACTGCCTCGCGCCGCAGGGCGTGAGCCGCGCCCGCAAATTGAGCTACCAGGCAGGGCACTTCCTGGGTGAAGGGTACGCTTGAGCCGAATGGCCAGGAGGATCTTGAAATGGCGCCCCCCGGTTCACAGATCTTGAAGCTGATCGCACCAACGCCCGCCTGCTCCGCAAACCGCGCCGCCGCTCGTGCGAGCGAATCCGGGTCCTCGAAATAGGCGTCGTTGTCGATGCAGACGATGCAAGGGGCCTCACCGGCCCGAATTCCGATGTTCCTGCCCTTGGCTACACCTGTGTTTTCGCCCAGCTCGATCAACGTCAGGGCCTCGAACCCTTCGAGACCCCCTTTCAAGGCGGCAAGACTGCTTGGCTGGCTTCCTTGATCGACAAGCCAGACATGGTATTCAGGGCCTCGCTGCTTGGCGATGCTCTCTAGCAGTCGGAGCGTTTCCTTCTCCCTGTCTAGGGACAGGATGACCACGTCGACCGAGGTCAAACTCGCATCCATCGATTTCGCCTTGAACGGCGGCACCCTTCAACACGAGTCATCCGTGGGTCTGGCGGCAAACACCCTAGTGCGCCCTTCGCGCCCGTCTTCGGTAGGGACGATTCGGGGGCCGGTTCCTGGAAGGGACTTGGACTTGGGGCGGCACTCGGGCAGACATCTTCCCGGCCAGATTGTAACTGTACACGGGAGCATGGCTGCTCGGGAGCGAGCCCGGGCCAGGTGATCGATGGACGCTCGCCTTCGGACAGCCCGGGGTTCTTACCGGGAGTGTCTCAAGAACGGCGGCTTCGGAGCGGCGTCAGCCGGGACTCTGCGAGGCGAACGCCCGCCATCCTTCGGCCGCAGCCGCTTCCCGCTCGGCGCGCGTCCGGAAGGTCTGGGTGTACCGCCGGCCGTCCATGATCAGGGTCACGGTCACCTCGGGCATCCCGTCGTCCTCGACCTTCGCCGTGCAGTAGCGCTCGTGGCCCAGGGGATGCTCCAGCGTCGCCGCCAGGCAGCGATCGGCGAAGGCGCCGCCATGCTGGCACTCGTCGTGGTCGATCACGATATGCATGTCCCCTCCTTGGCTGTCACGCAAAGTCTAGGCGGCCCGGAAGGCGCCGGCCAGTGGTCGTTGTCATCCGCCGATGGTGATTTCCGGCGCGCCGACTTCAAGGTCCGACGGTCGCTATAATCTCTTGCAGAGCGCGCCCCCCATGATGTAGGAGAAGGCCCGAGATGATCGAACTCAGGATCCCCGGTCGCGGCCTGTTGCGCCTCCGCCATCTCGTCTGCGACGTCAACGGTACGCTCGCCCTCGATGGCACGCTGATCGATGGCGTCGCGACCGCGCTGCTCGCCCTCTCCGACCGCCTCGAGATCCACATGCTCACCGCCGACACGCACGGCGGGCAGGCGGCGATCGACCAGGCCCTCGGCCTGACGGCCGTACGGATCCCCCCGGGGGGCGAGGCGGAAGCGAAGGCGTCGTTCGTCCGTGGAATCGGATCCGACACCGTGATCGCCATCGGCAACGGCGCCAATGACGGGGCGATGCTCTTCGAAGCCGCCGTGGGAATCGCCGTCCTCTCGCCGGAGGGATTGTCCGGCGAGGCGGCCAGCGCCGCCGACCTCATCGCCACCGACATCGTCTCCGCCCTCCAACTCCTCGAGCGGCCGATGCGGTTGGTGGCTAGCCTGCGGCGCTGAGGGGTCGGCTTTCCGTCGGGATCTCGGGCTTGACTCTCCCGCCACTGGAGGCTGTACGCTTCCAACAAGACGCAGCGAGGATCTCGACGGATGTTCAGGATCGGTGAGTTCTCCAAGCTCAGCCAGGTGCCGGTGAAGACGCTGCGCTACTACGACGAGATCGGCCTGGTCCGGCCGGCGTTCGTCGATGCGGCCACCGGCTATCGCTACTACACGGCGGAACAGCTGCCCCGGCTGAACACGGTCCTGGCGCTCAAGGACCTGGGCTTCAAGCTTGACCAGATCCACGAGTTTGTCGATGACCATCTGACCGCGGAACAGATGGAGGGGATGCTGCGTCTGCGCCGGGCGGAAATCCGGGCGAACCTGCAGGACGAGGAGGCGCGCCTCGTCCGGGTCGAACACCGTCTCCGCCTGATCACTCAGGAGGGTCAAATGCCCAAACACGAGGTTGTCATCAAGAAGGCCGCGCCGCTGCGTGTGGCCGCCGTCCGTGGCGTCGTGGAGAACTACCAGACCGTCGGCCCGTTGTTTGGAGAGGTCATGGCCGAGCTGGGGAAGCATGCCGTCGCCCCGGTCGGCCCACCGATGGCACTGTACTACGACGAGGAATACAAGGAGAAGGATGTAGACGTAGAAGCGGCCGTCCCGATTGGGACAGCCGAGGTCGCGCCTTCCGGTCGGGTCCAGGTGCGGGAGTTGGAGTCGTACGAGGCTGTCGCGTCGCTGACTCGCCGTGGCCCCTACGACGATTTCACGCCGGCCTATCAGGAGCTGATGAGCTGGATCCAGTCCAACGGGTATCGGATCGTTGGCCCCAACCGGGAGATCTACCTCACCGGGCCGGAGAGCGGGTCACCGCCCGAAGCCTGGGTTACCGAGATCCAGTTCCCGGTGGCCAAGAGCTGAGACGCGGATCCATAGCGAAGGCCGGCCCCGAGGGCCGGCCTTCGCGTTTCTCCACCCTAGGCTCCTTGTGCGGCGCGCTCGACCGCCTGAAGCACCCGCACCATCGCAAGCGTATCTCGCTCGCAGTAGTCCAACAGCGCCCGACGCGTCTTGTCGACCCCAGGCGCCGCAGGATCGTCGAGGAGCGACTCGTAGGCGAGCGATGCCGCCAACCCATCGGCAACTTCCAGACCGTCGTATGAGAGTTCGGGGGCGATCGCCGGGGCCACCGACTTGATCGAGAACGATCCGCCCATCGCCGGCAGCCAGTAGTGCCATCCCCGGAAGGGCTTGATCAGATCATCCATGCGCGGCAGGCGCGCTTCGATCTCGGTCCGCCGGTCGGGGAACGCCGCCGCCAGTTCCTTCATCACACCGAGTTCGAACGGCATGTGGTAGGCCAGGATCGATCCCGAGCCGGCCGTCGCCGGAAGCAGGGCGTCCAGCAGCGCCGGGCGTGGGTCCGGGCCGATCTCGGCCAGGAAGCCGGTGTGGTCGGGATCGCCGCCGGCGACCCGGATGATGTGAAGGGAAAACTGAAACGGGATCCTCTCGTACGGGTGAGTGCCGTCCCAGATCGGGATCGCCGGGGCGACGGTCTCAAAGTCGAGCAGGAAGATCGGGTAGCTGAGAGAGTCCAAGAACGCGCGTAGGTCTGCGACTTCGATCTTCGGCCGGTGGGCCTGGTGGGCCTCGACGTGTCGCCGGGAGCGCGACGGCAAGCGGACGTCGGCCGGAACGTCGTCGATCAGGCGGACGCCCCGATCGTAGAGGGCGAACTTCTCCTCCCAGCGCAGATACGAGATCTCGAGGACCGAGTCCGGGGGGACATCGGCCCAGCACGTCCCTAAGGCGGCACATTCTCTGGGATCCATGCACTGCGGGCCGATGGGCACCTCGGGTCGTTCGCCGCTTTCGAGCATCCGGCGCAGATCGGCTGCCAGGAGAGCCATCGCGGGAAGCCTCGCTTCGGCGTCGGCGGTCAGGTTCGTCGAGGTGAAGAACGCGGGGAGGTCTAGCTCGCCCCGACGGACGTACTCGCGGTTGGGCTGCAACAGCTCCACCGCCTCGACCTCGATCCCGCAGGTTCGCAGCACGTGGAGCTGAAAGGCGACGTCGGGCAGATGCTCCGGCTTGACCGATGTGGAGCTCTTGACCTCGATCAGGCGCCAGCCGCGGCCGGTGCGGGCGAGGATATCGACCCGGGCGGAGAGGCCCTCCGGACTGGCGAACGTCGCCTCAAAGACCGCCGGGGGGCGGTTGGCCAGGCAGGCCCGCGTGTGTGCCGCCGCCGCTTCGACGTCATCGAACGGATGAGACCAGCCGGCGACGCCGTCGGGGAACAGGCCCCTGGCCAGGTTTCCGACGCGCTGCCCCGCTGCCATGCGGGCGCGTCCCTCGGCGTCTGGAGGCGCGAGCGCCTCGCGCTCGAAGATCGATAGGTGCAGCGCCTTCCGGCACTGGTGCCCGGTCAGGAACCCTGACTTGGTGAGGTGTCGGCGATCGGCGGCCATCGCCGCGAGGATAGTGCGCCCGCATCCGGCGCGCAACCGCTTGCACCTGCCTTCGGGCGCCGCGTTGTCCGCGTTCGGGCGCGATGCTATAATGCGCCGCTCGCCGCAGACGAGGTTGGGATGAAAGATCTCTCCGCCTCGAAGATCCGAGAAAGCCGCAGGTTCTGGCCGAATCGGGAAGGCGTCTCTCCCCCATGACCTTCGAACCCCTCCAGCCTGTCGACGACCCTGAATCGCTGCCGCGGGCGCGGCGCCGCCGCGCCGGGCGCATGCTGACGCAGATGCGGGCCGACGAGCGCGAGTCGTATCTTGAAGATCTCGCCCACCAGGTCTCGCCGGCGATCGACCTGTACTTGCTGGCCATCGCCGCCGGTCTCCTGATCGGCCTCGGGTTCCGTTTCGATCAGCTCGCTCTCGTCATCGGCGCCATCCTGGTTGCGCCCAAGCTCACGCCGGTCGCCGGGATGGCGCTGGCCGCCATCTCAGGATCGATGCGCTACTTCGGCCGTCAGATCGGGGCGATGCTGCTGGCCTCGCTGCTCGCCGCCATCGCCGCGGGTCTGGTCGGCGGCCTTGGCTATCCCTCCGGGGCCTCCTCGGTCCTGGCAGCGGGGCACACCGGCCTCAGCTTGATGGACTTCCTGCTCCTGATCGGCGGGGCGGTGTGGATGGCGGTTTCCCTGGTTCGTTCCGGCGATGTCCACCCGATGGCCAGCGCGGCCGTGGCCTACGAGGTCCTGCTTCCGGCCGGCGCCGCCGGGTTCGGCCTCGTCACCGGGGACGCGACGCTCTGGCAGGGCGCCTTGATGACGTTCCTTCTCCACCTGTCGTGGGCCATCGTCGCTGGCAGTCTCGTCCTCGTGCTCTTCGGGTTCCGGCCGCTCACTGGGAGCGGCTACTCGCTTTCGGGGGCGATCATCCTCCTTGCCGGGATCGGCTTGATCAGTGCCCTCAACCTGGGGGTCTCAGTCCTAGCCGCCATCCCCACGCCGACGCCGACTCCGTCTCCAACGCCCACATCGACTCCGCCTCCGCCCCCCACCGCGACCCGCACACCGACTCCGACGCGGACAGCGACGGCGACCGGAACCTCGACCCCGACTCCGACGCCGACGGTCACTCCGACGCCGCCGTCCGGCCTGATCTTTGGGACGGGGGGCGCCGGTGTCCTGCTGCGAAACGCCCCGAACGGAGAGAGCTCGAGCGGTTTGATCGAGGGCTTGCGGATCCTGATCCTTTCGTCGCCGACGGAGGCCGAGGGTTTCGTTTGGCTGCAGGTGCGGACCGAAGACGGCCGTGAGGGTTGGATCCTGGCGCGCTACGTCGCCACCCTGACACCGACTGTGTCCGCCACACTCCCGGGGACGGCGACGGCATCCGCAACGCCTTGATCGGTGGGGCGCGCCCCTTCCGGGGAGCTCCTGACTCGTCGGAATCTTCAAGCCCATGTTGAGTCGACTGGGCTGGGCCCGTTCCCGCCGCAAACGCAAGCCGCTTCCGCCGTCCGTCCTCGCCGTCCTTGAGAGTCGCGTCGCCTACTATCGGTTGTTGCCGCCGAGCGAGCAGCAAGAGCTGCGCGGCATGCTCCAGGTGCTCCTGGGCGAAGTCTCGTTCGAACCCGGGGCTGGCCTCGAGAGGGTCGAAGACGAGATGCGCATCCTGATTGCGGCCCAGGCGAGCGTCCTCCTGCTGCACCGTCCGCTCAGGGATCTGCCGGATCTGCGGACGGTCATCGTCTACCCCGGTGTCTATCAGGCGCGCGAGCGACTGCACACGGATGAGGGTGTCGAGTTCGAGGCGGACGAGGAGCGCTTCGGGGAGGCCTGGGCGCACGGCGTGTTGTTGTTCTCGTGGGAGGACGTCGTCTACGACGCCGAGCACATCGACGATGCTCAGAACATTGTCTTCCACGAGGTGGCACACACCCTCGACGAGCAGAACCGAGCCGCCGAGGGGATTCCGCTGCTTCTGGACGGTGATCTGGGATCCCGCTGGGAACCCATCTTCGGGTCGGCGTTCGAACAGCATCAGCGCGCCGTCCGTCGGCGGCGTCGGACCCGGCTCGACGAGTACGGGGCCGAGGATCGGGCCGAGTTCTTCGCCGTCGCCACGGAAGCCTTTCTGGAGGACGCCGTCGCGTTCCGAGGCGCGTATCCGCAACTCTACGACCTGCTGCGTGACTTCTATCACCTCGATCCGGCCGCCTTCGCCTAGGGCGGGGTCGGCCGACCCGACCGGTGGACTTCACCGCGCTCCTTTGTGATATCAATGAAGGTGGATGGCCTTGATGCGACCGCTGCGAACGATCCTTGTTCTGGGGGCCCTCGCGGCCTGGAGTGCCGCGTGTGCCCCGGCCTCCAGCGATCAGACGCCGATCGATGCCCTGACCGAGGTCGGCCTCGCCCCGGGGGAGCGGCTGCAGGTGGCGGCGACGACTTCCATCGCTGCCGACATCGTGCAAGCCGTTGGCGGCGAGGCGGTTTCGCTGACGACGATCCTGGCGCCAGGTCTCGATCCGCATGACTATGAGCCGACGTTTCGAGAGATCCAGAACCTCGCCGAGATGGACGCCGTCTTCCTCTCCGGGCTGGGCCTTGAGGCTGTGATGGAGCAGGCCATCGTCGACAGCGGTGTGCAGGCGCCGAGGATTTCTCTCTCGGAGGGGATCGAAGGACCCGCCGATCCTCACGTGTGGCTCAACCCGCGCCTCATCTTGACCTGGGTGGACAACGCCGCGCGCGCTCTGAGCGCCCTCGATCCGACCCATGCCTCCGAGTACACCGCCCGCGCCCGGGCCTACCAAGCGCAGGTCGAGGCCCTCGATCGGGATTTGGAATTCCTGGTGAACCAGATCCCGCCTCAGGATCGCAAGATCGTCTCGGAGCACGAGATGCTCGGAAACCTGGCGGATCGCTACGACCTCAAGGTAGTCGGGAGTTTGATCCCGTCGACGAGCAGCGCCGCCGAGCCTTCACCACGCGATCTGGCGACTCTGCAGACCCTGATGGATTCTCAGGACGTGCACGTCATCGTCGTTGCGGTCTCGTCCCCGGCCACCCTGGCGGAGACCCTTGCGTGGGATCGCGGAGCCGATGTCGTCCGAATCTTCGTCGAGTCGCTGAGCGAAGCGGGTGGGCCGGCCGACACCTATCTGCGCTTGATGGAGTACAATCTCGACGCGATCGTCGATGCCTTGAAGCGCTGAGGCTCCCCCGACGTCATGCCCCAAAGCACGGTTCGTCCTCCCGAGCACGACCCCAAGGCTCCCTCGCTGGTTGTCGATCGGCTTTCGGTCCGGTACAACGGCACGATCGCCTTGCAGGAGCTGACGTTCGACTTGCCCGCCGGGCGGCGCCTGGCCGTCGTCGGCCCGAATGGCGCCGGGAAGACGACCCTGTTCAACGCCATCGCCGGGATGCACCGACCGGATTCGGGCACGGTTCGGATCTTCGGACATCCCCCCGGTGGAGACACGTGCATCGCCTACGTCCCCCAGCGAAGCCAGATCGATTGGAAGTTCCCGGTGACGGCGGCCGAGGTCGTGATGATGGGCCGGATCCGCGAGATCGGTCCGCTGCGCTGGCCCACCCGGCGCGACTGGGTCGTCGTCCGCGAAGCGCTCGACCGGGTCGGCCTGGGAGACGCCGCCGGACGATCGCTCGGAGAACTTTCCGGCGGGCAACAGCAGCGCGTGTTCCTGGCTCAGGCCCTCGCTCAGGAGGCCGAACTCGTCCTGCTCGATGAGCCGTTCACCGGCCTCGACTTCCCGAGTCTCGAGGCCCTGTTCGCGATCCTCGACGACCTGCGTGACGCCGGCGTGACCGAGTTGATCGCGACCCACGACCTGAACCTGGCTGCCGAGCGATTCGACACCGTCATGCTCGTCAACCGACGCCTGATCGCCTTCGGCCCGCCGGGCGGCGTCCTGACCCGCGAGAACCTGGTGGCCGCCTACGGGGGCCATGTCCACATCCTGCCAGAAGGCGATGGTCTTCTCGTCCTGACCGACACCTGCTGCGAAGGCGACGAGGTCGAAGATTGACCGAGTGGCTTTCGTTCCTCACCGAACCGTTCACCTACCCGTTCATGCTCCGGGGACTGGCGGCGGCGTTGACCGTTGGCGTCGTTTGTCCGGTGTTGGGCGCCTACGTCGTCTTGCGCGGCATGGCGTTCTTCGGTGACGCCCTGGCGCACATCATCCTGCCGGGAGTAGTCGCCGCCTTCCTGCTCGGGTGGCCGGTCGTCAGCGGCGCCCTGATCGTCGGGATCGCTGCGGCCTTGCTGATCGGAGCCATCAGCCGCCGGTCCGAGATCCGCGAAGACACCGCCATCGGGGTGGTGTTCGCCGGGTGCTTCGCCCTCGGGATCGCCCTGCTCTCGGTGCGGCGCGGCTACGCCGTCGACCTGACGCATATCCTCTTCGGCAACCTGCTGGCCGTGTCGGTCCAGGACCTGGCGCTGACGGCGATCCTCGGCGGGCTGGCGCTGCTCGCCGTGGTGGCGCTGTACAAGGAGTTCCTGGTGCTTTCGTTTGACCCCCTGCTGGCGAGCACCCTGCGCCTTCCGGTCCGCCGGTTGCAGAATCTAATGCTGATCCTGCTGGCCGTGGTCATCGTCGTCTCGATCCAGGCGGTCGGCGTGGCGCTCGTCCTGGCGATGCTCGTGACCCCGGCGGCGGCGGCGTATCTGCTCACCCGGCGCCTGCCGGTCATGATGCTCGCCGGGGCGGCGATCGGGGCGCTCTCGGCCTTCTTGGGTCTGGTGCTTTCGTACTACACCAACGTCCCGTCCGGCCCGGGGATCGTCCTGACGGCGACGGCCTTCTTCTTCCTGGCGCTGGTCTTCCGGCGGCGGCCTCGGACGGCCTGACACCCGCACCCCGCTCCAATCCCCAGCCTCGAACCGACTTGGCCGATGCCCAGTCCTCACCCGCGAGCCGTTCTCGGCCCGGCGGCCCTGACTCACCGCCGCGCCCGCCAGCGGGTCGGTGGTCGGACGCGTCGATGGGTGCTACACTCCCCCGGAGCGCGGACATGAGCGAGATCGATCCCATCGCCCAAGCCGCGGACCTGATCCGCTCCGGCCGCCGTGAAGAGGCGCGGCCCATCCTGGCGCGGTATCTTCAGTCCCACCGCGATTCCGTGGACGCCTGGTTGCTGATGTCGATGTGCATCAGCGATCGGGCGCGCCAGATCGATTGCCTGAATCAGGTCCTGCGCCTGCAGCCCGACCATGCGCTCGCCCGCTCGCGGCTGGCGAAGCTGACGAGCGGGACTGGGCCGGTGAGCACCTGGCCCGCGCCGGAAGCGCCGCTGCCGGCCTCGACCCCACCTCCGTCGCCGCCCAAAGTGCCTCCGTTCGCAACACCGTCCGCTGATGGCCCGGTCCGGCCCTTCGATGTCGCCCTGGAGGAGCCCGAGGCGGCGCCGGCCGCCCCGCCGGTGCCGCCGCGACGGGGCGACGGCTTGGGCCCGATCCTCTTCATCGGAGCCCTGGTGGCGGGGATGTGCGTGGTCGCCGCCGTGATCGGATTCTTCTTCGCCTCCAACCGCCAGGCCCAGCAGCAGCAGGCCTTCAACGCCGCCGCCACCGTCGCCGCCTTCACCCTGCCGCCGACCTGGACACCGACTACCACCCCGACGATCACGCCGACTCCGTCTCCCAAGCCCACGGCCACCGTCACACCCACACCGACGCCGCCGATCCCGAATCCCACGATCCTGGCCGAAATGGATCTTGTCCAGCGGGAGGTCTCCGACATCCGCGGCCTAGAGCCGCTGTCGTCCGGGATCCCTAGGTTCCTTCTCTCCAAGTTCCGGGTCCGTCCGGTCCTCGAAGCCAGCTTCGCGGCGAATGGAGGATCGCGGGAAGCCTTGACCGATGAAGCCCGCGTCCTGAGCGCCCTCGGCCTGATCAAGCCGACCTACGACCTCTACACCAATGCTCTCAACGGCCTGACCGACAGCCTCGGCGGCTTCTACTTCCCCTGGAACGATGAGCTGTATGTGATCGGGACGCGGTTCTCCGGGATCGAGCGGTTCATCTTCTCGCACGAGTACGCCCATGCGCTCACCGATCAGCACTTCGACATCGGCAATCTGGGTGTCTACCCGCTGTGCCTGGGCGATTCCCAGCGCTGTCAGGCGATCCGCGCCCTGGTCGAAGGCGATGCGACGCTGGTGATGAACCAGTGGTGGGAGCAGTACGCCAACCCCCAGGACTACATCGACATCCTCAACTATCGCCCGCCGGCCCAGACGCTGCCGGAGCAATTCCCCCCGCCCTATGTCCTGCGCGACAGCCAGTTCCCGTACGTCGAGGGGCTCGCGTTTGTCGAGGCCTTGTACGCTCGAGGGAGCTGGGCGCGGGTCAATCAGGCCTTCGGTGACCTGCCCGAGAGCACAGAGCAGATCCTGCATCCCCCCAAGTATTTCGCCGGCGAGGCGCCGGTTCCGATGGCCGAGACGTCCATGGACAACGTGCTGGGCCCCGACTGGCGGCTGCTCGACAGCAACAGCCTCGGCGAGTGGATGACCTACCTGCTTCTCGCCTATGGCGCCGACGTGGATGCCCAGGTCGACGACGCCGCGGCGCGCACAGCCGCCAACGGTTGGGGCGGAGACCGCTACCAGGTCTACTACAACGACGCAACCGACCAGACCATCCTGGCCGCCCGGTGGGCCTGGGACACCCAGGCCGACGCAAACGGCTTCATCAACGCAATGAAGGACTACCTTGGCGAGCGGTTCGGCGGCAACGAGCTCCCCTCGGCCCGCGGGGACTGCTGGGAGGCCAATGCGCAACGGACCTGCCTGTACACCTCCGGTCGCGTGGTCTTGTGGCTGCTGGCGCCGGATGCGTCGATGATCGAAGCCGTCCTGGCCCGCTTCCCCACTTTCCGCTAGCGGGCCGCCGTGTGGCCCCAGCCCGCATGATCCCTGCTGAGCAAGACCTCCGGTCATGGCCGCCGGTCACACCGCTGGACTGGATCGCGGTGAGCCAACGTTGGTTGTGGCTGGCGGCCCTGCCGATCGTGGCGGGTCTGGCGGGAGCAGCGACACGCCCCCTGATCATCCTGAGCGCCGGCTGGGTCGGGTTCGCGCTGGCGATGAGCATCGCCCGAGTGACCGGCGTCAGTTCCCGGCGCGTGGTCCATGCCGCCGCCGGGGTCGACTCGGCCTTCGCCGTCGGTGCCCTCGCGCTCTCGGGTGGGTTGGCCAGCCCGCTGTGGTGGACCCTCCTGGTCGGGGGCCTCGGGGTGGCGCTGCAAGACCGCGTCCGGAGGGCGATCGTGACGACGACGATCGCCTTGGCGACCGCCGCCATCGTCGCCGTCGGGATTCACCCGGCCGGGCTCGCTGCCGCTGCCCCGGTACTGCTCATGGCCATCGCCGTCGCCCTCAGCTTGGCCGGATTGCTCTGGCCAGCGGTCCGCGTCCGCCGGGAGGCCTTGGCTACCGGGCGCGCGCAAGGGATCGCCGTCCGCGAGGCCCGGCAGCGGGACCGGGAGCACATGGTCCGATGGCTCGAGCTGATTGGGCGGCTCAGCGCCACCCTCGATCATGAGCGCGTCCTCGACCTCGCCCTCGAACTGGCCTCGGCCGGACTGCTGGACCCGGAAGCCGAGCCCGAGCGTCTGGTCGGGTTGCTCCTTCTGCGGGCCGGCGATCGGGCCCGCATCGTCTCGGGGAGAGGCTTGCCGGCGGAGGATTGGCGTCTCGACTTCCGCGTCGATCGCGGCCTGATCGGTGAGACGATTCAACGGGGCATCGCGCTGCGCCGTCGAGGCGCCATCGGCGACGGCGAACTCAAACGAATCACGGGGATGTCGGAATGTCGTTCCTTGTTGACGGCGCCCCTGAGTCATGAGGGCGAGACGATTGGCGTCATGCTCTTCGGGCACCCTTCCCCGGATGCCTTCGGTGAAGAACAGGCGATGCTGCTCGCCGCAATGGCGGAACAGACGATGATCGCCCTTCAGAATGCCCGGCGCTTCCAGGATCTGGGAGACGAGCGCGACCGGATCCAGGAGCTCCAGGAGGAGGCCCGGCGCCGGCTGGCGCGCGATCTGCATGACGGGCCGACCCAATCGATGGCGACGATCGCCATGCGGGCCTCGTTCGCCCGGCGCCTGCTCGAGCGCGACGCCGACGCCGCCAACGATGAGATGCGAAAGGCGGAGGAGCTGGCCCGCCGAACGACGCGCGAAGTCCGCCACATGCTCTTCACCCTGCGACCGCTGATCCTCGAATCGCAGGGCCTGGCGAGCGCGCTCCATCAGCTGGGGGACAAGACCGAAGATCTGACCGGCCACCCGGTCCTGCTCGCCCTGGAGGACGAGGCGATCGCCGGCCTCGATGCCGGCTCTCAGGGCCTGGTCTTCTTTATCGCCGAGGAGGCCGTCCACAATGCCCGCAAGCACGCCGAGGCCGAGCACGTCTGGGTCCGAATGTGGCGTGGCGAAGGAGAGATCGTCCTAGAGATTGAAGATGACGGGGTCGGCTTCAACGTCGGCGCGGTCGATGCCTCGTATGCCCAACGGGGGAGTCTCGGGATGGTAAGCATGCGCGAGCGGACGCAACTCCTGGGTGGGACCCTGACCGTCGAGTCGCAGGAAGGGCGGGGGACCCTCGTCCGTTTGCGGGTCCCGGTGAGCACCAGCCCGAGCCCGGAGCCGGGACCGGCGCGCTCCGAAGGCTAGCCCAACTGCAGCCGGACTTCCATGAGCGAGCCGGAGGACCGCCGCACGTGCGCAGCCTGAGCCGCTTTGCCTGGATCGCCGTCGGGCTGGCAGCGTTCGTCTGGCTTGCCTTGGAGGACCGCGGCTTGATGGCCGTCCAACTGTTGGCGGCTGGGCTCGCCGGGTGCGGACTCCTGACGGCGCGGGCGCGGCGCCCCGGGGGCGTGCGAGGGCGATGGTGGGTTGTCGGCGGCGTGGCGGCCGGCGCGCTGGTCGGCCCGGTCGCCGTTCTCTTGATCCTGCTCAAGACCGGGGCCCATGCCCATCCCGAACCCGATTTCACCGTCGCAGAAGTGGAGACGGTGGTGGCGCGATTCCCCCTGTGGCTTCTGGTCGGCGGGATCGCTGGAGGGGGCGCGGCGCTGCTCGAGCGCTCGTACCCCGGCGGAGAAGCGGCGCAAGATCGCCGAGGTACAATCCATCCAGAGAAGAGAGCATGAGCGACCAGGGCGTCGATGCGATCTACATCTGTGCCAACTGCATGCTGCCCGGAGAGGATGCCGGACCATGCCCGCGTTGTGGGCGGGCGCGGATCGGTTGCCGTCCGGGAGACCCGGATGATCCCTGTCGCCGGCCCTGGATCGACGGAGGGGGTCAGGTGAGAACCCGGGCGCCTCTGTGGTGGCTGCGCAAGACTGTGACCTCACTCGCTGAGGCCATCGGCCGCTCGGGCTAGGACCACGGGACGAGGAACGTATGGCGAAGGAGCGGGTTGTCATTCTGGGCTCGGGACCGGCCGGTCTGGCGGCCGCGCTGTACACCGCCCGGGCGGATCTCGAGCCCCTGATCATCTCGGGAAGCCAGCTAGGCGGGCAGGTCTCGATCACGTATGAGGTCGAGAACTACCCCGGATTCCCGGAAGGCACGACCGGGCCGGAGCTCGTGGAACGGATGCAGAAGCAGGCCGAGCGGTTCGGCGCGCGGCTCGTGGTGGATGAGGTCGTCGAGGTCGATTTCCGATCTGGACCTCCGTTCCATCTGAAGACCTACGCCGATGCCATTGAGGCGGAGTCGGTTATCGTGTGTACCGGCGCCTCGCCCCGCCGTCTGGGAGTACCCGGGGAAGAGGCGATGATCGGCAAGGGCGTTTCCTTCTGCGCGACCTGTGACGGCTTCTTCTTCCGCGACAAGGAAGTCGTGGTCGTAGGCGGAGGCGACAGCGCCATTGAGGAAGGCCTGTTCCTGACCCGGTTCGCCAAACGGGTGCGGGTCATTCACCGGCGCGACGAACTGCGGGCCGGCGAAACCCTGAAGCGGCGAGCCGAGGCCAACGAGAAGATGAGCTTCGTGTGGGACACGGTCGTCGAGGAAGTCGCCGGCAATGGAAAGGTGGAGGCGGTCCTGGTGCGCAATGTCAAGACCGACGCACGCGAGCGGTTGGACGCCGATGGCGTGTTCATCTACATCGGCCACTACCCCAACACCGATCTCTTCCGCGGCCAGCTGGAACTGGACGACCACGGATACATCAAGACCAATGACAGGATGATGACGAGCGTCGAAGGCGTCTTCGCCGCCGGGGAGGTTCAGGACGCGGTCTACCGCCAGGTCTCGACCTCGGTCGGGCAGGGCGCGGCGGCGGCGATGATGCTGGAGCGCTGGCTGGCCAGCCGGGAATGAAGGACCGGAGGGCGGCATGCTGTTTGCCGAGGAACATGGCGGCGGATCCACGGGTCCGCCGCTTGTCTTGATCCACGGGGCCGGCGGCAATCGGCTGGTCTGGCCGTCGGCGTTGCGGCGGCTATCCGGTGCGCATGTCTTCGCCGTCGACCTGCCGGGCCACGGGAAGTCGCCGCCGATCCTCGATGTCCGGATCGAATCCTATGCCGACCATCTAGAGGCCTGGCGGGTCGGCGCCGGGGTGGGGCCGGTCGTGCTCGCCGGCCACTCGATGGGAGCGGCCGTCGCCCTGACGGTCGCGCTGCAAGCGCCGTCCGGCGTAGCCGGCCTGGCCTTGATCGGGAGCGGACCAAGTCTGCCGGTCAATCCGGCCTTGCTCGAGCGGACGGCCCAGGAAACCACGTTCACGAGTGCGGTCGAAGATATCCTTGCATGGTCCTTCGCCCCGGAAGCATCTTCCCGGTGGATCGATCTGGTCCGCACCCGGATGATCGAATCAGGACCAGCCCAGCTTCACGCCGATCTTGCGGCGTGCAACGCGTTCGACCTGACCAATCGTCTTGGCGAGATCGCCGCGCCGAGCCTCGTGGTCGTGGGATCGAACGATCGGATGGTGCGGCCCCGCCAAGCCGAAGCGCTGCAGGCCGGCCTCCCGCGAGCGCGCCTGGCGACCGTCGAAGGCTCCGGTCACATGGTGATGCTGGAGGACCCAGCCGCCGTGACCGAGCTCCTGCGAGCGTTCCTCACCGAAATCGCCGCGGCTTGAGACGCGACTCGGGCCCAGACGCGAGAATCGAGCTGCCAAGGACTAGCCGGTGAGCGGGGCTCCCGACAGGGCGCCTTCCCGAAGTGCCCGCCGGAGATCGGCGACGGCGCGGGCTCGATGGCTCACCACGTTCTTCTCGGCAAGACGTAGTTCGGCCATCGTGCGCCTGGTGCCGGTCACGAGGAAGATCGGGTCGTAGCCGAAGCCGTGCTCGCCGCGCGCCTCGGGGATGATTTCCCCCTCACAGGTTCCGTGCCCAACGGCCGATGCGCCGTCGGGCGAGGCGAGCACGATCGAGCATCGGAAGCGTGCCGCCCAAGGTCGCGGGAAGGGGGCGAGGCGGGCAAGCAGTTTTCGGCGGCGGGTCTCGTCATCGCCGGCAAGGCGCGCCGATCGGACGCCCGGGGCCCCGTTGAGGGCGTCGACCTCGAGCCCGGTATCGTCGGCGAGGGTCCACAGCCCGGAGGCCGCAGCGTAGGCGGCCGCCTTGGTGAGGGCGATCTCCGCATAGCTGTCTCCGTCCTCGGGAACCGTGAGGTCGAGCCTCAGCTCCGCTAGGTCCGTCAGGGGCGCCCCGGCGCCCAGGACGAGGGCCCGGAGTTCGGCGAGCTTTCCAGGGTTCGTCGTGGCGAGCAGCAAGAGGCCGGGCATAGGCGGTAGGCGGGGGTTCGGCTACTCGAATAGTACCAAAGAACAACTTGTGGCAGCCACTCGTGGCCATGAAGCGTATGTGGGGGTCATGGGGCGCCCGAACAGCCTGTTATGTTACGTATTAATTTGCACTTGTTGACGCACACTCGGTTTGCGTGCTATAATCCGCGAGCTTTCCGGTAACCCATCTTGCGGCGGGTGAGCTTCTGACCCAAAGACCGCTGTGCCTGAACGTAGGTTTTCTGCTCCACCAGACGTTGGGGTACAGCCGCACCTTCGATTTTGAGGTCCCCCACGTCCAGGTCGGCGATGACTTGGACGTTTCGGATTTGCACGGGGAGTTGCGCCTGACCCGGACCGCCCAGGGCCTGTATGCCTCGGGGGGCCTGAAGGCCTCCAGCCAGGCCGAGTGCGTGCGCTGCCTTTCACCGTTCGAACAGATCCTGACCGTGACCTACGACGACCTGTTCGTCTACCCCCCGGATCGGGCGATGGATCCGCTTCTGGCCGTGCCGGAGACCGGGCTCCTGGACCTGGCTCCTCTGACCCGGGAATACCTGCTCCTGGACACGCCGCTTCGGCCGCTGTGCCGACCGGACTGCCGCGGGCTGTGCCCGGAGTGCGGAGTCAATCGGAACGAGACCGCGTGCGATCACGAGGCATCGGCGGTCGATCCCCGGATGGAAGGGTTGCGGGCCCTGCTGGACGACTCGGCCTAGCCGGGCCGGCGAGCAGGGATCGCGGCAGACCGGGAGAACTTGGAGGGCCGCGGGAATGAGTTCGGTCAAGAACCGTTGGCAGCGTCGGGAGGCCCTGGCCACGCTCCTCGAGAAGGGGGACGAGCAGGGCTACCTGACGGCCGCTGATGTACTGACGGTCTTTCCGGATCTCGAAGACTCGAACGAGCGGATGGACCGCCTGCAGGCGTTCTTCCGCGGCGCCGGGATCGAGATCTATCAACATCCACAAGACGTGCCGGCGAATCTGCGCCCAGAACCCTCGTCGGAGGCGGCTGACTCCTTCGACCTGAGCGCCATTTCCACCGATGACACCGTCGGCCTGTACCTCAAGGAGATGTCACGCGTCCCGCTCCTGACGGTCGACGAGGAGGTCTCGCTGGCCAAGCGCATCGAGCGCGGCCGGAAGGCCGAGGCGCGCCTGGCACGGCTGAACGGCAACGTCACCGCCAAGAAGCGGGCCGAGTACCAGGGCCAGATCCAGGATATGCGCATGGCCCGCGATCACTTGATCAAGGCCAACACACGCCTCGTCGTCAGCATCGCCAAGCGCTACATGGGGCGTGGGGTGCCGTTCCTCGATTTGATCCAGGAGGGCAACCTGGGCCTGATGAAAGCCGTCGAGAAGTTTGACTACCAGCGCGGCTTCCGCTTCTCGACCTACGCCACCTGGTGGATCCGCCAGACGATCACCCGGGCGATCGCCGACCAGGGCCGGACGATCCGTGTCCCGGTCCACATGTCCGATCGCATTCGGCGCTTGTACAAGGTCGCCCGGGAGCTCGAGCAGGATATGGGCCGCAAGGCCTCGCCGGAAGAGATCGCCCACGAGATGGACACCGACGCCCGCAAAGTCCAGTGGATGATGCGGGTCTCGTGGCGGCCGCTCTCCCTGGAGACGCCAGTGGGCGAGGAGGAAGATTCCGAGTTGGGGGCGTTCGTCGAGGACGAGACCACCCCCACGCCGACGCAGACCGCCTATCAGAATCTGTTGCGCGACAAGATCGAGGACGTCCTGGCAACGCTCAGCCCCCGCGAGGCCCGCATCCTGCGGCTGCGCTTCGGGCTGCACAACGGACGATCGTACACGCTCGAGGAGGTCGGCCAGAAGTTCGGGCTGACCCGTGAGCGCATCCGCCAGATCGAGGGCAAGGCCTTGCGCCGCCTGCGCCATCCACGCCGGGCGCGCCAGCTACGCGACTACTTGAGCTAGTCCTCCTGGAGCTCGACACCTGCGCAAGGAAGAGGGGCGGAGCCAATGCTTCGCCCCTTCGCTATCATGGCCAGTCTGTGTTCGTCGAAATCAGGTGCGGCCGAGAGAGGCTAGCAGCATCTGCAGCGCGGCCTCGGCCGAGAGCCGCTTGTTCTCGTCGCGGTCGCCGCTCCAGGTGTGTTGCTCGGCCTGCTCCTCGTCGCGGGTGCTGATGGCGATCCAGGTCAGACCCACGGGCTTGTCGGGGAGGCCTCCGGTCGGGCCGGCGATCCCGGTCACCGCGATGCCGATGTCGGCGCCGAGAGCCATGCGAGCGCCGCGTGCCATCTCGAGACAGGTCTCCCGGCTCACCGCCCCATGCTCGTACAGAGTCTGATGATGGACCCCGAGCAGGCGTTCCTTGGCCTCGTACGCGTAGGCGACAATCCCGCCGAGGAAGTAGTCCGACGAGCCGGGCACGTTGGTCAGACGATGTCCGATCAGGCCGCCGGTGCAGGATTCGGCCACCGCCAGGGTCAGGCCGCGGCGGCGCAGGGCCAGACCGACTTGCGCCTCCAGGGACTCGCTCATCCTCTCGCCTCCACGCTTCGACCGCAATGCCTGATTCTATCCCTGCTTCGTGACCACGGACCCGGATGGAATCCCCCGTCCAGGGGACGCCCTTCTCGTTGACACGCCGCGCGGCGGCAAGTATCCTCGCTGCATGAGTCAGCTTTCCTTCCTCCGACTCGGCGATCACACCTGGTCGGTGGCGGACCTCACCCGCTACCTCCGGCAGATGCTCGAGGGGGACTACCGGCTGCAGGACGTGTGGGTGACCGGCGAGGTCTCTAACCTCTCGCGGCCGGCCTCCGGTCATATCTACTTCACCATCAAGGACGCCGAGGCCTCGCTCAAGTGCGTCATGTGGAAGACGGACGCCCTTCGCCATCCGGGGCTGCCGCGCGAAGGGGAGGCGCTGGAAGTCCATGGACATATCGGCCTGTACGAGATCGCTGGCCAGTACCAGTTGTACGCCGATCGAATGCGGCCGGCCGGCGAAGGCCAGCTGTTCCAGGCGTTTCTGCGGCTGAAAGCGCAGCTCGAGTCCGAGGGCCTGTTCCGACCGGATCGCAAGCGCCCGCTTCCCGATTGGCCGCAGCGCATCGGCATTGTTACATCGCCGGCCGCGGCGGCGCTGCGCGATGTCGTCCACGTCCTGCGGCGCCGGTTCCCGTTGGCCGAAGTGGTCCTCGCCCCGACCGCAGTCCAGGGCGATGAAGCGCCGCAGGGAATCGTCTCCGCACTGGCCTCTCTCAACCGCCACGTCCGACCGGACGTCATTCTGCTCGTCCGCGGGGGCGGATCGCTGGAAGATCTGGCGGCCTTCAACGATGAGACCGTCGCCCGGGCCGTCGCCGCCTCCGAGGCGCCCGTCGTCAGCGGCGTCGGTCACGAGACCGACTTCACGATCGTCGATTTCGTCGCCGATCTGCGGGCCCCCACGCCCTCGGCCGCGGCCGAGATCGCCACGCCGGACCGCTTCGAACTGACGGAGGCCATCGCCGGGTTGCGGCGGCGCCAGGGCCGCGCCCTAGGCCAGGCGCTGATGGAGGCGCGCGGGGACATCGCCGCGCTCCGGTCGACGTTGAGGACCCTCTCACCGCGCGCCGTCGTCGCCAACGCGCGCCAGCGCCTGGATGACCTGCACGGCCGCGGGCTCCGTGCCATGCGGGCGCGGCTGCGGCTTCGCCGAGAGGCGACGGCCGGCCTGCGCCAGACCCTGCGGGCCGTCGGACCGGAAGCGGTGCTGGCCCGGGGCTATGCGATCGTCCGGCTAGCCGACTCGGGCGCGGTCGTGAAATCAACCCGCCAGGCCAAGTCGGGCGATCGGCTCGAGATCCGCGTCCACGATGGAAGCTTCCCGGCGACCACCGGAGAAAAGTGAGGACAGCGATGGCCAAGGCCCGTCCCAAAGACCCCGACGACCTGACCTACGAGCAGGCGTTCGGCGAACTTCAGGAGGTCGTCACGCGCCTTGAGAGCGGGGATCTCGATCTTGAGGAATCGATGTCGCTCTTCGAGCGCGGCCAGGTCCTAGCCAATCGTTGCACCATGCTGCTCGAGCAAGCCGAGCTCCGCCTGCGCCAGTTGGTTCCAGATGAGGGGGCCGGGTACGTGGAAGAAGACCTCGAGTTCGACGAGTAGTCAGCCGGCCGGATCGGAGACGGAGGGCTCGCACCGGCGTCGAAGGCCGGCCTGCCTCCAGCGCTATGGGATCCGGCGTCGCGGCAAGATCATCTGCGGCAGTTGTTCGGCCTCCGGCGCCCGCAGCAGGCGGGCCACCGCGTAGTACAAAGCTCCGCCCAGCGCCACGCCCCCCAGGCCGACCCACACATCTGCCAATCCTTCGCTGGCACGGAGCCAAGCGAGGATTCCGATGGTCATCGCTGCGGAAGATCCGAGGGCGGCAAAGACGCCGCGCTGAATGGCAGACCAGGCCAGCCCGTCGAGGCGGCGGCGGATCAGGAGAATGAGGACAAGGGCCTCGACTCCGGTCGCCAGGCTGTTGGCGAGCGCCAGTCCGCCGACCGGCTTCCATCCGACGCCGGCGAAGACCGACGTCAGGGTCAGGCTGAGGATGATGTTGAGGCCCATCGCGCCCAGACTGACCAGAGTCGGGCGGAGCGTGTCCTTGAGGGAGAAGAACGCCCGGACGACGACCTCGAGGAGCGCATGGCCGGGGAGTCCGACGGCATACCACAGCAAGGCCCAGGCGACGAGTTCGGTCGACTCGGGGGTGAAGGCGCCCCGCTCGAAGAGCATGGCCACGATCGGCGTCCGCAGCAGCATCAGCCCGAGGGTCGCGGGCAGCGCCAGGAAGAGCAACCCGCGCAACGTGCGCGCCAGCGAGGCGCGCAGTTCGCCGAACGCGCCGGCGGCGGCCTGGGCCGAGAACGTCGGCAGGGCGGCGATCGCCGTCGACTGCGCGATCAGCGCCTGAGGCATCAGCATGATCGTGAAGGCGTTCGTCAGGGCCGTCAGGCTCCCGGTCGGGAGCCCCGAGGCGATGATGGCGTTGACCAGGAAGTTGATCTCGACAATCCCGACGCTCAGCAGGCGCGGCGCCATCAGGCGGAAGACCTGGCGGACCGACGGATTGCGCAGGCCCAACACCGGATGGTAGCGGGCCTGTCGGCGGCTCAATCCCGGAAGCTGAATGACGAGGTGCAGAGCCGCGCCGAAGACTGCTCCCCAGGCCAGCCCGTAGATCCCCAGGCGCGGCACGAAGAAGAGCACGCCGGCGATGACGCCCAGGTTGCTCATCGCTGGGGCCAGGGCCGGCAGCAGGAAGTGCTGGTGGGCATTCAGGATCCCCATCAGCAGACCGCTGGCGCCGAACAGGATCGGCGACAGGAGTAGGATCCGCAGAAGCTCCACGGTCAGATCGATCTGAACCGGATCGGTGAAGCCGGGAGCGATGAGGTGACGGACGAGCCACGGGGCGGCGACGAAGACGGCGGCGGCGAAGGCCGTCAGGCCGAGCAGGATCAGATTGGTGACCGAGGATGCCAAGCGCCAGGCCCCCGGGCGATCGCCGTCCGTCAGCAGGCCGGTGAACGTCGGGACGAACGCCGACGCCAAGGCCCCGCCGGCGAGCAGGCTGAAGAGGAGGGTCGGCAGGCGGGCGGCGGCGAAGTAGGAATCGATCTCGGCGCCGGTGCCGAAAGTGCCCAGCACAAGCATCTGGCGCGCCAGCCCGGTCAGGTTGGCGATCAGGAAACCGAGCATCACCACGCCGGCGGCGCGAGCGATGCGCTGGTCGGCTGCGTTCATCACGGCGCCGGATTATAGTGGAACCCTCCTTGCGCCGCCTCGGAGTACAATCATAGCCGTGACCCCCGCACGTCCCCTGCGCACGGTCGGCCTGATCCTCGTCATCCTCGGTCTGCTCGTGTTCATGTGCGGCGTCTGCTCCGTGGCGACCCCGCGGATCGGCTTCGGAGGCCCGTCGAGCGGGTGGGGGGACAGCTCGTGGGATTCGGGCGGCTGGGACTTCGGCGGTTCCGACTCGGGCAGTTGGGATTCGGGCGACTGGGACTCGGGGGGCTGGGATTTCGGCGGTTCCGACTCGGGCAGTTGGGATTCGGGCGGCTGGGACTCCGGGGGCTGGGATTCCGGAGGCTCCGACAGCGGGGCATGGTAGCGGCGCGATGTTCCTGATCCTTCTTGGACTGGGGATGATCATCCTTGGGGTCAGCTTGATGCGCCGCGGCGGCCAGACTGCACCCACGGCCGCCCGGACGGCTGCACCGCGGCGGGCCCCGGCCGCATCGGGAGGCAAGCCAATGGCGAAGCCAGTCTCCGGCAAGCCGGGTGGGTTCGCCGGCGCCCGCCTCGGGCAGAAGATCACCTACAACCACCCCGAGCGCGGTGGATTGACCGGGATCATCTTGGGGACCATCGAGTACACCGAGTTGTGGCAGCGGCGCAAGTCGCCGAGCGAACCCTGGGTTCCCACGGGGAATCGGTTCTTCGCCCACTGGCTCGGCGACACCTTGCTCTATCAGTGGAAGGAGCGGCTTTTCTTGCTCGACTCGTATGACGCCATCACCGATGCCGAAATCTCCCAGCAGATCCTGCCGTCGGCCAAGGCCTTCGGCCAAAGCGACGAAACGGCCGAGGTGTCTTTCTCGTATCCGCCGGCGTCCTGGATGATCTTCGATATCGGCAAGTTCCGCGTTGATCGCGCCGAGGGGAACGGCCTGCGCCTCAACCCGGGCGCCGAGGGCCGGTTCCTCCACGCCCGGGGCGGCACCGGCAATGAGGGACATGTCCTGGTCGTGGAAGACTATCTCGAAGGCGGCGGCGGGCAAGACACCGTCTGGCACGGCTGGCAACTCACCTGGGATGATTTGACCGCGATCCGTTGACGCAGGAGGAGACCGCATGGGCAAAAACCGCGAATGGGTGATCGGGTTGGCGACGCTGGTCGGGGCTTTGGTCCTCGGCCAGATCATTGCCTACATCCTGGCGCCGGCCTCGTGGTCGATCTTTGTCGGCCGGCTGCCCGTAATCCTTTCCATGATCGCCTTCTGGGGGCCGGTGGTGGCGATCGTCGCCGCCGCCTTCGTTGTCATCACGATGCGCCTGCTCGGATTCGGATCGTTGGCGGAGATCCGCCAGGAGTCGGTCGAGCAGAACAACCCGGCGCCGGCGATCGTCTTCGTGGGGACGCTGATCGCCAGCCTGATCTTCCTCGGCCTGGTCATCCGGACCTGATCCGGCGGCCGTGATCCGGCTCCTGTACCGCGACCGATCCGGCCGGGTCTTCAAGGATCCGCCGCTGGAGGACCTCCCCCGGCTGCTGAAACGAGCCGGGGTGCTGGTTTGGCTGGACTTCATCAGCGAGCCGCCCGAGGTGTGTGAACCGATCCTGCACGACGTCTTCGGCTTCCATCCCTTGGCCGTGGATGATGCCCTGCGCGAGACCCATGTCCCGAAACTCGACGACTGGGGAGACTATCTCTATCTGGCGATCCATGCGGTGGGATACGATGCCGCAGCCGACGAGCCCCTGACGACTCATGAGTTCGATGCCTTCCTCGGGGCGAATCACCTCGTCACCCATCACGATGATCCGATCGAGGCGGTCGACCGAGTCTGGAACCGCATCGAGCGTGATGGCCGCTACCTTTCCGGCGGCGCCGACCATCTGTACTACACCCTGGCCGACGAGATCATTCTGGGCTATCTCCGTCATGTCGAGCAGATCGACGAGACGATCGAGACATACGAGGACGCTGTCTTCGAGGGACCCTCGCCGCAAACCCTGGAGAAGGTCTTCGCCCTCAAGCGCGGTCTGCTCCACCTGCGGCGGATCGTCGGCCCGCAGCGGGAAGTCTTCAACCGACTGGCCCGGGACGACTTCCGGGTGATCGACAAGAAGGACCGGGTCTACTTTCGGGATGTCTACGATCACCTGGTCCGGCTGCACGACATCAACGAAAGCATGCGCGACCAGGTGACCTCCGTCCTGGAGATCTACCTCTCGGTCATCAACAATCGCATGAACGAGATCATGAAGACGCTGACGCTGATCACGACGATCTTCATGCCCGTCTCCTTTCTGGTCGGCTTTTTCGGGATGAACTACTTCGCCGCGCCGATCCAGTTCGGGGTGTGGACCTCGTTGCCGTCGTTCGCCGCCACGCTGCTGATTCTCGTCCTGACCCCGCTTGGCTTCTACGTGTGGTTCCGCCGGCGGGCGTGGGTCTAGGCCGGCGCGGATGTACGAACAATCGGCCCGCTGGTACGACAAGATCTACAGTTTCAAGGACTACGCCGCCGAGGCCGAGGCGCTCCGAGGCCTGTTGGAATCGCGCCGACCGGGCTTGCGGCGGATCCTGGACGTCGCCTGCGGGACCGGTGAGCATCTGCGCCATCTTCGGGAGCACTACCAGGTGGAGGGGGTCGATGCGAGCCCGGCGATGCTTGCGGTCGCCCGCGCCAAGCTGCCCGACGTGGGGTTCCATCAGGGCGACATGCGCACGCTTGATCTCGGGACGACATTCGACGCCGCGATTTGCATGTTCGGGGCGACGGGGCACCTGGAGGACGAGAGCGAACTGGCAGAGGCCGTCGGGCGCATCGCGCATCACCTGGAGCCGGGCGGTGTGTTGGTCGTCGAACCCTTCCTGACCCCGGAGGTCTTCCAGGAGGGCCGCGTCTCGGGACTGTTCGTCGATGAGCCGGAGCTCAAGCTGGCACGCATGTCGGTGGGCCGGCTCGAAGGGAGCAAGGCCGTCATCGACATGCATCATCTCGTGGCGACGCCGTCCGGAGTGCAGTCGTTCGTCGAGCCCTTGCGGATGACGCTCTTTCGGACCGAGGCCTACCAGGTGGCCATGGAAGGTGTCGGCCTTCAGGTCGAGTTTGATCCCGAGGGTCCGATGGGCCGTGGCCTGTTCGTCGCCGTTCTGGCCTCCGGCTGATGGGGAGCCCGCGTCGGCCCGTCCGCAACGACGAAGGCGCGATGAGCGCCTCCGAGTCCAACCAGACCGTTCGTGAATTCCCGTTCCGCCACTGGCTCCAGCTACAGCGCGCCGGCCTGGCGCAGCGCCGAGGGCGCGACCGGTTCCGGCGCGAGGATTTCGCCGTCTTTCTTCACGACGTCGTCATCCCGGGACTGGGAAGGCCGTGGGACGGGCTGCGCATCGCGCACCTGACGGACCTGCACCTTGGGCAGTGGCTCTCCCCGTCGCGCCTGCACGGGGTCGTCGCCTGGACGAATGAGCTCAAGCCCGACCTGGTTGCGTTGACCGGCGACTACCTGTCGTACGACCTGGACGGCTCGGCGGCCGAGCTGGAGCGCGGGTTCTCAGCGCTGAGCGCCCCGGAGGGGGTGTTTGCCACCCTGGGGAACCACGATCACTGGGTTGGGGCTTCCCGCGTCCGAGCGATTCTGGAACGCAGCGGCATCCGTGAGATCCGCAACGACGTCGTCACGCTGAACCGCGACGGGGCTGGGCTTCATCTAGCCGGTGTGGATGACGTCATGGTCGGCCAGGATCGCTTCGAGCAGGTCTTGGCGAATTTGCCGCCGGACGGACCGGCCGTTCTGCTGGCTCACGAACCGGACTTTGCCGACACCGCGGCGCGGGCCGGCCGCTTCGGCCTGCAACTCTCCGGGCATTCGCACGGCGGCCAGATCATCCTGCCTCGCTTCGGTCCGTTGATCCGTGGGCCCCACTTCTGGAAGTATCCGGTGGGACGGTATCAGGTTGGCGGGATGACCCTGTACACCAATCGCGGACTGGGCTCGAACATGTGGTGGTTGCGGATCAACTGCCCGCCGGAGATCGCCATTCTCACGCTGCGGTCGGGTTGACGACGGATGTCGGGCGAAACCGAACCGGGCCCGCCTCGACTTCGGGGCGGGCCCGGCAGTTTCCGTTTCGGCGTCTACCGGAAGGCGTACGATACGGTGACGTTGACCACTACCAGACTGGTGCCAGCGGACACGGGTGGACCACCGCCACCGCCCACACCGAAGGCGGCCTCGCCGTAGTAGAACGGCGATGGGGGCGGAAGGAACGTCCCGGTGGAGATCGTGATCGGTTCCCCGAGCGTGAGTCCGAGCTCGGCAGCGATCTGCTCGGCCCGGGCCTCGGCGTCCGCCATGGCGGACGCCTGTGCGGCGGCCGCCTCATCACTCGAGTCCGAGATCGAGTAGCTAACCCCGTAGATGTTGGCGGCGCCGGCGTCGACGGCACCCTGTAGGAGTTCCGACAGCCGGTCGACCTGGCGAAGCTTGACCGTCAGGTTGTTGTCGACGAAGAAGGTGATACCCCCCGTCACCTGGCCGAAGCTGTCGTACTCGCGCTGTGGATAGACGCTGAAGTACGACGTCTGCATGTCGGCGTCGGCGACGCCGGCATCGCGGGCGGCTTGCAGGATGGCCGCGGCGATGGCGTTGTTCTCGGCCACGGCGGTCGTGACCTCGCGATCATTGGTCTGGACCCCGAGCGTGACTGTGACGACGTCGGGCGCGACGGCGACCTCTCCGTGGCCTCCGACGGTGATGGACGGCGGGCTATCGGAGGCTGGGGCGCATCCGGCGAGCACCACGGCCGCCGCAACGAGGATCAGGATGAGCGGTTTGCGCATGGCCGGGCTCCTTTCAGCGGATGCCATACGTGACGTTCACGTTGACGGTGATCTCGAGCGTGCCGGGCGCCGTGGGGACGCCGGGGGCCACGCTGCCGGCCTCGGCCGCCGGGCGCACGCCGGGCATCGCCGATCCGGCGCTCTCGGTCACCGACTGAAGTGCGCCGAGGCTGACGCCGGCGATCGTCGCAAGCTGCTCGGCCTCGGCCTGCGCCTTGGACAGGGCCTCTTGCCGGGCCAGATCCTGGGCCTGGGATGGGTCCCCAAGGCCGTACGTCAGGCTCTGGATCGAGTTGGCGCCGGCGGCGAGGGCGTCGTCGAGCAACTGTCCGACCAGGCCGATATCACGTAGCCTCACGGTGACGGCGTTGTCGACCCAGTAGGTCACCTCATCGGTCGGCTGCCCGAACTCGTCGTAGCGGACCTGGGCCGAGACGTTGAAACTCGTCGTCTGGATGTCGTCCGGGGCGACGCCGATCGCCTCGACGGCGGCAATCACCTTCTCGGTCGTGCGATTGTTCTCGGCCACCGTCGGGCCGACTTGCTTCCCGGTGGTCTGGACCCCCACGGTAATCGTGGCGATGTCTGGGACGACGACGGCGTGACCCTCTCCCGTGACCGAAAGGGTCCGGTCGGCGCCCCCGGTCCCCAGGGCGGCGCATCCGCCCAGGAACACCGCCAGGAGGATCCCCACCGGGAGCCTCCAAAGTCTTCCTTGGACCATGGCTTCTCTCCCTCCCCGGCAGGCGGGGAACACATAGGTTGCGACCCTGCCGGATTGATTTTAGCAGGGCCGTCACATTCATGACGCCATGCGTCTAGAGGAAGTTCCCCCCAGACCGGCCGCCGGCGGGGAATCGGGAGAGCCGGGGACGCCGACCCCGGCTCTCTGCTAAGGAGGAGAAGAAGAGATTCCGCCCTTCCGAGGCTAGCGTATCCGGCCGGCGGTTTTGGCGCTAGGCGCGCGGCCGACGGACTCCCTACGGAATCCCTACGCCGACGTCGGGGGCGATGAGGATCGGTACTGGGGTCCTGGGGCGCGACCGGGAGCGCGACCTGCGTGCTACAATCCGCCGGACGTCCTCCCGAAAGCACCTCCAGGCGTCGACCGGAGGACGTTCGGACCCGTTGAACGGGCCTTCGATGCTGACCTCGTGGTTCCTCGCCGCCCTTCCGATCTTGCTGCTGATAGTCCTCATCCTCGGTTTCGGCTGGACGGCGGGGCGCGCCGGACCGGCGGGCTGGCTGGCGGCGGCGGCCGTGGCCTGGCTCGGCTTTGGGGCCGGGCGCGAAGTCCTTGCGGTGGCTCTCGGCAAGGCCTTCTTCCTGGCCCTGGACGTCTTGCTGATCGTCTGGGCGGCGTACCTGCTGTATCAAGTCGTCGATGAGGCCGGCGGTGTGGCCACGCTCTCGCGTGCCCTGCCCGCGCTCACTCCCGATCGAGGCATGCAGGGCCTGCTCATCGCGTGGGCGTTCGCCTCGTTCCTCCAAGGTGTGGGCGGGTTTGGCGTGCCGGTCGTCGTGACCGCGCCGATCCTGGTCGGCCTCGGCTTCGGCCCGGTCGTCGCGGTTCTAGCGCCGTCCCTCGGGCATGCGTGGTCGGTGACATTTGGCTCGCTTGGCTCATCCTTTCAGGCCCTGGTCGCCGCCAGCGGCGTTCCGGGAACGGAGATGGCCGCGCCCTCGGCGATCCTGCTTGGGGTAGCCTGCCTGATCGGTGGCGGCATGGTGCTGCACGTCGTCGGCGGACGTCGGTCGCTGTTGGGGGTCGTGGCGCTGATGGGCGTGGTCATGGCTGGGGTCCAGTACGCCCTGGCCGTAGGTGGCCTGTGGTACATCGCTGGCTTCGGAGGAGGGCTGGCTGGCCTGGCGGTTGGGTTCGGATTGGCTGTCGTCGGCGCGCGTCGCCGGAAAGCTGGACGTCCACCTTCGATGGTCTCGAACCGCGAGATCGCCCTGGCCCTCACGGGATACGCCCTGTTGATCGTCATCACGCTTGCCGTCCAGTTCCTTGCGCCTCTGCGCGAGGTTCTGAGCACGCTCGTTGTGCAAGCGCAATTCCCGGCGGTGATGACCAAGGCCGGTGTCGCCACGCCGGCCGAGCCGGGGAAGGCCATCGTCGTGTTGCGGCATGCCGGAGCGATCCTGGTCTACAGCGCCATCCTGGCCTACCTCGTCCTGCGGCGGGCCGGTGCGATTCAGCCAGGAGCCGCGAGCGGCGTCATCGCCAAGACGGCCCGAGGGGTCCTGGGTTCAAGCCTGGCGATCGCTTCGATGACCTCGATGGTGACGATCATGGCCCATGCCGGGATGACCGATATCCTGGCGCGGGGGTTGGCCGAGGTCTCCGGACGGGCGTTTCCGGTGATGGCGCCCTGGATCGGGGCCCTGGGGGCCTTTGTCAGCGGATCAAACACATCCTCCAACCTGCTCTTTGGGATGTTGCAGCGCCGGACCGCGGAATACCTGGCGATCGGGGTGGTGTGGATTCTCGCTGCCCAGACCGCCGGGGGCGCCCTCGGGTCGGTCCTCTCGCCGACGAAGGTCTCGGTCGGGGCTACGAGCGCCTCCGCCGAAGATCAGGAGAGCCGGATCCTGCGGCAGATCCTGCGCTATGCCGCTCCGCTGCTGCTCTTGCTGGGGGTTCTGACGGCACTGGTGGTCTGGGGAGTTGGGGGGTGAACGCGTCCGAGACGAAAGCCCTGCGCCGTCGACGGGTCCAGGCGGGTGCCCTCGCGATCATCCTGGTCGGCTCGGCGCTCGAAGCGCTGGCGGTCGGAGCCGGTCTTCCCGTTCTGCGCGACATCCTGCTCGTCGTCGTCGGCTCAGCGATGGCCGTCGTCACCGCGTTCGGCTAGGCCGCTTCGCCGACAGGGCGCACGGGCGACAGCGCGTGTTGTACAATCGCCGTCATGGCGGATATCGTCGTCTTGATGACGGTGCGCTTCCCCGATCCCTTACTGCAGCGGATCAAAGCGGTTTCCCCGCAACTGCGAGTCGAGATGCATCCGGCCTCCAATGGCGCCGATCTTCCCGCCAACCTGTTGTCCGATGTAGAGGTGCTCTACACGATCCGGGCGCTGCCGGATCCCGAAGCGGTGCCCAGTCTGCGGTGGATCCAGTTTCACTATGCCGGAATCGATCATGTCGCCGACCATCCCTTGCTGCGCAGCGACATCCGGGTGACGACTCTGAGCGGCGCGGCGGTGACCCAGATGGCCGAGTTTGTCATGATGGCGTTGCTCGGCCTGGCGCGGCGCCTGCCGCGCCTGGAGCGTGACCGGGCTGAGAAGCGCTGGGCGGAGAACCGCTTCGAGCGGTTTCGCCCGATCGATCTCGCCGGGAGCACCGTCGGCATCGTGGGGTACGGCAGCGTCGGGCGGGAGGTGGCGCGACTCTGCCGGGCCTTCGGGGCGCGGGTGTTGGCGGCGAAACGCGATCTGATGCATCTCCACGACGCAGGCTACCGACCGGATGGCCGCGGGGATCCCGACGCCGAGATCCCCGAGAGGCTGTACCCACCGCAGGCGCTCGCTTCGATGGCCGGCGAGTGCGACTTCCTGGTGGTGACGGCTCCGTTGACGGCGGAAACGCGCGGCCTGGTCGGGCGATCCGTGTTCCAGGCCATGAAGCCCACGGCGGCGCTCGTGGATGTCTCGCGTGGCGGCGTGGTCGATCACAACGCCCTGGTCGAGGCCCTCTCCGAGAAGCGGCTCGGCGGCGCCGCGCTCGACGTGTTTCCGGTGGAACCGTTGCCAGCGGGCAGCCCGTTGTGGGAGATGCCGAACGTCCTCCTGTCGCCGCACATCGCCGGAGCCTCCGGGCGCTACTTCGATCAGGCGGCAACGCTGTTCGCCGCCAATCTGACACGATACTTGGCCGATCAGGCGCTGCTGAATGAGGTCGAGGCCCGACGGGGATATTGAGCTATGGCGCGCCTCGAAGGAGTTATCTTCGATCTCGGATCCACCCTGATCCGGTTTCGCGGGGAATGGCCGGAGGTCCTGGGACGAGGACGGGCCGCCGCGGCCGCGTGGCTGATCGATTCCGGCATGGGCCTGGACCCGGCCTCCTTCTCCAAGGATCTTCACCAGGCATTCCTTCAGAACTTCGAGGAGCGTCGCAAGGATCACCGGGAGCGCGCTTCGCGCGTGATTCTGCGCGAGGTATTGGCTGCACACGGGGTGAGCGACATCGGCGAGGCGGAGGTCCGTGAGGCGCTGCGCCGCCTGTATGCTCCCAGTGAAGCGTGCTGGTCGGCCGTCCCCGGCGTCCATGAGGTCCTCGATCGCGTAGCGGGGATGGGCAAGCGGACCGGGCTGCTCTCGAATGCCAGCGACGTCGAAAACGTAGAACGCCTGATAGCCGGCGCCGGTCTCGACGGACGCTTTGACCCGATCGTCATCTCAGCCGCCGCCGGCATACGCAAGCCAACCCCGACCCTGTTCCTCGATATCGTGCGCAGGTGGGAACTGGATCCGGGGTCGGCCGTGATGGTCGGCGACATGCTGGCCGAGGACATTCTGGGTGCCCAGCGAGCCGGGCTGCATCAGATCTGGGTGCGGGGTGAAGCTGACCCGGCCTTCAATGATGAATTCCTCGATCAAGTTCACCCCGAAGTTGTGGTCGACTCGCTCAGTCAAGTGCCGGACGCGATCCGGTCGATCGAGACCACAATCCCCGGATAGGCCGCCCGGCGGCCGAACCGACCCTCCCAGCGATTCCCCAAGCCCCAGGAGCCGTCGACGATGTTCCAGCGTATCCGCACCACGATTCGAGAAACCCGGGGACGCTATCCGAGCCAGTTCTGGCTGTTGTTCTGGGGCATGCTGCTGAACGCCGCCGGAGGCAGCATGGTTTGGCCGTTCCTGACGATCTATGTTCGCCAGCAACTCGACGTGCCCTTGACCCAAGTCGGCCTGCTGCTGTCGGTCAATTCGCTCGCCGGATTCGTGGGGATGTCCTTCGCCGGGCCGGCCGCCGACCGCTTTGGCCGCAAGGGCGTCATGGTCCTCAGCCTGGCGGCCGGTGCGGTGGGGATGTTGGCGATGAGCCGGGCCGCAAGCTACTCGGCGTGGGTCGCCATCATGCTCTTCACCGGGGCGTTCAACCCGCTTTATCGTGTCGGTGCGGATGCGATGGTCGCCGATTTGGTCGGGCCGGCGGAGCGCCCTGGGGCGTACGCCCTGCTGCGCATGATCGCCAACCTGGGCGTCGCCATCGGGCCGGCGCTCGGCGGCTTCATCACCTCGGTGTCGTATGCCATCGCCTTCTACATCTCGGCGCTGGCGTCGACGGGGTACGCTCTGCTCCTGGCCTTTCGTGCTCGGGAAACCCTGCCGGCCTCCGCTCCGGAAGCGCCGCAAACCGGCCGAGGTTACGCTCCGGTCTTGCGCGATCGCCCGTTCGTAGCCTTCGTCGGGATCTACGGCCTCGCCGGGATGGCCTACGTCATGATGATGGTGCTGCTCCCGGTATACGCCAAGGAGAACTTCGGAGTCCCGGAGTCGCAGTACGGGTTCATCATGGCAACGAACGCGGCGATGGTCGTGCTGTTTCAGTACGCCGTCACCCGGCGCACCTCCAGGCGGGCGGCGCTCCCGGTCTTGGCCGTAGGGTCGCTGTTCTTCGCCGCCGGTGTTGGGGCGGTCGCCCTCAGCTCGGCCTTCCTCGGTTTCTGGCTGAGCATGGTCGTCCTGACGATCGGCGAGATGATCGTGATCCCGACTTCGACGACACTGACCGCCAACCTGGCCCCGGCCGACATGCGCGGCCGCTACATGGGGATATACACCATCGCCTGGGGAATGGCCTTCGGGATCGGCCCGGTCCTCGGCGGGGCCCTGAACGACAACATCGGGCCCGCGGCGATCTGGTATGGGGCGGCGCTCCTGGCAGCCGCAGCGGCGGTCGGGTTCCTGATCCTGAGGCGCGAGCGCAGGCTTCAGGGCGCCCAACCCGCTCCGGCGACCTGATCAAGTCGATTTCACATTTCTGGACTTCCGGGAGTCCTATTCGCTGGAGGGATGGCGACGGCATGGCGCGGCAGACACAGGTCGAAGCGTGGGTTGAGGCCTATGGACGCGAGATTCACGCCTACTTGTTCCGCCTGCTGGGCGATCCCCAGGACGCGGAGGACTGCCTCCAGGAGACCTACGTGCGAGCGCTGCGCAGCCGGAGCAGCCAGGTGCGCGCCCCCCGGCCGTGGCTCTACGCCATCGCGACGAATACGGCGCGTTCGATGCTCCGCGGGCGAAGGCGCCGGGAGGATCGGCAGGCCGACCTTGACGAGGAGTTGACGGCGGAGTCCGGAAGGGATGCTTCGGTTGCCGAGCGCGTTTCCGAGGTTCGAGCCGTCGTCGACCGGTTGCCCAAGAAACAGAAGGAGGCGCTCTTGCTGCGGCGCTACCAGGGGATGGGCTACAACGAGATCGGCCGGATCCTGGAGTGCACACCCTCCGCAGCCAGGGCGAACGTGTATCAAGCGATGCGCAAGTTGCGCGCCGCCTTCCCGGAGGAGCCCGGATGAGCCCCACACCCGAGACGGTCGAGATCGAGCGATGGCTTCAGGGGGGCGAGGCGAGGGGAGCCTTGGCCCCCGTCGCCCGGCGACTGGATGAGGCCTACCAGCAGGATCCCCCGGTGGAAGCCTGGCACCGGGCAGAGCGGCGACTGCGCCGAGACGTGCCTCCGATCGAGACCCCGGTCTTCTACGACAGTGTCCCGAAGACCCTGGTCGGGAAGCTGTGGGTTGGAGTCACCGATCACGGGTTGGTGGCCGTATCGTTTGGAGGTCCGGAAGCGGAGTTCAGGGCGCAGGTCGCGCGAAAGACCGGCCGAACGCCACACCGATCCGCCCAGCACACCGCCGAGGTCCGCCGCCAACTGGAGGCCTACCTGCAGGGTCGCCGCGGGGCGTTCACACTCGACGTCGACCTGCGGCATGTCACGCCGTTCCAGCGCGAAGTCCTGACCGCGGCGCAAGCTGTGCCGCGCGGCCAAGTGGTGACCTATGGTCAGATCGCCCGCAGGATCGGCCGGCCGCGCGCGACCCGGGCGATCGGGCAGGCGCTCGGGTCCAACCCTATCCCGATCGTCGTTCCCTGTCACCGGGTCTTGGCGGCGGACGGATCCCTCGGCGGGTACTCCGGGCGGGGCGGGACCCGGACCAAGCGCCGCCTGTTACAGTTGGAAGGGGCGGCCCTTCCGTAGGATTCCCCGGGGTCGTTCAAGACTAGGTTTGCGGCGAGGTGCCATGAAGGGTCGAGATTGGGTGATGTTTTGGACGTTGGGGCTGATCTGGGGGTCTTCCTTCCTGTGGATCAAGATCGCGTTGCAGGAAATCGGGCCGTTCACCCTGGTGGGGTGGAGGCTGTTGATCGGTGTGTTGACCCTTGGGATCGCCGTCCTGCTGCGCCGCCCGACGTTCCCTCGCCAGCGACGCGTCCTGGGCATGCTGGCGCTGCTCGGGCTGACCAACACCGCGCTGCCATTCGTCTTGATCTCATGGGGAGAGCAGACGATCGACTCGGCCGTCGCTTCGGTTCTGAACGGCACGGTGCCTTTGTTTGCCATGGTCTTCGCCCACTTCGCCCTGGAGGATGACCGGATGACCAGGGCTCGGATCCTGGGCCTCCTGGTCGGTTTCGCCGGCGTCGTCATCCTGTTGTCCGGTGAACTGGTCGGAAGCGGGTTCGGGCAGGCCGGCCTCGGGCAGTTGGCCGTCCTTCTGGCGGCCATCTTGTACGCGGCCAGCGGGGTTTTCGCTCGCAAGAACCTGCGCGACGTGTCGCCCATGGTGCAGGCGTTCCTTCCCCTCGTCGTCGCCGATGCTTTTATCTGGTTTGGGGCCGTGGCGATCGAAGCCCCGGATCTCGTGCCGGCAGCCCGATCGACCTGGCTTGCCGTCACATGGCTGGGGGTCTTGGGCTCCGGTATCGCCTACCTGATTCTCTTCCAACTCCTGCATCGAATCGGGCCGACGCGTACGTCCATGGTGACCTATGTGTTCCCTCTGGTCGGGCTGGTGCTCGGTGTGGTCTTCCTGCAGGAAGCGTTGACGCTTCCGTTGGCCTTCGGGACGGGGATGATTGTCGCCGGGATCCTGGTCGTGAATGGATCCAGTATCCTTCAGGGGAGCGTCGGGCGGGTCTTTCGCCGGCCTTCCCTTCCGCATGATATTGGGAGCCCGGGCCCGCGCTCAGGTTGAGGTGATAGGGCACGGCAGTGTTGGGGTGTGCACCGTCCCTGATCCGCTCAGCGAACGATCGCTCAGCCACCGATAGGATCTGAGCCAACCCACTGCGGAGACGGTTGCGGAACTCAAGTAGGAATACCGACTTGAGTAGGTTCGACCTCCCCGTGGAGCCAGATCTTCAACCATCGCTCTCAGGGGAGGTGCTGAAAGGATGGCGGCCAATATGACCACGACCACCCTGACTCGTCAGAAGTCCCAACGAACCTTGCGATCGTTCTTTCCCATCGTGGATTGGCTGCCCAAGTACCGGGCGTCCTTCCTGCGGCTGGATGTGATCGCAGCGCTGACTGTCTGGGCGCTTCTGGTGCCCGAGGCCATGGCCTACGCCGGCATCGCCGGCATGCCCCCGGAGACCGGCCTCTACACGGCTCCCCTGGCCCTGATCGGCTACGCCATCTTCGGCACCTCCAAGCATCTCAACGTGGGGCCCAGTTCCACCGTGGCTGCGCTGTCGTTGGGCGTTGTGGTCGCCGTGGCGGCCGTGGGATCACCGGAGTTCATCGCCCTGACGGTCTTGCTGGCCATCCTCACTGGCATCCTGCTGGTCGTCGCCGGCCTGCTCCGCCTGGGCGTGCTGGCCGACTTCCTCTCCCGGCCGGTGCTGGACGGCTTCGTGGTCGGTGTGGCCATCACAGTGGCCGTGGGTCAACTCGACAAGCTGTTGGGTTTCAAGCCCGAGGGCGCATCCTTCGTCCCGGAGTCGGTGCGATTCGTCACTCATCTGGGGCAGACACATTGGGCCACCCTTCTTGTCGGTCTCGTCTGTCTGGCGCTGCTCTTCCTGATGCACCGCTTCACGCCCAAGATCCCGGCGGCTCTCACGGTCATGGTGTTGGCCATCGTGGCCTCAGGGCTGCTGGACTTCGAGAGCCTGGGGATCCACATCGTGGGCGAGATCCCTGCAGGCTTGCCCCCCTTCGGACTCCCCTCGGGGATAGAGTTGCACGACGTGGTGGCCCTGTTGCCAGGGGCCGGCGCGATCGCACTGGTGGCCTTCGCCGAGTCGGTCGCGGTGGCTCGTTCGTATGCCACCAAGTTCAACTACAAAGTCGAAGCGGATCAGGAACTGGTGGCCTTGGGCGTGGCCAACGCCGGCGCCGGCTTCAGCGGTGGCTTCGTGGTTGACGGCAGCCTCTCCAAGACAGCTGCCTCTGTCGGAGCGGGTGCCGTCTCCCAGATGGCGTCCATCATCGCCGGCATCGCGGTACTCGTCACCGCGGCCTTTCTCACACCCCTATTCTTCTATCTCCCCGAGGCGGCTCTGGCTGCGATCGTGATCCACGCCGTCTGGCACCTCATCAACTACAAGAAGATCTGGCAGTACCGAACGATTACCCGGCTGGACTTCTGGACCGCGTTGGTGGCGGCCGTAGGGGTCTTGCTGCTGGGCATTCTGCAGGGCGTGTTGGTGGCTCTCTTCCTGGGTCTGCTGGGCCTGCTGCTGGGAACCAAGCGGCGAACCACCTCGGTTCTGGGGAAAGTGCCCCACGAAAAGACCTACCGGGCCTTGGAGAACTTCCCTGACGCCGAGACCTATCCCGGCCTGCTCATCGTGCGCTTCGACGGCTCATTGTTCTTTGCCAATGCGCCCGACTTCGCCGACGGGATCCGCACCGCCGTGTCGCTCGCCGAGCCCAAGCCGAAGGTCGTGCTGGTGGACGCCGAGTCGATCAACGATGTGGACGCGACGACCGTGATGGTCGTGATGGAGTTGGAGACGGAGTTGCAGCGCACCGGCGTGGACCTGCGCTTCGCCCGGGTAAAGACTCACGTGCTTGAGGTGATGCGTCGTTCGGGGATCGAGGAAGCCATCGAGCCGCAACACTTCTATCTCTCCGTCGAAGATGGCGTCGAGGACTTTCTCCAGGAGTAGTCCCGGGGCGCGCCTCGCCCAGACCATACCGAGGATCGCGCCACCTTCATCATCCGGGCCAGCCGGGGTCGCCTCGAGCAAGGGGCTTGCTGAAGCGACGATGTGCCTACGAACGACTGGGGATCACAGCTGCGATTCTGCAGGTTCCGCAACACAGCGGTCGAAGAGCCTCGTGAGCAGCCCGACATCCATATCGGCGGATCCGATGGCGACAATCCTGCTTCTTGGCGGCTCACTTCCCCAATCGCCGAGGGTCGTGATTTCCATTCTCCGGCCCACGACCTGCAACACGTTCCGGACGGTTGGCTCGTCGGCAGTGTAAAGAATCCCTTTGCACCGGTACACGAAGCCCGGAAGCTCCCGGCGGATCATCGTTCGCAGTGCTTCCAGCGACAGCGGAATCCCGGTTTCATAGCTCCACGTCGAGAAGACGTTGCTCGCGGGCTCGATGAGCGATGAATTCTGCCCATCAGCCTGATCGCCAAGGTTCTTGGGGTCGAATCTCCCCACGCAACCAAGCCTGAGTAGGTCCAGTCGACGGCCTCAAGCTGCGCGGAGCACCCTGGAAGGGGAGCCGCCTGGCCGGCCCAAGACGAGTCTGACGAGCGGGCA
>DATIPT010000174.1:0-26605 GCA_035471625.1 Anaerolineales bacterium
CGGCCAACCTCCGGCGACCGGGATCGGGGTCTCCGGCGCGCCCGTTGCGGTCGGTTGGAGGGGAAAGAACGGGGAAGGGCGGACTTTCTCCGTCGGGGCCTCGGTCGGTTTCGGCGGGAGGACGGCCGGACGGAGAGCCTCTTCGACAGGAGAGCAGGCTGCCAGGATGAGGGCCAGGGCGGCGGTGAGTCGTCGGAGATCCAAGATCATGGTGGGGTTCGAGCGTGCCCGATGCCGGCCACGGCTTCGACGTTCCGGCCACGTGTCTGCCCGTCCCGCCGATCGATGAGGCCTCTGGCCCCGTATCGCAAGACGGCGGACGGCGATACGGCCAAGGTCCTACGGAGGGAACGCCGTGGCCAGCATCGCCTGGATCGCCTCATAGTCCGGCAAGAGTACGGACGCGCCGCTGTAGGGGACCCTCCAGCCGTTGGCCATCGTCGAATCGACTGCGAAACGCCGGATGCGAGTCGGGTCCCCCGAGACCTGGACCGCAAGGGGGATCATGGGCAACACCGGATCCAATCCCATATCGGTGTCGACCAGCGACCGGTACTGCGAGTAGAGCTCCGGGATCCTGCCGAGCGCGTCGAGGCTGACCGCCTTGGCGAAGATCGCCAGAACAAGCTCCTGCTGGCGCCGCAGCCGGTCGAAGTCGCTGCTCGCCTTCCGAAGGCGCGCGTAGCACAGAGCCGTGAAGCCATCCATGTGCTGGACGCCGACGTAGAAACTCATATAGCGGCCGCCGCACTCGTCGCCGTAGTAGCGCCCGATGTTGACGTCGACACCTCCAAGGCTGTCGACCAAGTACTGGAAGCCGCTGAATTCGATCTCGACCCAGTAGTCGATCGGGATCCCGAAGTTGTACAGGACGGTTTCCTTGGCGAGGTCGGGGCCGCCGCGGGCGTCGGCGACGTTAATGCGATCGACTCTCCATCCGGGGATGAACACATACAGATCGCGCGGCACGGAAAGCAACGTCACCGTCCCTTCAGACGGATCGAGGGAGGCGATCATGATCGTGTCGCTTCGGTGTCCGCCCGTGTAGGGACGCGCGTCCGAGCCGAGGATGAGGACATTGATGACGTCGTCATCAAACGAAATGATTTGGGCCTCGCGCGGGATGTCGATCGCTGACGGTTCGATCGGGGCGGCGTAGTACCCCCAAGGATCGCTCGCGGTGGGGGTGGCCAGGGGAGTCGCTGTCGCCGTGGCTGTCGGCAAGGGCGTCCCCGTGGGCGGAAGGGGCGCAAAGGCGGTTCCGGTCGGTGTGGCGAATGGGTTGGCCGTGACCAATGGTCCGCTCGCCTGGGCCGCGCCCGGCACGAGACCCGACAGCGTCGCCGTGCAGGCCAGCGAGTCGAGCGCCAGCAACACGACCGCAGGGAGGAGAACCGACCTTCGCATGGCGGAAGCCAGCCGGGGATTGTACCAGCGTGGCGGCATTTTGCAGACGCCTTCCATGCCGGATAGGTTCCCGCCAGATTTCCGAGCGCCCTAGGAGAAGGAAAGGTGCGCGCCGAGAGTGGGGAAGAGGATGAAGAAGGTCGTGCCGCCCGCAGGATCCCGCTCCACCCAGGCCCGGCCTCCGATGGATTCGGCCAGGGCTTTGACCCGAGCCATACGATGGGTGTCGATCCCTAGGCCTCGCACCGGGTCACCCCACCGGCTGGCCGTAAAGACCCGATGCAGGTCATCAGCGGCCACCCCGCGGCCGCGGTCGGTGATGGCGAGGATCGCCACGCCCTGCCCGTCGTCAGCGTGGAGGCTGAGGTGGATCTCCCGACCGGATGCCGTCGCTGCGGCGGCGTTGGTGAGGAGGTCGGAGATGATCGTCCGGATCGTATCCGCATCCGCCGGGGCCGGCACGACCTGTGCCGGGAGGTCGAGCCGGACCGACAGGCCCCGGGAGTGAAGGTCTTCGTGGAGGACTTCCAGGGCCTGCTCGATGCACGCGGCCAGATCGCTTCGCTCGGGAGACGGGGGAGGAACGCTCGACCGGGCGTGTGCGGCGAGGCGGGCCAGACTCTCCTCCATCCGGCGCACCGCCGCCCGGATCCGCTCGAGGAACTTCCTCTGATTCGCCCCGAGGAGGCCGATCGACTCTCCCAGAAGCAGTTCCGTGTACCCGGCGATCGCGGCGAGCGGTTGACGCGCTTCATCGATGGACCGCGTGAATCCGTTCGAGGATCGAGGTCCTTGTGACCGTGGTTCGCCACCCTCGGGGCCTTGGCGGGCGTCGGCGAGAGCCGACAGGGCGAGCGCAAGTTCCGCCCGAAGGCGATCGACCTCCGGCTCGCGTGGCCGCGGCTGCAGGGCCACTTCCCGGACCCGGGCAAGTTCGGCCTCCAGCGTCTCGATCGTCTGGTAAGCCTCGGCAAGCTGAGCCTGCAAATCATCGAGCCCCACCCACGGGAAATCGCGTTCGCTGGAGGCGGCGAGCGCCGTCTGGAGCTCCTCAATCTGCTGGTGGGCGCGCGCAAGCGCGAGTCGATCCGCCGCCATCCCCTGGCTGTCCGGTGTGGCCATCGTTATCTGGCCCAGTCGTTCGCCCAGGCCTGGGGCGAGGCCCTCGAGCGTGCGGCGGGCTTCCTCGGGCAAGGCCGGCTTCCCCTGGGCGGAAAGAAGAAGGAGACCTCCGACGGCAGCGCCTTCGGCCGAAAGCGGCACAAGCAGTCCCGAGGCGAGTGCGCTGGCTCCCAGGACCTGAAGGATCGTTTGCACGTCGGGGTGGGGCGACTCGGCCGGAAAACGGAGAAACCTTCCGCCTTCGATCGCCTGGACGATGGCGGGAGAGGCCTGCGGGTCAAGAGGTATAGCGGGGATCGACAGCCTGCGGGCAGAGTCGTACCCGCCCAGGACCGAGAACCCGGTCTCTCCGCTTGGGGACATCAACACCACGGATACGTCGGCGCGCAGCGTGATTCCGATGGATTCACAAAGGGCAGCCGCGAAGCTCGGACCGTCCCGGGCCTCCGCAAGGCGAAGGAGCGGAGCGGCCGCGCGAGGGGAGAGAGAGTCTGTAGGCGTCGCCGGGGCGGAGGAGGCCTTGGCATCGGTCGCGAGGACGATGACCGCTCCGATGGCAAGGACGGGAGATGCAAGCGCCATCGACAGCAGGATGGAGGGTGCCCCGGTCGGCGCCGGCGGGTTTGCGGCGACGTGCACCGCCGTGCCGCCGACGATCATGGTCAGCCCGGTGGCGAAGACCGCCCATTTCGCTGGACGTCGGAACGCGAGCCCAAGCACGGCTGCCGAGCCGACGGCAAGGGCAAGGACCGACCAGGCCAGATCGAGGGAGGACACATTGAATTGTTCCGAACCTGGATAGAAGGCTAGGCTTGCGGTGAAGAGCAATCCAGCGGCTGCAAGCACCGCCGTCAGGACCCGATCGGGCGAGCTTCCTGCCCGGGGTCCGAATGCAGCCCAACCCACTGCGGCCGGCACCAGAACGGCGAAGAGGCGCTCCAGGGGGATGAGCAGCACAGAGGATCTGCCGAGGAGAGCCGCCAGGAGCCACGGGAACCCCACGGCGACGAGGAGTCCGCTTGCGATGGCCCATCGGTCGGCGGTGACCGAGGCTTGCCGACCGCGCCAGGCCCATGCTGAGCCGAGCACGATGGCGAAGCATGCGACCGAGAGGATTGGCTCGACAAGGTAAGCTGGCAAGGAAGCCACCCCCTCCCGCCTGCAAGGGAGCTTCGTTCAGGCCCAGTTGGCGATTCTAGCATCGAGCAACCGGACTTCGGCCGGGATGAGCCAGGGGTGTCCTCGGGCGTCTTGACACCCTCATCGGCAAGGCTTACTATCCACCGCCGTGCCCCGGGTGTGCCGGGGCGTACAGATCGGCAGAGAGATGGCTACGCTTGAGAACGGCGGCGGGACGACCGTCCTCCGCCGCACCATTGATTCTCCGCCCGCTCGCAACTGGCTGACCTGGTTGATCGGCCGTCCGCTTCAGACGGCGGACGCGCCTCACCAGACGATCGGACGAACGGTCGGCCTGGCGGTCTTCGCCTCCGACGCCTTGTCGTCGACGGCCTACGCGACGCAGGAGATCCTCGTTGTGTTGGCCGCCGCCGGGGCGATCGCCTTTGGCCTGGCGCTGCCAATCTCGGTCGCGATCGTCGTCCTGCTGGCGATCGTGACCATCTCCTACCGGCAGACGATCCACGCGTATCCGGGCGGCGGCGGAGCCTACATCGTTTCCCGCGACAACCTCGGCGAGCTCCCGGCGCAAGCCGCCGGGGCTGCGTTGTTGATGGACTACATCCTGACGGTGGCGGTCTCGATCTCCTCGGGGGTGGCGCAGATCGTCTCGGCCTTCCCGGCGATCGCGCCGTACCGCGTGCCCCTCGCCGTTGGGATGGTACTGCTCATCATGTTGATCAACCTGCGAGGCGTGAAGGAGTCCGGTCGGGCGTTCGCCATTCCCACCTACTTCTTTGTGGCATCGATGGTCCTGACGGTCGGGTTGGGACTTGTCCGCTACCTCACCGGGGCTCTTGGGGCGGTGGTGGATGCGCCTCCGATGCACGGCCTGGAGCCCGTTGCGATCGTGACCCCCTTCCTGCTCCTGCATGCCTTCGCCAATGGAACGACAGCCCTGACCGGTGTGGAAGCGATCTCCAATGGGATTCCGGCGTTTCGAGAACCACGCAGTCGCAACGCCGCGATCACCTTGGTCTGGATGGCGGCCATTCTGGGAGGCCTGTTTCTCGGGATCACGTTCTTGGCTGTGCAGATTGGGGCCGTCCCATCGGAGACCGAAACCGTCATTTCGCAGTTGGCGCGCACGGTCTTTGGCGGCCGCGAGCTGGCCTATCTGGTCGTGATTTCGGCGACCACCGTGATTCTGATCATGGCGGCCAATACGTCCTTCGCCGATTTCCCACGGCTGAGCGCGCTGGCCGCAGCCGATGGCTTCCTGCCGCGCCAGTTGACCTACCGGGGTAGCCGCCTGGTCTACTCTCGGGGCATCGCCGCCCTTGCCTTGCTGGCATCGCTGCTGATCATCGTCTTCAAGGCCAGCGTAACGCTCCTGATCCCGCTGTACGCGATCGGGGTGTTCCTCTCGTTCACCCTATCCCAATCGGGAATGGCCAGGCGCTGGTGGAAGATCGGGCACCTGAAGCCCGGGGAGGAACGACAGGAGAGGGGCTCGACCTTGCGGCCCGAAAGCGGTTGGCGCCTCAAACTCGTCGTCAACGGATTCGGGGCCTTGTGCACAGCCATCGTCATGGGGGTATTCGCCTGGACCAAGTTCTCCCAGGGGGCCTGGCTGATCCTCCTGATCCTGCCGGTACTGGTCTTCGTCTTCTCCTCCATCCATCGGCACTACCGGTCGCTGGCCGGGCGTTTGTCACTCGAGGACTACGGCGCGCCGCCGCAGGTCCGACGCCACCGGGTCCTGCTGCCCGTGAGCGGGGTCCACCGCGGCACTCTGGCAGGCCTGCGCTATGCTCGTTCGCTCTCGGACGATGTCACCGCCGTCCACGTGGCGCTGGATGAGGGCGAGGCGGAGAAAGTGCGCAAGAAGTGGGAGACGTGGGGCGACGGGGTTCGGCTCGTGATGTTGGATTCGCCCTACCGGCTCCTTCTCGAGCCGTTGCTTGGCTACATCCAGGAAGTCGCCGCGCAGCGTCAGCCGGGCGAGACGATCACGATCGTCGTTCCGCAGTTCGTGCCGAAGGGTTGGTGGGCGAATCTGTTGCACACCCAGACGGCCTGGTGGCTGCGGATGGCCTTGATGTTCAAACCTGGCTTCGTGATCACCGACGTCCCCTACCAGGTGGATACCGGGCCGTCCTCGGTTCAGGAGAGCCTGCCGTGAATTTCATCGTCGTCGGCTGCGGAAGGTTGGGCTCCGACCTTGCCCGGAGATTGTTCGAGCAACGCCATGAGGTGAGCGTCGTCGACCAGCGCGGGGAAGCCTTCGAAAACCTCGGACCGGAGTTCCGCGGGCGCACGATCGAAGGGGAAGTCCTCGACCAGCACGTGTTGCGCCGAGCCGGGATCGAGGACGCCGACGGGCTGGCCGCCGTGACCAACTCCGACAGCGTGAACGCCGTGGTCGCCCATGCGGCGCGGACGATCTTCAAGGTTCCCCAGGTGATTGCCCGCAACTATGACCCGGGACGACGGCCGCTGTTCGAGGCTTTCGGTCTCCAGGTCGTCAGTTCGACCGAGTGGGGGGCCCAGCGGATCGAAGAGCTCCTGATCCATGGTGAAATGCGCATGGTCTTCTCCGCTGGAAATGGCGAAGTCGAGGTGTACGAGGTGGCCATCCCGGCGGGCTGGTGGGGACGGCGTCTGAAGGAACTGGCTGGCGAGGAGGCTCTGATCATCGCCCTCACCCGTGCCGGACGGGCGCAATTGCCGGACGGCGATGAGCCCCTTGAGCAGGGAGACGTGATCCACATCAGCGCGACGATGCGCGGCATCCAGGGAATCCGGTCCCGCCTTGCCGGGCAGGAGAGCTGAAATGTTCGTCGTCATCGCAGGAGGCGGTCGGACCGGGGCCCAGCTGGCGGCGCTCCTCGTCGAGCAGAACTACCGTGTCAAGCTGATCGAACATCGGCCGGAGATCTTGGTTCGAATCCACCGCGAGCTCCCGACCGAAGTCATCCATGAGGGCGACGCCACCGACCCGGCCGTCCTCGAGAGCGCCGGTGTTCGAGACGCGGACGTCCTGGCTGCGTGCACCCCGTCGGACGCCGAGAACCTGGCGCTGTGTTTCTTCGCCCGGGAGCGCTTCCTGGTGCCGCGGACGATCGCCCGCGTCAACAATCCGGCCACTGCCTGGTTGTTCAACGCCCCGTTCGGTGTGGATGTCGCCCTGAATCAGGCCGAGATCCTCTCGAGCCTGATCGAGGAAGAGATGTCGCTGGGCGACATGATGACCCTGGTGAAGATCCGCCGCGGCCGCTACTCGCTGGTCGAAGAGAAAGTGCCGCAGGGGGCGCCGGCGATCGGGATCCCGATCAAGGATCTGACGCTTCCGCCGAACTGCGTCATCGCCGCGATCATCCGCTCAGGCGAAATCGTCGTGCCCCGGGGTGTGACGGCCTTCGAGCCCGGCGATGAGGTCTTGGCGGTCGTCGATCGGGAGGCGGCCGACGACCTGGCGGCGTTGCTGGGATCGGGCCCGCCGGATGACAGGCTGCGACCCAGCCTCGCTCCAAGGAGCACAGAGCCCGGCGGCGGTCCCCCCGGTTCGGACTGAGCCGACCCGGCGTACCGCTCTTCCGTCAAGTCTTCGGCGTGGGGGTTGAGGGTTTCTCGATCTTGGGCTTGTAGGCCTGGAGCGGGGCTGTCTGGATGTTGACGTCGACCGCTTTGGCCGACTTCCCGAGCCCGACCCAGCGGAAGGTCAGCATCCCGTACAGCAGCGACAGCCAAAGCGTAATGCCCGTGTACGCCAGCGCGATCAGCGCCGCGCTGGCGAGGGGTACGCCGATCCCGGCGAGGGCCACGGTCAGGATCCCCTCGATCAGCCCGATGCCGGCAGGCGTGGGCGTGACGACTGTGAACATGTAGAAGATCGCGTAGGCCGCAATCAGCGTTCCGGCCGTAAAGGGCTGTCGAAAGGCCACGAAGCACAGGAACAGGATCGAGATCATCAAAGCCTTGTGCGAGAGTGACAGGGCGAAGGGCAGCAGAAGGCCGGCCCGCGATCGCCGCAGATCGTTGAGGCCCTCGGCCATGTCGTGCGCCAGATTGCGCGCCTTCTCGAGGTCCAGGTAGTCGCGGTGCACGAAGCGTTGGAGAAGTCGATTGATGAAGGCGCCGCCCTTGGTCAGGATCGACGCCAGGCGGTCGGGATTGCGCCAGGCGAGGTACAACCACGAAGCTAGGACCATCGCGTACACGCCCAAGATGACGGTCGCGACGACCTCGGGCGTTTCCAACCGACCGCGCCGGATCAGGACGGCAATCCCGAGCGCGACCATGCCAAGTGCCGCGACGAAGTCGAACAGGTAGTACATCGCAAGCGCAACCGTCACCCGGGCGCCGGGGAGACCGCGCTTGCGGCCATCCGCCACAAAGACCGCCATTCCGCCCCAGCCGCCGCTCGAGGTCACGATCGTGAAGAATACCGACGCGACCCATAGCATCGTCAGTCGGCCTACTCCTTCGGCGAGGCCGAGCAGGCGATAGATCGAACGGATCGTCACCCCGTTGTTCAAGACCGCCACGAGGTGAAGGAGGACGGCGAGCACAAGCCAGTGCGGCAGGCCCCGCTGGAACGTCTCGACGACCTGGTTGAGATCGGCCTGGCGCGCCAGGACGAACAGGATCGCCAGGAGGACGACAACCGCAAGGATGAACTTGCGCATGACTCAGGTCAGGAAGGAATCGAGCGTGGCCGGGGCGTCTAGTGCGACCAGCTCGGGTCCCCGATCGATCCGGCGGATCAGGCCATTGAGGACTTCCCCCGTTCCGATCTCGGCAAAGGACTGCGCGCCCGCGGCGATCATCCGCCGCACCGAATCGGTCCACCGGACACTGGCGGTCAGCTGGGCCTTGAGGTCGTCGCGGATTTCGGCGGCGGTGCGGAGGTGATCTGCGGAAACGTTCCCGATGATCGGGATCTTGGGGTCTGTGATCCCGGCGCCGTCAACGAATGCGGAGAAGGCCTGGCTGGCCGGCGTCATCAGGGCGGAGTGGGCGGCGATGCTGACGGCCAGGCGAATCGTTCGCTTCGCCCCGGCGGCGGCGAGCCGCTCCAGTGCGGCGGCCAGGGCGTCATCGTTGCCGGAAATGACGATCTGTCCCGGGCAGTTGTCGTTGGCGATCTGGACGACCCGGCCGGTTTCGGCGGCGACGGCGCGACAGACCCCGTCCACGGCTTCGACGTCAAGGCCCAGGATCGCCGCCATGCCGCCCGGATTCCGGGAGCCGGCTTCCTTCATGAGGCGACCGCGCTCTCGGACCAGGCGGAGGGCGGACGGGAAGTCCAGGGCGCCGGCCGCCACCAAGGCGCTGAACTCCCCGAGGGAGTGACCGGCGACGAACCCCGGTTGAAAGGATGGGGCGCGCGCCTGGAGGGCGCGCAAGACCGCCACCGAGTGGGTCAGCAGAGCCGGCTGGGTGACGGCGGTGTCGTTGAGCTCCTCGACGGGTCCTTCCCAGCACACACGCGATAGGGAGGTCCCCAGAATCTCATCCGCTTCGGAGAAGACTTGCGCCGCCGCTTCATCGGCCTGGGCCAGTTCTCTTCCCATGCCGACCTTCTGGGATCCCTGCCCGGGGAAGACGAATGCGGTGTGATCCGGGTTGCGGGGCATACGGAGAAGCGAGCGGGCCGTGCTTTCGCACGGCCCGAAAACTCGCTCAGTCGCGCTTGACCTCGTAGACCTCGCGGCCATGGTAGTGGCCGCAGGCCGGGCAGACCCGATGCGGGATGTGCTTCTCCCCGCAATTGGTGCAGGCGACCAGGGTGGGCTTGGCGAGAGCGTCGTGGGCTCGGCGCCGGTCGCGCCTACCCTTGGAATGCTTTCTTTTTGGGAGTGGCGGCATCTCTCTTTCTCCTTCCATGAAACCGCCTGCCGCATCGGCAGGCGGCGGTCATTATAAGCCGCCTGAGAGCGCTGTCAAGGCAGCCGTTTCTCGACCGCCATCGCCTCCAGCACGACGCCCCGGAGTGGCGGGTGACGCCCGGCCGGAGACCTTCCCTTCAGGCTCGTGCCGCTTCGGACGACCCCTCTACCTTATAATGGCTCCGTGGATTCCGGAGGACTCACCCATCTCGATTCATCCGGCCGGGCTCGCATGGTCGATGTCGGCGAAAAGGCGGCCAGCGAGCGCTGGGCCCGGGCCCGGGCGGTCGTCTCCGTCTCGGCGGAAACGCTGGCCGTGCTGCGATCCGGTGATCTCAAGAAGGGCGACGTCCGGGCGGTCTCGGAACTGGCCGGCGTCATGGCGGCCAAGCGAACGCCGGAACTGATTCCCCTGTGCCATCCCCTGCCTCTCTCGCACATCGCCGTCGAAATCGACTTCCGCGACTCGCCTCCGGGTGTCCTGATTACGGGCACGGTGAAGACGACTGCCTCCACCGGCGTCGAGATGGAGGCGATGACGGCCGTCGCCATCGCCGCGCTGACGGTCTACGACATGGTCAAGTCCGTCGAACGCGGCGCCAGGATCGAGGAAGTCCGGCTCCTCGAGAAGCATGGCGGTCGCAGCGGAGACGTGGTCCTGTCGGAGTAGCCGTTGCGAATCACCATCCTGTACTTCGCCAGCCTTCGGCAACGGGTCGGGTTCAAGGAAGAGGCGCTCGAGATCGGGGATGGGGCTTCCATCGCCGATGTGAAGACGGCGATCCTCACGGCCCACCCGGAGCTCGGCTCCCACATGCCGACCGTGATCGCCTCGGTGAATCGCGAGTTCGCCGCAGACGACCATGTGGTAGGGGACGGGGATGAGGTCGCTCTGTTCCCACCGGTCAGCGGCGGGGGCGAGCCTCCCACGGTTGTGGAGATCGCCGAAGGCGAGATCGACTTCAATCGGATTCTTGCCCGGATCACCTTGCCTACCACCGGCGCGGCGTGCGTCTTCTCCGGCATGGTGCGCGGTCAGACGGAGCGGGCCGGCGGTCGCCAGACCGATCACCTGGAGTACGAGGCCTACCCGGCGATGGCCGAAGGGAAGATGCGCCAGGTGGCCGACGAAATCCGCGCCCGCTGGCCCCAGGTGGAAGGGATCGCCATCGTCCAACGAGTCGGCCGGTTGGCCGTCGGGACTCCCACCGTCCTGATAGCCTGTTCTTCGGCGCACCGAGACAGCGGCGTCTTCGACGCGGCTCGCTACGGGATCGACCGTCTCAAGGAGATCGTGCCCGTGTGGAAGAAGGAAACCGGCCCGGCGGGGGAAGAATGGGTCGAAGGTGACTATCGCCCGACGCCCGGTGATCGCACCGGATAGATCGCCAGGATCCGCCGCGTGAACGCCTCCGAGTCTCCGTGGCCTTTCCGTTGCTCCGTGTGTGCGAGGCCCCATCCCGACGGCGGCCTGCGCTACCGCTGCCCGACATGCAATGGACCCTTCGATCTCGATCGGTCGATCCGCTTTGCGCCGAAACCCGTCGAGCGGACCGCCTCTCCGATGGAACGCTACCGCGAGTCGTTCTTCCTGCCGGAGGCGGCATCCTGGATCAGCCTGGGGGAGGGGGACACTCCGCTGCAACCTGCCCGGGTCGACGGGCGCACGGTCTACTTCAAGTGCGAGTACCTCAACCCGACCGGATCTTTTAAGGATCGCGGATCGTGCGTGTTGATCAGCGCCCTGGCTGCGGCGGGGGTCGCCGAGGTGTTCGAGGACTCCTCCGGGAATGCGGGCGCATCCCTTGCCGCCTACGCGGCGCGCGCCGGGATGCGCGCCCGGGTCCTCGTTCCCGAGTCGGCCTCGCCTCGCAAGAAGGCTCAGATCGCTGCGTACGGCGCCGAACTGATCCCGGTCCAAGGCCCGAGAACGGCGGTAGCCGAGGCGGCGCAGCGCGAGGCTGCGGGCGGGGCGACGTACGCCAGCCACGTCTGGATCCCGCTCGGCCTGGCCGGTATGGCCACCGTGGCCTTCGAGATCGTCGAGCAGCTCGGTCAGGCTCCGGGGGCGGTGGTGCTTCCAGTCGGACACGGGACCTTGCTCCTGGGGGTCGCGCGAGGCTTCGAGGCGATGCGCTCAGCCTCGACGCTAGAGACGGTCCCCCGCTTGATCGCCGGCCAGGCGGCGGCCTGTGCCCCGATCTGGGCGGTTCATCAGGGCGGCGGGGAGGCCCTCGGATGGGTGCGGGAAGGACCGACGCGGGCCGAGGGGATCCGGATCCTCCAGCCACTGCGCGGCGACGCCGTCCTTTCGGCCATTGAGGCCAGCGGTGGGACTGTCGTTGCGGTCGATGAACCCTCGATCGAGAACGGGGAACGCCAGCTCGGCCGCCGCGGGTTCTACGTTGAACCGACATCCGCCGTCGTGTGGGGCGCGCTTGAGGCCACGCTGCAGGGGCTGCCCGATCCGGTGGTCATCATCCTGACCGGGTCTGGCCTGAAGTCACCGGACCGCCAGGTTCCCAAGGAGACCGTGAATGCCTGAGCCCGTCGATCGAATCGTCATCACCGGGATGGGCACCGTCAATCCCTTGGGTCTGACCGTCGACGAATCCTGGGAGCGGGTCATCCGGGCCGAATCGGGGGTCGGGCCGATTACGCTCTTCGACTCGAGCGACTTGATCGTTCACATCGCAGCGGAAGTGAAGGGCTTCGACCCGGCGAACTACATGGACGTCAAGGAAGCGCGACGGCGCGATCGTTTTCAGCTCCTGGCGGTCCCGGCGGTGCAGCAGGCCCTTGCCCAATCGGGTCTCGAGATCCATTCCGAAAACGCCGCGCGCGTGGGCGTGATCATCTCGAGCGCCGTCGGCGGGATTATCGCCATCGAAGCAGGATTCACCTCCCTGCTGGAGAATGGACCGCGGCGGGTCAGCCCGTTCATGATCCCGATGATGATGGCCAACGGGGCGGCCGGGATGACGGCCATGGACATCGGCGCCATGGGGCCGAGCTTCTCGATCGCTTCCGCCTGCGCCTCAGGCAACGAAGCGATCGGAGTGGCGTGGCTGATGCTTCGGGCCGGGATGCTCGATGCGGTGATCGCCGGCGGCGCCGAGGCGACCATCACCCGCGTTGGGATCGCCGCTTTCGATCGGACCGGGGCGCTCTCGCATCGCAATGAAGACCACCACCTGACCCCGGCGCCCTTCGACAAGAATCGGGACGGCCTGGTCATGGGGGAGGGGGCTGCTGTGCTCGTACTCGAGACCGAAGGCCACGCGAGTCGGCGCGGTGCGCCCGTCCTGGCGGAAGTCGCCGGGTACGGCGCCTCAGCCGATGCCTACCACGTCACGGCGCCGCGTGAGGACGGCTCGGGCGGCGCTCTAGCGCTTGCCCAGGCGCTGGCGCAGGCCGCCGCCTCCCCAGACCAGGTCGACTACATCAACGCCCACGGGACCGGCACGACCCTCAATGATCTGTCCGAAACTCGGGCGATCAAGGCGGCAATGGGGGATGCGGCCTACCGCGTGCCCATCTCTTCGACCAAGTCGATGACCGGACACATGATGGGCGCGACCGGCGCCCTCGAAGCTATCTTCTGTGTCGAGGCCATCCGCCACGGCGTGATCCCTCCGACGGCGCACCTCCACACGCCGGACCCAGAGTGCGATCTCGACTACGTCCCCTTGCAGGCCCGGCGGAAGGACGTTCGCCTGGCCCTAAGCAATGCCTTCGGGTTCGGGGGGCACAATTCCGTGCTGGCCTTTCGGGCGGCCTCCGGCTAGAATCGGTCGGGGGAGACAGGAGGCCGGTAGAACTGGTGGAACGCCGCGAACGCAGCCCGTCTGGGTTCCCGGCGCCCCCCAAGTTCGCCAGACAAAAGGACATGAAGCTAGAGAAGCTGGCGCGCGACGCCGGCGTGGCCCTGCAGGACCCGGCGCTGTTGCGGCGCGCGCTCACGCATCGCTCCTACGTCAACGAGCATTCCGACGCGCTGGAAGACAATGAGCGCCTGGAATTCCTCGGCGACGCTTGTCTCGACATGGCCTCGGCTGCTTGGCTCTATGCCCGCTTTCCCGAGCTGGATGAGGGTGAGTTGACCCGTTTGCGGTCGTCGCTTGTCCGCACGGAACAGCTGGCCGAGTTTGCGCGGGAGCTCCATCTGGGTGAAGTGGTCTTGTTGGGGAAGGGTGAGGACTCCTCCGGAGGCCGAGAACGGCCCGCCTTGCTGTGCGATGTCTTTGAAGCCTTTGTTGGGGCGATCTACCTCGATGGCGGGCAGTCCGCCGTGGCGGCATTCATGGATCAGCGCTTCGACCGGGCCGTGCGGAGGGCGCTGGAAGACGGCTCGCTGCTCGATCCTCGCAGCCGGCTCCAGATCTGGGCCCAGGCCAAGCTGAACCAGACCCCGCGCTACTCGACCGTCGATTCATCCGGCCCGGATCATGCCCGCGAGTTCGTCGTCGAGGTCGAGGTCGGGGAAACGTTGCGGAGCCGGGGTCAGGGCCGGAGCAAGCAGGAGGCGGCGCAGAGCGCGGCGGCGAACGCCCTGGTCGCGATTGGCCAGGCGGGCGGGGTAGCGTGACCCAGGTCAACGGCGGTCGCGGGCGCCTCAAGTCGCTCGACCTGCAGGGCTACAAGACCTTCGCCAGCAAGGCGATCTTCGAATTCGCACCGGGGATCACGGCCATCGTCGGCCCGAACGGATCCGGCAAGTCGAACATCGCCGACTCGATCCGCTGGGTCCTCGGGGAGCAGTCCTACGGACTGCTGCGCGGCAAGAAGACCGAGGACATGATCTTCTCTGGGTCGGAGCAGCGGGCCCGCGCCGGGATGGCCACGGCGACGATAACCTTCGACAACAGCGACGGATGGCTCCCGATCGACTTCTCCGAGGTGACGGTCGGCCGGCGCGCCTACCGCAGCGGTGAGAACGAGTACCTGCTCAACGGTCAACGCGTGCGCCTGCGAGACGTCGCCGAATTGCTGGCCCAGTGCGGTCTGGGAGAGCGTACCTACACGATCATCGGCCAGGGCTTGGTCGATGCCGCCCTTTCCTTGAAGGCCGAGGAGCGCCGCCGCTTGTTCGAGGAAGCCGCCGGGATCGGTTTGTATCGCGGACGGCGAGACGAAGCGCTCCGTCGACTCGACCACACCCGGCGCAACCTCGATCGCGTCAAGGACATCCTGACCGAGCTGCGGCCGCGCCTGCGCAGCCTGGAGCGCCAGGCGAAACGCGCCCAGGACTACGAGTTGGTTCGGCAGGATCTCCATGCGGCGCTGCGCGATTTCTACGGCCATCACTGGTACCGGATGCTTGCGGTCGTGGCCGAGGCACGCCGCTTGGCCGACGAAGAAGCCGGCCGCCGCGAATCGATGCACGGCCAAGAGCGGACGACATCGTCGGAACTGGACGCGACCCGCGCCCGGATTGAGGGCCTGCGCTTGGAGCTGCAGCGCCTGTCCCAGCAGTCTTCGACGATCTACCGCGAGCGTGAGGAAATCGGGCGAGCCTTGGCGGTAGCCCAGGAGCGGTTGCGCTGGGTGGGAGAACAGGCCGTCGCCCTAGGCGGGGAACTCGAGGCTCTCGCCTCGGGCGAGCAGGCGCTCATGGATCGCCTGGAAGCGGCGCGCGCCGAGGTTGTCGAACGCGAGCGCGTGGTCGCCGATGCCGAGGCTCAGCGCCGCGAGCTGTTGGGGGAACCTTCCGCCGGAGTCGAACCCGACGAAACCGAGCTGGATGCCGACCGGGCGCGCCTCCGGCTGGATGGACTACGGGCGGAAATCGCGGCCAATGAGGCGCGGCTGGCGCAGGCGAGAGAGGCGGGGGAAGGGTTCCGCCTCGAACTCGAGCAGGCCCAAGCGCGCGTCTCCCGGTCGCAGGAAGTCGCCGCCACAAGCCGCCAACGGCTCGATCACGCGGAGGCGACTGCGGCCGAAGCGGCGCGGGTGCGGGAAGGGAAGGCGGCGGCCGAGTCCGCCGCCATGGCCGAGGTGGAGAGCGCCCAGCGGGCGCTTGAGGCCCATGAGGCGAGTCTTTCGCAGAGCCGGACGGGCCTGGCCGCGGCCGAGGCCCGCCTGGCCCAAATCGACGACCTCTCCGAAACGGATGCCGAGAACCTGCTTTCCCAGGCGAGTGCGCGCGGGGACCTTCGCGGCTGGCATGGAAGATTGACTCAGGCGATCCGACCGCAAGGGCGAGTCGAGGTCGCGGTACGGGCGGCGCTCGGGGCGTTCGTGAACGGCTTCGGTTTCGAATCCGGGGAGGCGATCGACTCGGCGGCGACGCAGTTCGAAGAGGGTGGAGAGGCCCCGTCGGCCGCTTTCCTCGCCCTGGAACGGCGAACCGAGGTGCAACGGATCGAGTTGGGCGGGGACGACGGGATCATCGGCAACGCGGCCGCGCTGGCCGAGGCCTCGGGGCGCTACCAGTCGGTGATCGACGCGCTGCTGGGGCGGACCCTGGTCGTACGCGACCGCCAGACGGCGCGCCGGTTGCTGACCGCGCTCCCCGAGGATGCTCGTCTGGTCACTCTCAAGGGAGATATCTTCCTCCCAGGCGGGGACGTGCTCCTGAACGCCGCTCGCCCGCACCAGGGGCGCGAGGAAACACGCCGTCGACTGACCGCTGCCCAGGAAGATGCCCGAGGCAAGCTTGCCCGGGCGGAGAGCGAGCACAACAGCCTTGCGACGCGGCTGGCCGATGCCCAGGCTCGAGCCAAGACCGCCACCGAAGACCTTCAGCGATCGAGGCTCGAAGAACAGACGGGCCGAGACGCCGTCGGGACGGCGCGGGCGGAAGAGCGCGTCGCCTCGACGGAGGTCGACTTCGCCGAGGAGCAGCTGCGGGCGATCGATCGACGGCTGGCGGAGACCCAAGCCCGCCTCATGGAAGAAGAGGCCACGACGGCACGCCTCCAGCAGGAGCTTCGCCAGGTCGAGCGGGTGGTACGCGTCGACGACGTCCGCCGTGGCGGCGAGGCCGCCGCCGCCCACCTGGCGCACGCGGAGACGACCGTCCAGATGGCGCGGGCGGCGCTGGCGGAAGCCGCCGACCGCCTCGACGAGCTCGAGGAGACGGCCGCCCTGCGCAAGGCCGAACTCGACCAGCGCCGGGCGCGGGCCCAGGCGCTGGAGGCGGAGCGGGAACGTCTGGCCGAGCAGGTCGCCGAGTCGGAAGCGGCGGCGCGTTCGATCGAGGAGCAGTTGGCCGCCGTCGAGGCGCAAACCGCGCCGGTGGGCGAGTCCCTGACGTCGGCGGAGGAGGAACGTTCCACGCTGGAGAAGAAGGAAAGCGAACTGCGGCTCCATCTCCAGGGGATCGAGCGCGCCCATTCGCAGGCCCAGATCGATCTGGCGCGTCGACAAGAAGAACTGGCCAGCCTGCGCCGTCGCGTCGAAGATGACTTTGGCTTGGTCGCCTTCGACTTGGACGAGTCGGCGGAAGCGCAGGCGCCGATCCCCTTCGAGGGCCTCGTCGAGCACCTGCCCCAGGTGGAGGACCTCCCGCCGGACTTCGAGAATCAGGTGGCGCGGCTCCGCCTTCAACTCCGGCGCATGGGAGCGATCAACCCCGAGGCTCAGAAGGAGTACCTCGAGGTCCGTGAGCGCGTTGAGTTTCTCACCACGCAGGTCGAAGACTTGGAGCAGGCGGAAGCCCAGCTCCAGGGCGTCATCGCCGAGCTCGACGTCCAGATGGAGACCGAATTCCAGAAGACGTTTGAGGCCGTCTCGCGCGAATTCAAGGATGTCTTCACCCGGTTGTTCGGTGGAGGGTCGGTGCGCCTGACCCTCACCGATCCGGGGGACCTCAGCCAAACCGGGATCGATATCGAAGCTCGCCTCCCCGGCCGGCGAGAGCAGGGACTGGCGATGCTCTCCGGAGGCGAACGCAGCCTGACGGCCTGCGCGCTTGTCTTCGCATTGCTGCGTGTTTCGCCCACGCCGTTCTGCGTTCTCGATGAAGTCGACGCGATGCTCGATGAGTCGAACGTGGCCCGGTTCCGGGAGATGCTCAAGGAGCTCAGTGAGAAGACCCAGTTCGTCATCATCACCCACAACCGTCAGACCGTGCAGGCGGCCCAGGTGTTGTACGGTGTCAGCATGGGGCCAGATTCGGCCAGCCGCGTCATCAGCCTGCAACTGGACGAAGCCGTGCGCGAGCTAGCGGAGTAGCCAGGCTCCTGCGGCGGCGCGTGTCCGCTCCCCTCGTCTGAACCTTGTGAACTCCGCCTTCTCTGCGTGCGCGCAGCTGAAGGAGTCCTAGGTCGTTGGAGTGGCGCCGGCGCGCTCAAGGATCGGCCAGCGACGACACATCAACGACCTGGGACTCGCGCGGAATCGGCGTGAATAGAGAAGGCGGAGTTCATGACCTGCCGGCCGGTGGATTGCGCCCCGGCGCCAAAGACGGAACCTGGCGCCATTCCGAAGCGGCATGGTAGAATCCAACGCGCACGCCGAAGTGGCGGAATTGGCAGACGCGCTGCGTTCAGGGCGCAGTGAGCGTAAGCTCATGTGGGTTCAAATCCCACCTTCGGCACCACCCGCGGCCCCTCGAAGCTTCCGAGGGGCCCTGTTCTTGCATCGCTTGTGTCGCCCGTTCGCCTGCGGTACCATCACGAAACGATGGCCGAAAACCCCCGCTCTTCCGTCCCGTTCCAGCGATTCGCCCTGATCGTCGGCGCGATTGCCATGTTGTTTATCCTGGGAGATCTGAACCGCCGGATGGAGGACGCTCGCCGCATGGAACGCGACGCGCGGACGTTGGGGACCCAGGTCGCCAGTCTGGAGGCGCAGTCGCAAGCGCTGCTTACCCAGATCGCCGGTGCCACCAGCGAAGCCGTGGTCGAGTCCTGGGCCCGACGGGAGGGCCGTCTGGTGCGCGACGGCGAACGCCTGGTCGTCCCGGTCGCGCCGGCCGGAGCCCCGACGCCGGCGCCGCCGACCCCAACCCCGGCACCGGATCCGCCAAGCCGCTGGCTGGTATGGCGCGAGCTGCTCTTCGGAGGCTAGCGGCGGAACATCATACGGGATCGTGCTCGGCCCGCGGGGGATGGGAAGGCTCAGGCTGAACGCGGATCCTCGGACGGTGGAGAAGGCCGAAGCTCTTCGACGCCGGCGGAAGCGCCGGCGTCACGTTCACTTGCAGCCGTCGATGGCACGAACACGAAGGATACGTCGGCTGGTGCAGCTGCGCCCACTTCGACCTCGATTGCCTTGAGGATCGCCGAGGGAACGGGGCACGCCGTGTGCCGAATGTGGGTCGAGGCAGAGCGGTAGACGGTGCTCTCGGCCAGGCGTCCGAACACTTCGTGGCCCTTCCCCTTCCACTGAAGGTTCGTCAGGTCCTCGTTCATCGCCGTGACCTGATCGCAGTCACTCTCGATGACAACATGAACATGCCGGTCGTCGACCTTGGTGGCCGTGACCTTGGCCGAGCAGCCGCACGCGCCGGCCTGGACGTTGAGTACAGTCATGGACGTCTCCCTGCCTCGATCCGCGACCGTCCGGGGCGCGCCCCATGGTCAAACCGTCGACTGGCCACCGGACCGCCCAAGTATCTCACACGGGTCCGCCACGCGCGGCGGCGCTCGTAGCGGAAGGTCCTGAGAGCGCGCTTTGACAGGTATCGCAAGCCCGAGCCTCGGGGGAGTGAGGGTAGTCATGCTCATTCAAGGCCATATATCCTAATGCGGTGCGGAAAGTCCAAAATCAACGAGCAGCCCGACCAGGTTTCGAGGATACAATAGGTCTACTTCGATCGGAATCCGCCATCTGATCTTCTCAGGGTGGGGTGGACAGAATCAAGGGCCTTTGGCGCAGGGTACTCTCGGTCGGGCTGCGGACGAAGATCGCCGGGATCGTTGCCGCGGTCGTCGTGGCCTTGAGCCTTGGCGGCTTCTTCGTGTTGCGCGCCAACCTATCGGGTGTCTTGGAGCGAAGGCTCGAAGCTCACGCGCTCACCGTCGCCATGGCTGTGGCCTCCCACTACGCCGATGCCAGCCACCTCGAGTCGACGGAAACATCCCACGATCTGATCCAGGCGATGGTCGATACCGACCCAGAGGTTTTGTATGCCATCGTTCAGGACGCCAACGGGGAGGTGCAGATCCAGGCCAGCCGCTCGGGGGCGCCGCAGGAACGACTGGGCGCGATTCCTCTCCTCGATCCGCCGACCGACGGCGTCGTCTCTATGGCGTTGCCGTCCGGCCGGGTCATCGAGGCGGTCGAGCCGGTTCACGGCCTGGGGCTCTTTGCGCGCGTCGGTCTGACCACCAGCCTGGTCGGCGCCGAGATCGCGCGGATGGGCGAACGACTTGCCGTTGTGGCGGCCGTCGGCCTGATTCTTGCGGTCGTCTTCTCGCTGGTCCTGACCCGCTGGTTCACCCGGCCCATCCTGAGTCTTCAACGGGCGGTCCGGCACACGTCCCTGGACAACCTTCCCGACATGGGAGACGGAGGTCGCGGGGATGAAATCGGCGAACTCACCCAGGCGTTCTCCTCGATGATGGCCGGCCTGGCGCGGTCACGCGACACCCTGGTTGCCCGGAACCGGGAGTTGGCGGTGTTGAACGCGACCGCGCAGGCCATCGGTGGTTCCATGGAACTGGGCGAAATCCTCCAGTCGGCCCTCGAAGCGATCCTGCGCGAGATGGACATGCAAGCCGGATGGGTCCTTCTGAGCCCGGGTGGCCGTGAAGGTCGTCGGGGATCCATCGACCCCGAGCCCGATGGTGCCGATCGGCCCCTGGTGTTCACAATCTCATCGGGCCTAAGCCCGCGCTTCGCGGCCGAGGAGTCGGAGCGCGACTGGGACGGATGCCTGTGTCTGAAGGTCCTGGCGTCCGGGGAGTGCCGCGTCGTCGGCAACATCGAAGAGGAGTGTCCACGCCTCAGTCGGCAAACGATCCTCGAGGAAGGCTTGATTACCCATGCCAGCGTGCCCCTGGTGGCCCGTGATCGGGTGGTGGGCGTCCTGAACGTCGCGTGCAGTTCGACCCGGACCTTCCAGGCACACGAGCTGCGCCTCCTGACCTTGATCGGAAGGCAGATCGGCGTGGCTGTCGACAACTCGCGGCTGTGGGACCAGGTCCAGCGCAAAGAGCATCTGCGCAGCCAGTTCCTCGAACGGACGCTTCGGGCCCAGGAAGAAGAGCGTCGCAGGATCGCCCTCGAATTGCACGACCAGTTCGGTAGCTCGCTCGCCTCCCTTGGCGTCGGTCTGCGCATCCTGGAAGACCGCCAGCGGATGGCCCGCAACGGTCGGGAGGAGTTCCGTGCCCTGCGCGACCAGGTGGCCCAAATCGCCCGCGACCTGCATCAGCTCGCCTTCGACCTCCGGCCTCCGGCCCTCGATCGACTGGGCTTGGCCGAGGCGATTGAGCAAGCCGTTCATGAATGCGCCCGACGGCATGGATTGGAGGCCGACTTCCAGGCGATCGGGCTGGATGGAGACCGGCTGCCGAACGAGGTCGAGACGGCGCTGTATCGGATCGTGCAGGAAGCCCTGACCAATGTCGCCAAGCACGCCCAGGCCACCGAAGTCGGGGTGTTGCTCGAGCGCCGGGCCGACACGATTGTCGCCGTCATCGAGGACAATGGGCTCGGCTTCATTCCAACGGAGGCGCTCTCGAAGGACCTTCACCAACTCGGCTTGTTCGGGATGCAGGAGCGCGCCGCCCTCGTAGGGGGCCGATGGAGCGTCGAGTCGACGCCCGGAGAGGGGACGACCGTCTTTCTCGAGGTGCCTCTCTCGGCGGCCTCCTAGGATCCGCCGGGGCATCCACGCGCCGTCATGCCGACGATCCGCATCCTCCTGGCCGATGATCATGCGGTCCTGCGCGCCGGACTGAAATCCCTGCTGAGTTCCCAGGCCGATATGGAGGTCGTCGCCGAAGTCGGGGATGGCCTCGAAGCACTGCGGGAAGCCGAGCGCCTGCGTCCGGATGTCGTCCTGGCGGACATCGGGATGCCCGGCCTCACCGGCCTGGAGCTCGCACGTCGCTTGAAGGAGACCGTTCCGGAAACCCGGGTTCTGATCCTCAGCGTGCATGAAGACCAGTCGTTCATGCAGCGAGCGCTTCGCGCCGGAGCGGCCGGGTACCTGGTGAAGCGAGCGGCCGAAGAGGACCTGCTGGCGGCGCTCCGGGCCGTCGCTCGAGGGGAGGCGTTCCTGCTGCCCTCGATGACCAAGGGATTGATCGAAGACTACGTGCGCCGGACCTCTCGCCGTCGCGCCAGCGACCGGACGACGGAGGACTCGAGAGATCAATACGACGGACTGACGCCGCGTGAGGTCGAAGTGCTTCGTTGTGTCGCCCAGGGCTACAGCAACGCCCAGATGGCCGAGAAGCTGGTGATCAGCGTCAAGACGGTCGAGAGCCACCGGGCGCGGATCGTCGAGAAGCTCGGGATGCGCAGCCGCGTCGAGCTTGTGCGCTACGCGATGGCCAAGGGATTGCTCGAGTAGCCCGCCGGCCGCTTGGCGAAGGCGTGGTGGCGGGGACGGCGGAACCCCTCCCTTGGGATAGTCGCCGGACCTAGGGAAAAACCCTACCTCAGCGCGCCCACCGGACTCCCCCCGATCTCGATTTCCCCGGTTCCCCCCAATAGACCTCGGGTCGCTTTCACGCGATACCTGAGGGCAGATGCATTCCCCTTTGCATCCTCTGAGACCGGACGACGTCCTCGAGTTGTCGGCAGCTCTCGCTGGCCTCTCCCGCGTGCATCAGCGATTCCTCATCATGACGGCGCCGCGCCCGGGTCCGGATCGCGCTCGTCGAGCCGAGGCCGAATCAGGGGCGAGGCACATGACGGCGCTCGCCCGGGCCGGCCTGTACAACGTCCTGGCGGCGACCTTTGCCGGGCCTCCGACGGATGAGGTCGTTCATGGACTGCGAGATGGGGGCGCGATCGAGGCTCTGATCGCCAAAGGAATCGGCGGCGAGGATCTGCGGCGATGGGCCCATACGCTGCCGGAGAAGGATGTCGCCAGCGAGCTGACGGAGGCGTTCTCGCAGGTCTTCGTTCGTTCCGGGGCCCGCTCAGCGGCGTTGCTGGAGTCGGCCTACCGCGAGGGTCCCAGCGACGGGTCGGAGGCGGCTGGAGGCATGAGCCACGGGGCGGCGGCGGAGGCCGTCGTTGCCGCCTACCAGCGGGCCGGGCTCGTGGTCGGCGGGGAAGGTCCGGCGACGCCCCAGCATCTCTCCGTCGAATTCCAGTTTCTCCACCATTGTGCCGCCTGTGAGGCGGCCGCCTGGGCCGACGCCGACCCGCTCGGCGCCGAGATCTACCGCAATCACCAGGCAGCCTTTGTGGTGCAGCACCTGGGTGTGTGGATCGACCTCTTCGCCGACCGCTTGAGCCAAGTCGGAGCTCACCCCTACTACCGTGCCATGGCCGAACTCGGCGCCCGGTTCCTCGCAGGAGAGCAGGCGGCGCTGACTTCCGCCGGTTCCCTCGATTCGAGCCAACCGCGCGGCGGCATCGTCGCCGCCGCTCCGTGAAGGGAGGTCCGTCGGGAAACGCCTAGAGATCCACTCGGCAGGCAACCCGGTTGCCGCCATACCGACACCGGTACGTACCACTCGGCCAAGAGGAGAGAGCAACGATGGCCAATCGGACCGAGCAAGCCAATGACTATATGAAGGAGAAGATGCTGTTTCTGCCGCGGATGTTCGCGGTCATCAACCAGCTGGCTCCGGAAGTCGGCGAGCGGTTCGCAGACTTCTACAACAGTGTCTGGGCAGATGGGAACCTGGACCGCAAGACCAAGGAGCTGATCTTCATGGCATGCGGTGTGGCCTATTGTTCGCCGCGCTGCATCATTCACGTCGTTCCAGCGGTGGAGGCGGGGGCCACGGACGGCGAGATCTTCGAGGCGGCTGCGGTCGGGATGCTGGCCGGCGGCTTCGTCCCGAACGGGCCCGGAATCCCCTACGCCTTCGAGTACGCCGCGAAGTGCCTGGACATCGCCGGCAAGCACCGCAAGGGCGAGAAGTGGGAGTACCTGCCCGCGCCGCAGTGGAACCGAGGCGTTTATTAGGCCGTTGAGAGGCCTTCTCTCTCCCGGGGCGGCTCCGCCCCGGGAGAGAGATCGAGCACCCGGATGCGCGGCGAGATCAACCTTCGGGCCCTCCAAGAAACGATCGACCAGATTCTGGCCGACCCCACGCGCGGCACGGTCGTCTGGAAGGCGTCGGCGGATTGGGCGGGTGGTTTGCGCGTGAACACCCGATGCCGCACCTTCGAGTTGGGATTCGATGAACCGCCGAACGTCGCCGGCGAAGACAGCGCTCCGAGCCCTCATGAAGTCATCCTGGCGTGTTATGGCGCCTGCCTGATCATTAGCCTGTCCCTGAACGCGGCTCGCCAGGGGATCACGCTCCACGATGTCCGGGTGGAAGTGGAAGGACACGTGGATATCCCCGGGTTCCTGGGCGTGGCCGGCGTTCCCACGCTGAAAGACCTCCCGGGATACAAGAAGATTCGCGCCCGGGTCTACCTGCAAGGCGATGCCGATCCCGTCGTTCTCGAGCAGCTGCACCAGCAAACGGTCGCCTTCTCCCCGGTCGGGCTGACGCTCGGCCGGCCGGTGGAGGTCGAGACCGAGCTAACCCTCGAGCCGTGGAGGAGTGGAGACTGACCCATGGATGCCAAACAACTGATCCTCGATACCTTCGCCATGCGCCCGACGCCGGAGATCCCGTCGTGCGTCTTCGGGGCCGGGATGTGGACCTTCCGCAACACCGGCACCAACTTCCGCGACTTGGCCAGCGATCCGCAGGGGATGGCCCAGGCCTATCTCGACGGTCAGGCGAAGTCCGGCCAACCGATCGTCTACGTCGGCTCGGGCTACAACAACTTCCATGCGGCGGCGTTCGGCGGGGAAATCAAGTTCCGCCAGATCGGGGCGCCCGACCTGGAGGCGCCGATTGTCCAAGAATCAGCCGACGAACTCGATGCCCTGGATGTCAACGACCTGGCCAAGGACACGTTGGTCCAGACCGTGTGGGAGGCCTGCCGGATCGTGGAGCGTGCGATCGGCGATCGCGTCGCCGTCACGGCGACGGCCTGGGGGCCGTTCACCCTCGGCGCGCAGATGTACGGCGTGGAGAAGCTGATGCGGGCCGTGTACAAGAAGCCCGACGATGTCGACAAGGTCGTCGACTTCGCCTTGCGCGTCATCCAGCGCTTCTACCAGCCCATGCTCGATGAGGGGCTGATCCCGCTGCTCAGCATCGCCGATCCGACGGCATCCGGGGATCTGGTATCGCGCAAGCACTTCGAGCGCTTCGCGTTGCCTCCGCTCCAGAAGTTGACCGACTGGGCGAGGGCGAACGGCGCCGTCACCCTTCTGCACATCTGCGGGGATACGACCGACAAGATCGACTTGCTGGTCGCCACGGGCGCCGAGTGCGTCAGCATCGACCACAAAGTCGACATCGGCAAGGCCAAGGAACTGTTCGGGGGCAAGACCTGTCTGGCGGGGAACGTCGATCCGGTCAAGGTCTTGGACCGCGGCGGGATGCGGGATGTCGAGACCAGTTCCTTCGCCTGTCTGGATGCGGCCGCCGCCGGCGGCGGCTTCATGCTCATGCCGGGCTGTGACATTCCGCCGACCGTGCCGGTCGACAACGTGGTGGCGTTCATCAACGCCCCCCGCAAATGGGCGGCGGCCACGCCGGCCGCCTGAGGACTGCGAGGCACGATGCCCACACAACATATGGTGATCTTCCAGCCCTCCGGTCGGCGAGGCAAGGTCGACGAAGGGACCACGATCAAGGAGGCCTCGCGCCAGCTCGGAGTCGACATCGAGTCGATCTGCGGGGAAAAGCAGACCTGCGGCAAGTGCATCGTGCGGGTCGAGAAGGGGTTCTTCGAACGATTTGGCATCGAGTCGGCCCCGGAGAATTGCGGCCCGCTGACGGCGAGCGAGACGCGCTACTTCGAGAAGCGCAAGCGCGAGCCTGAGAACTTCCGGCTGTCGTGCGTGGCGCCGGTGATGGGCGACGTCCTCGTGTTCGTCCCGGAGGAGACCCGGTCCGGCAAGCAGATCGTGCGCAAGACCGCCCGCGACATCGCCATCACCCTCCGGCCGGCCATCCGGCGGTGCTACGTGGAGCTCCAGCCGCCGAGCCTGCACGACGCCCTGGGCGACTGGGAACGCCTCCAGGAGGAGTTGGCGGCGCGTTTCGAGCTCAGCGACCTGACGATCGACATCGATGTCCTGCGGGGGCTGGCCGCCACCCTGCGCAAGGCCGAATGGAAGGTCAGCGTCACCGTCTGGAACCCCGCCGGACCGACGGTCGCGGGAGGCCGCGTCATCAAGGTTGAAGAAGGCTATGTGGAGCAAGCCCTCGGGCTGGCGGTCGACATCGGTACAACGACCGTCGCCGGCTACCTGTGCGACCTCGGGACCGGGGCGCTGCTGGCGACCGAATCCATGATGAACCCGCAGGTCACCTACGGCGAAGACGTGATGGCCCGCATCACCTACTGCATGACCACGCCGGACGGGCTGCAGACGCTCAACAAGACCATCGTCGACGGCCTGAGCACAATCGCCAAGAAGGCCACCAAGCAGATTGGCAAGAAGCCGGAGGACATCGTCGAAGCGGTGCTGGTCGGCAACACGGCCATGCATCACATCCTCTTGGGGATCTACCCGGAGCCGATCGGCCGCGCACCCTTCGCGCCGTCGCTTCATCGATCGGTTGACCTGGCGGCGCGGGAGATGGGCGTGAAGATCTGCCCGACCGCAAACGTCCATGTCCTGCCGATCGAAGCCGGGTTCGTCGGAGCCGACAACGTCGGTGTGCTGATCGCCGAAGAACCCTACAAGCAAGACCAGATCCTGCTCTTGATCGACATCGGGACGAACGGCGAGCTCGTCATGGGGAATCGGGAACGGTTGATCTCGTCGTCGTGCGCGACGGGGCCGGCCTTCGAAGGGGCCCACATCCGCTTCGGGATGCGGGCGGCGCCGGGGGCGATCGAGAAACTGCGGATCGACCCGGAGACCCTTGAGGTGCGCTACAAGACCATCGGGCAGGACCGCT
>DATIPT010000175.1:0-13269 GCA_035471625.1 Anaerolineales bacterium
GCGAGGACGAACCGCAGCAGAACGGCGAACCCGGCCGCCTTGGAGGCCGTGGAGATGAACGCCGTCGCCGACGTCGGGGCGCCCTCGTACACGTCCGGCGTCCAGAAGTGGAATGGTACGACGGCGATCTTGAATCCAAACCCGACCAGAACGAGCACCGCCGCGCCGCCGACGAACAACGGGGAAGCCGATCCGCGCCCCACCATCTCGGCCAGCAGGTACAGGTTGGTTTGGCCGGTGGCGCCATACAGTAGGCTGAAGCCGTAGAGCATCACGCCCGACGTCATCGCCCCGAAGAGGAAATACTTCAGGCCGGACTCGGTGGACTTGTCGTCTCGGCGCAGGTACCCGGCGAGGACGTACAGCGCGATCGACGCCGTCTCGATCGCCAGGTACAGCATGATCAAGTCGGCCGCGGCAGCCATCAAGACCAGGCCCATCGTCGCCACGAGCAGCAGAATGTAGTACTCGCCCCGATCGCCGACATCGCGCACGTCGACGGACAGCAGGGCCGTGACCGCCGCCGCAAACAGGAACAGGATTGCGAAGGCAAAGGATGCGGCGTCGTGGCGGAGCATTCCGCCAAAGACGAGGGTGTCTTCCGCCGGGCGGCCGGCGTAGAGGGTGACGGCGAGGATCACCGCCAGCCCCGCCGCCGTCAGCCACCCCAGGGCGGGCCGGCGCCGAGGCCGTCCGAGCAGATCGACGACCAGCACGAGAGCCGCCAGGCCAAGCAGGAGCAGTTCAGGCAGGAGCGCCGGCACCATCGAGGACGAGAAAGGAGGGATCGGCATCTAGGCGCCCCCCACAATTCGCAGCACACTCTCGGCGCCGGTGGCGATCATCGGAGCCATCACCCACGGCTGCACCCCGATCAGCACCAGCAGCCCGGCCAGGATCACCAGGGCGACCCTGTCGAAGCGGCTGATCGGCGTAATGTGGCCCTCGAACTCGGCCGGAACCTCGCCGTAGAAGACGCGCCCCACGACCCGCATGATGTAGCCCGCGGTGATGACAATCCCGAGCGCGGCGATGATCGCCACGGCCGGCTGAACCTGCCACAACCCGAGGAAGATCGGGAACTCCGCTACAAAGCCGCTGAGCCCCGGCATCCCCATCGAGACCAGGCCGCCTATGATGAACGCCACGGCCACCAGGGGCATCATCTTCGAGAAGCCGCCGAGCTTCGAGATCTCCCGGGTGTGCGCCCGGTCGTAGACCATGCCGACGACGGCGAAGAAGAGGGCCGTCATCACCCCGTGCGAGAACATTTGCAGGCCGGCCCCCGTCAGGCCTTCCTTATTCAATGTGGCGAATCCGAGCATCACCAGCCCCATGTGCGAGACCGACGAGAACCCGATGACATACTTGAAATCGGTCTGGACGCTGGCGATCAACGCGCCATAGATGACATTGACGGTCGCCAGGCCGAGGATCAGAGGCGCCCACATCTTGGCGCCTTCCGGGAGAAGCATGATCCCGACGCGCAGGGCGGCGAAGGCGCCCAACTTCATCAAGACGCCGGCGTGGAACATCGAGACGGCCGTCGGGGCGGCGACGTGGCCGTCCGGCGACCAGTTGTGGAACGGGAAAATGCCGCCCAGGACGGCAAATCCAAAGAAGACGAACGGGAACCAGGTGCGCTGGAAGGCCGAGGAGAACCCCGCCCCCTCCAGCGCGAGCATGTCGAACGTGCCCAGCCCGGAGGCAAAGTACATCGCCAGGATCCCGACGAGCGAGATCACCGACCCGATGAACAGGTACAGAGTCAGCTTCATCGCCGCGTATTCACGGGTCACCTGCCAACCCCAGATCGCGATCAGGAGGAACATCGGGAAGACGGCGATCTCGTAGAAGAACAGAAGCATGAAGGCGTCGAGCGCGACGAAGACGCCGAAGACGCCGGTCGCCAAGATGAACAGGAAGGCGAAGAACTCGCGCGGCCGGTCGTCGATCCCCCAGGAGATCAGCACGCCGGTGAACATCACGACGCCCGTCAGGAGCACGAGCGGCATGCTCATCCCATCGGCGCCGACGGCGTAGCTGATCCCCAGCTGCGGCACCCAGGGCACGCGCTCGACGAACTGGTACCCGGCGGCAGCCGTGTCGTAGCTGATGTAGGCCCACAACGACAGGCCGAGGGCCACCGTCGCTGCGGCCAGGGCGAACCATCGGATCTCTCGATGGCGATGGCCCGGGAAGAGCAGCAAGAGCAGGCCGGCGGCCATCGGAGTGAACGTAATGATCGACAGAACGGGAAAGTTCATGCGGTGCTCTCTGCCTCTACCCGAACAGTCGTGTCACGGTCGGCTCGATCACGCGCAGGATCCACGCCGGCCACACGCCGATCGTGAGGATCAGGATCATCAACGGGACGATCGCCAGCACCTCGCGGCGATTGATTTCCATCGCGTGGCCGGCCCAGGCTTCATTCAACGGCCCGTGCAGGACGCTCCCGATGGCCTTCAGGATGTAGGCACCGGTGATCAGGAGGCCGATCATGGCAATCGCCGTGTACGCGGTGAAGATCGGCCAACTGCCCTGCACGACCATGTACTCCGAGATGAACCCGTTCAACCCCGGCAGCCCCAAAGACGCCATCGAGGTGAAGATCAGGATTCCCCCGAAGACCGGCGCCAGCGGGAACAGCCCGCGGAACGCCGCCAGGTCACGCGTGTGGGTCCGTTCGTAGATCACGCCGACGAGCAGGAACATCCCCGCCGCCGAAAGCCCGTGGTTGAACATCTGCAGGACCGCGCCGTTGGCAGCGATCACGGCTTCGGAGGCGCTCAGCGTCCCGTAGGCCTTGGCGACGGCGGCCACCCCCAGGATGACAAACCCCATGTGATTGACCGAGGAGTACGCCACCAGCCGCTTGAAGTCGGTCTGGCCCCATGAACCGAAGGCGCCCAGCACGATCGCCAGGACGGCCAGACCCGCCAGCGCCCCGGCGTAGGCCTGCGACTGCTCAGGGTACAGCGGCAACACCAGCCGCAGGAAACCGTAGCCTCCCAACTTCAAGAGGACGCCCGCCAGGATCATCGAACCGGCGGTGGGGGCTTCGGTGTGTGCATCCGGGAGCCACGTGTGGAACGGCCACACCGGGACCTTGATGGCGAACGCGACCACGAACGCCCAGAAGGCGACGATCTTCACGGTCTCGGTTGGGATCTGGATGGGCAGGCCGGCGACCTTGAGCGGGAGCTCGAAGGCCGGCCAGACCTGGGAGATCTCGACCAGGTCGAACGTCCCAACCGTCAGCCCGATCAACTGGATCGCCAGCAGCAGGCCAAGCGACCCCGCCATGGTGAAGATCAAGAACTTGAAGGAGGCATAGTTGCGGTTGGCGCTCCCCCACTGATTGATCAGGAAGTACATCGGCACCAGGCCGATTTCCCAGAAGATGAAGAAGACCAGCAGGTCCAGAGAGAGGAAGACGCCCAGCATGCCCATCTCGAGGAACAGGAACAGCGCCATGTAGGCGCGCACCCGTTCCTGCACCGACCACGAGATCAGGATCGCCAGCGGGGTGAGCAGCGTTGTGAGGAGCACCATCGAGACCGAGATCCCGTCGACGCCGACGTGGTACGACGAACGGACCGCGGCGTACCAGCCCTGCTGCTCGACGAACTGGTAGCCGCTCGCCGAAGGATCGTAGCTCTGCCACAGGTAGACCGAGAGCGCCAGCGGCACCAGGCTCAGGAGGAACGCCGCCCATCGGATCAGGCGGACGCGCCCCGCCGGGATGAGCAGGATGATCACCGACGCGACCGCCGGGGAGAACAGGATCAGGCTCAGCAGATGGGAGTTCACGAATTCCATCGACCGTCCTCCGACCGCCTCACGGCCGCACCAGGAGCAGGAACGAGAGCAGTAGGCCGGTAAACAGGAGGGCCGCCGCCAGGTAGGCCTGGACCCGTCCCGACTGGATCACTCGGAACGTCCGGCCGGCACTCTTCGTAGATTCTCCGACCCAATCACCGAAGCCGTTGACGACCGGGACGTCGATCGCCCGCCTCAGCCAGCCGCCTAGCCGCAGGGAAGCCCGTCCGACCGCGTGCAGGATCCCATCGATCACCCGACGGTCGACCCAGGCGTAGGTGAAGGTCTCGGCGAACCAGTAGGCCGGTCGTACGAACAGAAACCCATAGAGCTCATCGAAGTAGTACTTGTTGCGCAGGATCCTATGGACGGGCCCGAGCCAGCGGACCAAAGGATCGGTCCCGCCGCGCGGGATGCGTCGATAGACCAGCCACCCGATCCCCAGGCCGCCGAGGGCGACGACGAGTGAGGTGAGGAGCGGCGGGAACGTGAACCCGATCTCCGCCGGATGCTCGACGAGGGCCCCGGCCAGGAACTCCTCGACCCAGTTGGGGATCGAGCCGCCGATGAACGGGAAGTCGCCCTTGATCCCCGCCCAGCCCGCGGCAATCGAGAAGATCGAGAGCACAACCAGCGGCGCGAGCATCACCCGACTTGACTCGTGGGCGTGCTCGGCGGCGTCGGAGCGAGGTTCGCCAAGGAAGGTCAATCCGATTTGGCGGGCGGTGTAGAAGGCCGTCAGCAGCGCCGCCAGCGCCAGCACCCCGAACACGACCGGCTGGTTGCCGCCGTACGCCGAGGCCAGGATTTCATCCTTCGACCAGAACCCGGCCGTGATGAGCGGGAAGCCCGAGAGAGCCAGTCCGCCGATCAGGAAGGTCCAGAACGTCCACGGCATCTTGCGGCGCAGCCCGCCCATGTTCATCATGTCCTGCGGATCGACGTGATCGTGCGAGGCATGGGCCCCGTGCTCCATCCCGTGGATCACCGAGCCGGATCCGAGGAAGAGCAGCGCCTTGAAGAATGCGTGCGTCACCAGGTGGAACGCCGCGGCGATGAACGCCCCGACTCCGACGGCCGCCACCATGTAGCCGAGCTGGGAGATCGTCGAGTAGGCCAGGACGCGCTTGATGTCATTCTGGGCGACGGCGATCGTCGAGGCGAACAGCGCCGTGAAAGCTCCGATGGCGGCGATCACGACCATCGTCGTCGTCAGGGGCTCGCCCGGGTGCCAGCCGGCGCTCAGCAGCGGGAAGAATCGCAGGATCAAGTAGATCCCGGCCGACACCATCGTGGCGGCGTGAATCATCGCCGAGACCGGGGTCGGGCCTTCCATCGCGTCGGGCAGCCACACGTGCAGCGGGAACTGGGCCGACTTGCCGACCGTACCCGCAAAGAGCAGCAGCCCGATCAGGCCCGCCATCGACAGCCCGAGGAATGCCGGCGTCTCGGCCAGATGATGAAGGGTCTCCGGGTTTCGGAGGATCTCGCTGAAGCTTAGCGTTCCGGTGGAGATGTACAGGGCGGCGATCCCGAGCAGCATGAAGACGTCGCCGACACGGGTCGTCATGAACGCCTTGACCATCGCCTTCTTGGCCGAGTCCTTCCCGAACCAGAACCCGATCAGCAGGTAGGAGCACAACCCCATGATCTCCCACCCGATGAACAGCAGGAGCAGGTTGTCGGCGACGACCAGGGTGAGCATCCCGAAGGCGAACAACGAGATGAACGCGAAGAAGCGGGCGTAGAGCGGATCGATCCCGCCGGCATGGGGCGGCAGGCCGGGCTTGTCGTGCGCGTCGCGCGCCTTGCCGAAGTTGTGATAGCCAATGCTGTAGACGAAGATTGCCAGGCAGGTCCACACGACGAAGAACAGGGTGATCGCCGAGAGCGGATCGATCAGGACCCCCATCTCCAGGACGTCCGGCCCGAGCGGAAGCCAGGGGATCGACGACGCGATCGGATGGTCGCCCAGGTGCTCGGTGGCGACGGCCTGCCCGAAGACGACCAGGCCCATCGCCCACGAAAGGACCATCGCCCCCACCGCCAGGCCGGTGCTGACCCGGTTGCTGCGATGGGCGCGCAGGATGATGAGCCCGAAGGCCAGCAAGGGCGGGAGCGGGATGAGCCAGACGAGGAGCTCAGTCGACATCGTTCAGTCCTACCACTTCATGAGATCGACTTCTTCGGCAATGACCGTCGAACGCTGGCGATAGATCGAGATGATCAGCGCCAGGCCGACGGCCGCCTCCGACGCGGCGACGGCAAAGACAATGATGGTGAAGACCTGGCCGCCGATGACCTGCGGCGAGAGATAACGCCAGAAAGCGACCAGGTTGATATTGACCGCGTTGAGCATCAGTTCGATGCCCATCAGGATGGCGATGGCGTTGCGCCGACCGAGGACGCCGTACATTCCGATGCAGAACAGGGCGGCCGCCAGGATCAGGTACCAGGAGAGCGGGATCATCCCTGGGCCCTCATTGGATCGTCGGAGGCGGGCGCAGGGATCATGCCTGCGCCAATCTCGAATGGAGCCATGGGCGGGGCAGGGATCATTCGCCCTCCCCCGTCTCGAGATCGTCGGCCGGCGGCCGGGCCAGGACGATCGATCCGATCAGGGCCGCCAGCAGCAGCACCGAAGCCACCTCGAATGGGATGATGTAGCGATCGAGGTCGACGAGCGACAGGCCGAGGTCCTGCACGATGAGTTCGAACGACTCCGTCGCCGCCGGCGGGGTTGCCGTCCACCACGACGGCATCTGGGCCAGCAGGGCGACCAACGCGCCGAACAGGACCAGGCCGATGAACGCCGCCAGCCACCACAATCGGTTCATCTGCGGGCCGGTGTCGGCCATGACGCGTCGCGTCAGCATCACGGTGAAGATGATCAGGATGGCGATCGCCCCGATGTAGACGACGATCTGGACCATCGCCAGGAACGCGGCATCCAGCAGGATGAACAACACCGCCACCGCCGCCAGGGTCACGATCAACCAGAGCGCGGCATGGACCAGGCGCGGGCTCGTGACCACCATGATCGCCGAAAGCACCGCGGCCAGCGCCGTGACGAGGAACAGGCCCTGAACCGGCGTCACGATGCGCTCTCCAACCGAGCGGTCCCGGCCGACGCCGGCACGGCGGCTTCGATCCGGCGTCGCTCACGGCGGGCGTACAACTGAACGGAAACCACGATCCCCGCGAACATCACGGCATTGGCCAGGATCATGGTGAGCGTGCGGTTCCACCCCAGGTCGGCGGCAAGCTTGTCAGCCACCGCCGTCACCATCACGACCACCAGCGCCAGCGGGACCAGGAACTTCCAGTTGAACGCGTTGACCTGGTCGATCCGCAAGCGGGGCAACGTCCCACGGATCCAGATCACGGCGAAGTAGACGATCGCCGTCTTCCCGAAGAAGTAGATCAGGCCGAGCCAGGTGTATTGGTCGACGAACGGCCCCAGCCACCCGCCCAGGAACAGGGTGACCGTCAGGGCCGCCAGGGTGAACCCATGCAGGAACTCGCCGACGAAGAACATCCCGAACGCCATCGAGGAATACTCGATGTTGTAGCCGGCGACGATCTCCGACTCCGCTTCCAGCAGGTCGAACGGCGCCTTGCCGGCTTCCGCCATCGAGCTGATGAAGAACACCAGGGCCGCCAACGGGGCGAGGACGACAAACCACATCTCACGCTGGGCTTCGACGATCGCCACGGTGCCCATCGAACCCGCCAACATCGTCGGAACGAGCAGCGCCAGCACCATCGGTACTTCATACGAGATCAGCATCGCCACGGTGCGGAAGGCGCCGAGTAGGGCGTACTTGTTGTTCGACGACCAGCCGGCGAGCATGATCGCCAGGGTCCCGATCGCCGTGATCGAAATCAGGTAGATCGCGGCGACGTTGATATCGGTCCCGACCAGATTCGGGGCCAGTGGAATGACGGCCCACAGGCCGACGACCGACATCACCGCCAGCGGCGGCGCCAGGAAGTAGACCACCTTGTCGGCCCCGCTGGGGATGATGATCTCCTTGGAGAGGAGCTTGAGCGCGTCGGCGATGGTCTGGAGAAGGCCGAAGGGGCCGACCCGGTTGGGTCCCAGTCGATCCTGGATGCGCGCCAGGACCTTGCGCTCAACCCAGATCAGCAGGAACGTGAGGACCAGGACCGCCGTCGCCAGCGCGCCGGCGCCGAGGAATTGCATCAGGCCGGTGGCCTGGGCGGTCGTCAGCCCCAGGCCGACCAGGAACTCGCGCAGGAGATCGCCGAACCACGTGAACGGATCCGAGATCATCGAGACTCTCCCGTTACACAAGCAAATGGCTGATGGCGGAAGGCGCCCATCAGCCATGCAGCGCGATCGCGCAGGGTCAGACCCATTCGAGGCTTCCCTTGCGCCAGGCGTAGATCAGCCCGGCGGCGAGGATCAGGATGAACAGCACGCCCTCCAAGACCGCGAACAACTCCAGTTGGCCGTACGCCGCCGCCCACGGGAATAGAAAGACCGCCTCGACATCGAAGATGACGAAGACCAGGGCGAAGATGTAGTACTGCGCCTTGAACTGGACCCAGGTGTCGCCGACAGTTTCGACGCCGCACTCGTACGCGGAGTCCTTCATCGGGTTTGACTTGCGAGGTCCAATCGCCCGGCTGAGGACGATCGGCAATGCCGGCATGAACAAGGCCAGAGGCAGCAAGAAGGCAATGAACAACCACTGGTCGGACATGCACGCTCCCTCAATTGCACTGCAAGTCAGGGGGGCCTTGCCTACACGGACGCCCTGAAACGAAACAGGGGTTGGGCGTCCACACCCCTGGGGGCGTGCATTTTACCACAATGGTAAGATTCGGCGTTGTGTCCACAAGCCCATCCGCCGGCGAGTGGGAAGCCCTTCTCCTGCAGCACTCCGAGGCGCATCTTCTTCAGACCCCGGCCTGGGGGCAACTCAAGGCCCGGCACGGATGGCAGGCGGAAGCGCTCGCCGGCACCGACGCCGGAGCCCTCGTCTTGCTCCGCAGCCTCCTGCCCGGACTGCGCCTGGCCTACGTCCCCAGGGGCCCCTTTGGCCAATGGGATCGGCTGATCCCTGAGCTGGTCGGACTGGCACGCCAACGCGGGGCCTTCGTCCTGATCCTCGAACCGGATGCCGGCGACCCGGTCGCCGAACAACTCCCCCGCCACGGGTTTCTCCCGGCGGCGCGGACGATCCAGCCGCGCAGCAGCCTGGTCGTGGACCTGGATGGGTCCGACAACGACCTCCTCGCCAGGATGAATCAGAAGACGCGCTACAACATCGGCCTGGCGCGCCGCAAAGGCGTGCGAGTCCGATCGTGGGAAGACCCGGCGGCGTTCGCCGCCATGCTTCGCAGCACGGGAGACCGTCAGGGCTTCGGGGTCCACACGCCCGACTACTATCAGGATGCGTTCGACATCTTTCACCCTCGCGGCGAGTGCGAGATCCTCGTCGCCGAAGCCGAGGATCAACCGGTGGCATCCCTGATGGTCTTCGGACGAGGGCAAGGCTCGTGGTACTTCTACGGGGCCTCGACCGGCGTCCATCGCGATCGGATGCCCACCTACCTGCTCCAGTGGGAGGCGATTCGCTGGGCGCGCAACCGCGGCGCGTCATGGTACGACCTATGGGGCGTCCCAGACGTGCCGCTCGATCAGCTTGAGGCCGGATTCGCCTCGCGCTCCGACGGACTGTGGGGCGTCTACCGCTTCAAGCGTGGTTTCGGTGGACGCCTTGTCCGCACCCCGGGCGCATGGGAACTCCCCCTCCGCCGGGCCATCCACTCCCTCTACCACCGTTTCGGACCGGGCCATGCCGCCTGAGGCCCAACCGAGTCCTCCCGTCCGGATCGCGACCGTCGCCGAATGGGAGCAGGTCCTGAATGCGTTGCCGTCCCCGCACTTGCTCCAGAGCGCTCTGTGGGGCGAGTTCAAGTCGCACTACGGCTGGGAACCCGTGCGGCTGGCGTGGTTCCGCGAAGATAAGCCAGTGGCGGCGGCCCAAGTCCTGCGACGTCGATGGCCTTCGCCGCGCATGGGCGTTTCGATTCTCTACTGCCCGCGCGGACCGGTGATGGCCCAGAAGGACGGCGCGGCTGTGAGCGCGGTGCTCGCCGGCCTGGCCGCTCTCGCGCGGGAACCCGGCGTCTTGATGATCAAGATCGAGCCGGACCTGGAGGGATCGGCTGCTGCCGGGCGCGCTCTGGAGGCTGGAGGATGGTTCCCCTCCGCTCAGCCGGTGCAGTTCGGCAGCACGATGGTGATCGATCTTGCCCGCAGCGAAGACGAGATCCTGGCCGGGATGAAGCCGAAGACGCGCTACAACGTGCGCCTGGCCCAGCGCCGCGGGGTCAGCGTCCGCCTCGGGACGTCGGCCGACCTCGACCTCCTGTACGACATGTACGCCGAAACCTCCGTGCGGGACGGATTCGTCATCCGCCCGCGCGCCTACTACCGGCGCGCCTGGGATGACTTCCTGAACGCCGGTCTGGCCCAGCCCTTCATCGCCGAGGTGGAAGGCGCGCCGGTCGCCGGCCTGATCGTCTACCGCTACGCCGATCGAGCCTGGTACCTGTATGGCATGTCCCGCGAGCTGCATCGTGAGCGCATGCCGAACCACGCCCTGCAGTGGGCGGCTATGGAATGGGCGCGCCGCTCGGGATGCGCGCTCTACGACCTGTGGGGCGCGCCGGACGACCCCGATCCGAGCGACCCGATGTGGGGCGTGTACCGATTCAAGGATGGTTTCGGGGCGCGTCACGTGAGGCTGGTTGGTTCCTGGGAGACCACCTCCCGACCGTTCGCCTATCGTCTGTACACGACAGTGCTCCCGCGCATTCTGGGTTGGACGCGCCGACGCCAGCAGGAACGCACGCGCCGGCTGGTCGATCCGGCGAGTTGATCTCGGGAGGGGATCCCCGCATGACCCTTGATCGCATACCGCGCACCCGCTTCGCCCACCTTCCGACCGCCATCGAAGCAATGCCGCGCCTGGGCGCCCACCTTGGCGGTCAGCCGTTGTGGGTCAAGCGGGATGACCAGACCGGCCTCGCCTTCGGCGGAAACAAGGTCCGCAAGCTGGAGTTCCTCATCGCCGAAGCCCAGGCGAACGGGGCGCGAACGCTCATGACGACGGGCGCGGTCCAGTCGAATCAATGTCGCCAGACGGCGGCCGCCGCCGCCCGGTTCGGTTTCGAGTGCACCCTTGTTCTACGCGGGAATCCCCCCGCCCGTCCGGAAGGGAATCTGCTCCTGGATCTTCTGTGTGGCGCCGATGTGCGCTGGGCGGGCGACCAGGACCCGAACGAAGCCCTCGAGACCGCCTTCCAGGAGGCTTGGGCCGCCGGGAAGCGACCCTACAAGATTGTCTACGGAGCTTCGAGCCCGGTCGGCGCGTTGGGCTATGTCGAAGCGATGCGCGAGCTTGCCGGCCAGGGCGAGACCTTCGACCGGATCATCGTCGCCAGCTCTTCCGCCGGAACGCAGGCCGGGATGATCGTCGGCGGGCGCGCCTTTGGGCTTGCCGTCCGGATCACGGGCATCAGCGTCGACAAGCGCGCCGCGAACTTGAAGTCCGACGTCGCCCGATTGGCGGCCGAGACCGCCTCCCTGATCCGCGTGCCGACGGCATTCGAGCCTCAGGAGGTTGACGTCGTCGACGACTTCATCGGAGACGGATACGCTGTGCTCGGCCCTCGCGAGATCGAAGCGACCCGAGACTTCGCCCGTTTCGAAGGGCTTCTGCTGGATCCGGTCTACACCGCCAAGGCGGCCGCCGGGATGATGGCGATGGTCGGCGACGGCCGTATCGACAAGGATGAGCGCATCCTGTTCTGGCACACGGGTGGAGGCCCGGCCGTCTTTGCCTACGGCGAGGCGCTTCTCGGCTAGCTAGCGCAGCCCTCGCAAGACCCAGACCCCGACCGGTTCGCGCTTGCCCTCCAGCGCGATGGGTTCTCCAGCAACCGCGTCGATCGAATTCACAATCGGACCCGCCATGGCCGCGCTCATCAGGATCTCCCCGTCCCGGGCGTTCTCCTGCAGGCGCTTGGCCGTGTTCACGCTGTCTCCGATGGCGGTGTATTCGAGGCGCGCCTGCGTCCCGACGAGGCCGAGCAGCGCCGGGCCGGTGTGTATCCCGATGCGGAAGCTCAGGTGGAACGGGGGTGAGAACTGGCGCCGGAGGTCATCGACCGCCGTCTGGATCGCCAGGGCGGCGCGGGCGGCGCGCAGTCGATGGTCCGGCTGGGGGATCGGGGCGTTGAACCATGCCATGATCGCGTCGCCCAGGAACTTGTCGATCGTCCCGTCTTCGGCCAGGATCGCTTCGGCGGCTGCGGCCAGATACCGGTTCAGGATGGTGACCAGCGTTGTTGGATCCGTCGCTTCGCCGAGCGCTGTGAAACCGCGCAGGTCGGCGAACAACGTCGTGATCTCTCCGACTTCGCCCCCCAGGCTCAGCTGGTCGGGATCGAGTCTCTCGATCACCGCCGGACTGACCATGCGCTCAAAGAGCCTTCGTGTCGCCTCCAGGCGCCGCTTCTCGGTCAGGTCGTCGACGACCAGCGTCAGGCCCTGAATCTCGGACTCGCCGGTTCGCAGCGGGCTCACGCTCAGGGCAAGGTCGACGCGGCCGCGCCCCTCGATCTCGGGACGCACCTCGAGCCCGACCAGGCGAGTATCCGGCGCGCTCACTTCCGCCATCCGCCCGGGCAGGTCTTCCGCCAGGCTCCGGAGCAGGCCGGCAAAGGAGGAACCGACCATGCTTTCGGAGCTACGGTTGAGGATCTCCGCAGCGGCACGGTTGCACAACAGGATTCGATCGTGGATGTCCGACGTGACCACGCCGCTTACGATCGAGGCGAAGACGTCTTCCATGAGCGTCTTGAGGCGAGTCACCTCCGTCAGGGTCTGCTCGACAGACGCGAACAGCCGGGCGTTCTCCAGCGCGACGGCCGCCTGGTCGGCAAACGCGGCAAGCAGACCGCGGTCTTTTTCCGAGAACGTACCCTCCCGGGCTCGGTTGTCCGCATACAGGACGCCGGTCAGTTCGCCCTTGACTTTGAGCGGGACGCACAGGATCGAGCGCATGTTGTGCGCGACGATGCTCGTCTGCCCCGAGAAGCGCGGGTCCGCCTGGGCGTTGGTCGTCAAGACCGGCTCTCCGGACAAGACGACGCGTTCGATGATCGTCCGGCTGATCGCCTCCTCACCGGCGCCGATCGTCGAGCGATCCCAGTTGCGGGCGACCATCGTGCGAAGCTCACCCTCCTGGCGCAGCATCAGAAACGCCCGCTCGGCGCCCGTAATCCGGATGAGCGTGTCCATTACCTCGGCCAGCACCCGGTCCAGGTCCAACGACGAGTTCACAACCTGACCGACATCCGCCAAGGCGGTGAGATTCGCCCGTTCCTCCTGGATTCCTTGGACCT
>DATIPT010000176.1:0-55862 GCA_035471625.1 Anaerolineales bacterium
GGGACAATGTAAACCTGACGGTGGAGCTGATCTCGAAGGTGGCGCTGGAGAAGGGGCAGAACTTCGCCATCCGCGAGGGCGGCCTGACGGTCGGCGCCGGCGTCATCACCGAGATCCTGGAGTAGCGCAGGCATGGCGAAGCAGAAGATCCGCATCCGACTCAAGGCGTACGACCACCGGGTCCTCGACCAGTCGGCGCAGCGTATTGTCGAGACGGCCGAGCGTACCGGGGCGCGTGTAGTCGGGCCGGTTCCTCTGCCGACGTGCATTGAGAAGTTCACCGTTCGCCGCTCGCCGTTCATCGACAAGGACTCACACGAGCACTTTGAGATCCGGACGCACAAGCGCCTGATCGACGTGCTCGAACCGGATTCGAAGACGATCGATACTCTGATGCGGTTGAATCTGCCCGCAGGAGTAGATATCGAGATCAAGATCTAGAAGCGCTCAGCGGTCAGCGCCCAGCCGTCAGCCCATGCTGACCGCTGAAGGCTGACTCCGGCACCTGCGGTGCGGTTCGGCACAAGGGCAGGTGCGACTGAAGCGCCGGGGCGAGACAAGATCGCAGGGGTTGTGGGCCGCCAGGGCTTTCACGCCTCCCGGTGACTGTCTCGCGATCGGGGATGATGCAGCCGGCCGATGGCTGACAGTCCCGTCAAGGTCTCGACAGGAGAGAACGGATGAAAGGGTTGATCGGCAAGAAGCTTGGCATGACCCAGGTCTTCGATGAGGCCGGCGCGGCACACGCCGTGACGCTGATTGAAGCCGGGCCATGTTTTGTCACCCAGATCCGCCGGCCCGACCGGGATGGCTACCAGGCCGTCCAGCTCGGCTATGGCGAGGTCAACGCCAAGCGGCTGAGCGGAGGCCGGCTCGGTCACCTCAAACGGAATGACCTCCCGGCGCTTCGCTTCGTGCGCGAGTTCCGGATTAAGCCGACCGAAGAGATGAAGGAAGGCGACCGCCTGACGGTCGAGGTCTTCGCGCCGGGCGACCGGGTTGATATCGTCGCCACCAGCAAGGGCCGCGGGTTCCAGGGCGGGGTGCGCCGTCACGGCTTCAGCGGCGGGCCGAAGACTCACGGGCAGTCGGACCGCCAGCGGGCGCCGGGTTCGCGCGCCGCCACTTCGACGCCCGGGCGGGTCTTCAAGGGATCGCGAGGCGCGGGGCACATGGGCTCCGTTCAGATCACGTCCCAGAACCTCCGCATCCAGCTCGTCGATCCGGAGCGCAATCTCATTGCCGTCGCCGGCTCGGTCCCGGGTCCGCGCGGCGCCGTAGTCGTCGTCCGGGAAGCCCGGAAGGCCTAGGCGGGAGCAGCGACGATGAAAGTTGACGTCTTGAACATGCAGGGCGCCAAGGTGAGCACGGCCGAGCTGCCCGCGTCGGTCTTCGAAGCTCCGATCAAGCTGGACCTGATGCATCAGGCGCTGGTGCGCCAGCAGGCGAACGCTCGCCAGGGAACCCACGATACGAAGACCCGCGGCGAGGTTTCCGGAGGCGGTCGCAAGCCGTGGCGCCAGAAGGGGACCGGGCGGGCCCGGCAGGGTTCGATCCGATCTCCGATCTGGGTCGGCGGCGGCAAGGCGCACACGCCGAAGCCGCGGAGCTACGCCCAGCGTATGCCGCGCAAGATGCGGCGGGCGGCGCTGCGGTCCGCGCTCTCGGCCAAGGCGGCGCAGGCCCAGATCGTCGTCCTGGACGAGATCCAGGCCGGTCAGGTCAAGACCGCCGAGATGGCCAAGGCCCTCCACGGCTTGGTCGGCGGGGCCACGGCGCTGATCATCTTGCCGGCCCGCGACGAGAACGTGGAGCGGGCGATCCGCAACCTGCGGACCGCCAAGACGCTGCGGGCCCAGTATCTCAACATCCGTGACATCCTGGGCTTCGATCGACTGGTGCTCCCGTTGGCGTCGCTCGATGTCCTGCAGGCCCACCTGGGCGGAAGCGAGGGTCGCCAATGACAACGCTCTTCGATGTCTTGCGTCGACCGCTGGTGACCGAGAAGTCGAACTTCCAGAGTTCGAAGCTGAACCAGTACACCTTCGAAGTGCCGACCTCGGCGACGAAGGCGCAAATCAAAGATGCGGTGGAAACCCTGTTCGAGGTGAAGGTCGAGCGGGTCAATGTGATCAACCTGCCGGCCAAGCGGACGCGGCGAGCGCGCAGTCGTCGCCTCAAGATCCGCCGCAGCGCCCTCAAGAAGGCCGTGGTTACGCTGGCCGAGGGTCAATCGATCGATGTGTTTGAAGGGGTGAAGTGATGGCGGTCAAGACCTACAAGCCCACCTCGCCCGGACGCCGCGGCATGTCGGGGGCGACCTTCGAGGAGATCACCAAGGATCATCCCGAACGGTCGTTGCTCCGGCCCAAGAAGCGTCGGGGCGGGCGGAACGTCCACGGGCGGATCACGGTTCGCCATCGGGGCGGCGGCAATCGGCGCCACCTGCGGCGACTGGACTTCAAGCGCGACAAGCGCGGGATCCCGGCCCGGGTCGCGGCGATCGAGTACGACCCGAATCGCTCGGCGCGCCTGGCTCTGCTGCACTACGCCGACGGCGAGAAGCGCTACATCCTGGCCCCGGTCGGCCTGGGCGTGGGCGACCACGTGGTCGCCGGCCCGGAGGCAGAAATCCGCCCCGGCAACTCGTTGCCGTTGGCGAATATTCCGCTGGGGACGATGGTCCACAACCTGGAGCTCAAGGAAGGTCGCGGCGGCCAGTTGGTCCGTTCCGCGGGGACCGCGGCGCAGTTGCTGGGCAAGGAAGGTGCTTTCGCGGCCATCCGGCTCCCCTCGGGGGAGGTCCGAAGGATCCGTCAAACGTGCTACGCCACGGTCGGCGAGGTCGGCAATCCGGACCACAGCAACGTCAAGCTGGGGAAGGCCGGGCGGAAGCGCCACCGGGGAGTCCGGCCGACGGTCCGCGGTTCAGCGATGACGCCGCGCGACCATCCGCACGGCGGCGGGGAAGGGCGCCAACCGATCGGCATGCCCGGACCGAAGTCGCCGTGGGGTCGGCCGACGGCGGGGTACCGGACGCGGCGGAACAAGAAGACCGACGAATTCATTATCCGTCGGCGGTCGCGCCGGCGGCGGCGCCGCTGAGCCGGGTAGGGTGAGAGGATAGCCACGACATGTCGCGTTCACTGAAGAAAGGCCCGTTCGTTGATCCGAAGCTCCTCAAGAAGGTGGAGGAGATGAATCAGCGCGGCGAGAAGAAGGTGATCCGCACCTGGAGCCGGGCGAGCACCGTGTTCCCTCAGATGGTCGGCCACACGATCGCCGTCCACGATGGACGAAGGCACGTCCCGATCTACGTGACCGAGAACATGGTCGGCCACAAGCTCGGCGAGTTCGCCCCGACGCGCACCTTCCGCGGCCATTCGAGCCGCGAGAAGACGACCACGGTGGAAGGCGGCTAGGACCATGGCCGGAGAAACGGACGTCCGGGCGTCGGCCCGCTTCGTACAGACCTCGCCGCAGAAGGCGCGGCTGGTGATCGACATGGTGCGCGGCCTGCCGGCCAAGGAAGCGCTCGAGATCCTGCGCTTCAGCCGGAAGGGCGCCGCCGAGCCGGTCTCGAAGGTTATCCGCTCGGCGATGGCCAATGCCGAGAAGAACTTCGGCCTCGACCCGGACGAACTCGTGGTCGCCCAGATCTGGGCCGATGATGGTCCGAACCGGCGCTGGCGCCGTTTTGGGGCGCGCGGCCGGTTCAAGCCAATCATCCGTCGGGCCTCGCACATTACCGTGATCCTGCGCGAACGCTCGGGCGCGACGAGCTAGGGAAGGAGCAAGTATGGGACGCAAGGTCCATCCGATCGGGTTCCGGCTCAAGATCAACAAGCCGTGGGAGTCGCGCTGGTTCGCCCCGCCGGGCAAGTATGCCCAGCAACTGCATGAGGACCGCGCCATTCGCGATCTCGTGAATCGTTCGATGCCGCGGGCCGGGATCGCCGGGATCGACATCGAGCGTTTCACCAACAACATTCACGTGACGATCAATACCGCCAAGCCGGGGATCGTCATCGGGCGGAAGGGGGCCTCGGTCAAGGAGTTGCGGCGCCAGATCGAGGAGTTGACGGGGACGAAGATCAAGCTCGACATCCATGAGATCAAGGAGCCGGACCTGTACGCCCGGCTCGTCGCCGAGAACATAGCCAGCCAGCTGGAGCGCCGGATCAGTCACCGCCGTGCGATGCAGCGCTCGGTGGCGCAGGCGATGCGCCAGGGCGCCCAGGGGATCAAGGTGATGTGCTCGGGGCGCCTGTCGGGGATGGAGATGGCGCGCCGGGAGTGGATGCGCGAGGGCCGTGTGCCGGCCCAGACGCTGCGTGCCGATATTGATTTCGCCCGCGCCGAAGCCCTGACGACCCATGGTCGGATCGGGGTCAAGGTCTGGGTCTACCGCGGCGACCTGAAGCCCGAAGAGTTCGAGCAGGGCGAACAGATGGACGTGTACGTCAGCGAGTAGATCGAAGCGGGATTCGAGGTGCGACGATGTTGATGCCGAAGCGCGCCAAGTGGCGCAAGCAATCACGAGGCCGGATGAAGGGGCTCGATCGCCGCGGCGCGGAGGTCAGCTTCGGGGAGTACGGATTGCAGGCCCTCGAGCCCGGATGGGTGACGGCCCGTCAGATCGAGGCCGCCCGGCGTTCCCTGGTGCGCTACATGAAACGGCGCGGCAAGGTCTGGATCCGGATCTTTCCCGACAAGCCGGTCACCCAGAAGGCGGCCGAGACCCGCATGGGCAAAGGGAAGGGCGCCGTCGATCACTATGTTGCCGTGGTGCGGCCGGGCCGGGTCCTGTTCGAGCTCTCGGGTCTTCCCGAGGCGAATGCGCGTGAGGCCCTGCGCCTGGCGTCGCACAAGCTGTCGATCAAGACCCGCTTCATTGAGCGGCTCGACATGATGGGAGCGAGTGACTGAGATGAAGGCGCGCGAGATGCGAGACCTGAGCCTGGACGACTTGCGCGGCCGCCTGGACGAGGCCCGGGAAGCGTTCTTCCGCCTGCGGTTCCAGGCTGCCACGGGTCAATTGAAGAACACGGCGCAGCTGCGCCAGGCACGGCGGGAGATCGGCCGCCTGGCGACCGTCGTGCGAGAACGTGAGCAGGAAGGTGAGAAGGCATGAGCAATCAGCGACGACGGCAAACGGGTGTTGTGACCCGGGCGGCGATGGAGAAGACGGTCACCGTCCGGATCGACCAGAGCTACCGTCATCCGCTCTACCAGAAGGTCGTCCGCAAGAGCAAGGACTACCTGGTGCACGATGAGCACGGCTGCCGACCCGGGGATGAAGTCCGGATCGTCGAGAGCCGGCCGATCTCGAAGCGCAAGCGGTGGGCGGTCGAGTCGATTCTGCGTCGGGCGAGCGAGGCCGATGTGGCGGCCGGGACGGGCGAGATCCTTGATCCCACTCTGACAGAAGAGGCCCAGGGATGATCCCGCAGCCTACGACCGGGGCCCAAAGGAGGGCTGCGGGATGATTCAGCACGAGACGCGGCTCAAGGTCGCCGACAACACGGGTGGGCGTGAACTGCTCGTGATCCATGTCATGGGCGGATCGCGGCGACGCTACGGGAGTGTCGGCGATGTGGTCGTGGCGACGGTCAAGTCGGCCACCCCGCACAGCGCCGTCCGCAAGAGCGATGTTGTCAAGGCGGTGATCGTACGGACGGCGAAGGAGTACCGCCGCGAAGACGGATCGTACATCCGCTTCGACGACAACGCGGCGGTGATCCTGGATGCCGACGGGGTCAATCCGAAGGGGACGCGTATCTTCGGGCCGGTCGCCCGGGAACTGCGCGAGAAGGGTTTCACCAAGATCGTCTCGCTCGCCCCGGAAGTGCTCTAGGCGACGCGGCGGAGGTATTGACGTGAAGATCAAGAAGGGCGATACGGTCGAAGTCATCAGCGGCCGCGACAAGGGAGTGCGGGGCGAGGTGCTCCGGACGCTCCCGCAGGAAGGCCGGGTCGTCGTACAGGGCGTCAACGTGCGCAAGAAGCACCAGCGCCAGGTGCAGGCTGGGGGGCGGACGATGAATCCCGGCGTGATCCAGTTCGAGGCGCCGGTGCAGGCTTCGAACGTGATGCTCGTCTGCCCGAAATGCGGCGAGGCCGTCCGCGTCGGAGTCCAGCGTGATGAGGGTCGGGCCCGCCGGGTCTGCAAGCAATGCGAGTCGGTGATCGATTCGTGAGGGATGGAATGAGGATGGCCCACTATCTGCAGGAGCGCTACCGAAAGGAAATCGCACCGGCTCTCCAGAAGGAGATCGGTGTCAGCAGCAAGATGCAGGTGCCCCGGCTGAAGAAGATCGTGGTCAACGTCGGGGTCGGCGAAGCGCTCGAGAATGCCAAGGCCCTGGACTCGGCGGTCGAAGACATCACCGTGATCACCGGGCAGCGGCCGGTGATCACCCGGGCCCGCAAGAGCATCTCGAACTTCAAGCTCCGCGAGGGTCGGTCGATCGGCCTGAAGGCGACCTTGCGCGGTGAGCGCATGTGGTCCTTCTTCGACCGACTGGTGAACGTCGCCCTGCCACGGACGCGCGACTTCCGCGGCGTTTCGGCGCACGCCTTCGATGGGCGGGGCAACTACACGCTCGGGATCCGGGAGCAACTGATCTTCCCGGAGATCGTGTACGACAAGATCGACAAGATCCGTGGTTTTGAGGTCACTTTGGTCACCACCGCGCCGGACGATGAGCAGGGCCGCCGGTTGCTCCAGATGCTGGGGATGCCGTTTCGGAGGGGTGAATAGATGGCGAAGACGTCGATCGTGGTGCGGGAAACGCGCCGCAAGTACAAGGTTCGGATCCGCAATCGGTGCAAGATTTGCGGTCGCCCGCGCGGCTACATCCGGCGGTTCGCCATGTGTCGGATCTGCTTCCGGGAACAGGCCCTGGAGGGCCGAATCCCGGGTGTCGTGAAGTCGAGTTGGTGAGAGGCCAGGGAGAGATTGGGATGAGCATGACGGACCCCATTGCCGATATGTTGACCCGCATCCGCAACGGTTTGATGGCGGGCCATGCGGTGGTCGCCCTGCCCTCATCGAAGATGAAGGTTGCGATCGCCGAGATTCTCAAGGAAGAAGGCTTCCTGGAGGCCTTCGAGGTCGTCCCCCTGGATGGGAAGCCGCAGCCGGTCTTGCGCCTCACCCTGAAGTACGTCGGTGAGCGCCGTGAGCGGCGGCCGGTGATCAGCGGGATCAAGCGGGTCAGCCGGCCGGGCCGCCGGGTCTACGCCGGGAAACGCGAGATCCCCCGGGTCCGTTCGGGGATCGGTGTGGCCATCGTGTCGACCCCCAAGGGGGTCATGACGGGGGCGCGCGCCCGCCAGCTGGGCGTGGGCGGCGAAGTGATCTGCCAAGTATGGTGAGCGATCTGGGCGGAGGAGGTTGACGTGTCTCGAATTGGACGACAGCCGGTCGAGCTGCCGGCGGGGGTCGAAGTCCAGATCCAGGGACCTCGGGTGATGGTGAAAGGCCCGAAGGGTGAGCTGGCGCGCACTTTCCCGTCCGAGATTCAGATTGAGATGAAGGAAGGAACCGTGCGGCTGCAGCGCGCCTCGGACGAGCCCCGGATCCGGGCGCTACACGGGCTTTCGAGAGCGCTCTTGAACAACATGGTCGTCGGCGTGAGCGATGGGTTCTCGCGCGAGCTGCAGGTCGAAGGTGTCGGGTACCGACCCGAGTTGGACGGGAAGGACCTGGTGCTGCATGTCGGGTACTCGCACCCGGTGCGCGTGCCGCCTCCGGCCGGGATCACGTTCGATGTCGACGCCAAGGCGCGCCAGATCCGCGTTCACGGGTCTGACAAGGAACTGGTCGGACAGGTGGCCGCCGATATTCGCAAGGTGCGACCGCCCGAGCCCTACAAGGGCAAAGGGATCCGCTACGTGGGCGAGCGCGTCCGACACAAGGCCGGCAAGGCCGGCAAGGTGGCCTGACGATGGGGAAGAAGACACGTCGCGAGGCGCGGCTGCGCCGAAGGGAGCGGGTGCGGCAGAAGATCAGCGGAACGGCCGAGCGCCCGCGCTTGAATGTGTTCCGCAGCCTCGAGCAGATTTCGGTGCAGCTCATCGACGATGGCGCCGGACAGACGGTCGCCTCGGCTTCGAGCCTCGAATCCGATGTCCGCTCGCAGCTGCAGGGGAAGACCAAGACCGAGCAGGCCAAGGCGGTCGGGGCCCTGATCGCCGAGCGCGCCCGGGCCAAGGGTATCCGCCAGGTCGTCTTCGATCGCGGCGGGTACCGGTACCACGGTCGGGTGCGGGCTTTGGCCGAATCGGCCCGTGAATCCGGCCTAGAGTTCTGACGACCGTCAGGCGGGGAGAGGAGTCCTGTGAGACGAGAATTCCGAGATCGAACGGACGAACGCGACGAGCTCGACGAGCGCGTCATCGATATCGCCCGGGTGGCCAAGGTTGTGAAGGGCGGACGGCGCTTCTCGTTCCGGGTGACCGTCGTCGTCGGGGATAATCATGGCCGGGTTGGCCTGGGCGTCGGCAAGGCGCGCGGCGTTCCGGACGCGATCCGCAAGGCCTCCGAACGGGCTCGAAAAGCGATGGAACCCGTGTCGCTGTCGGGGACGACGATCCCGCATGAGGTCACTTCGAAGCGCGGCGGGGCGCGGGTCATGCTCAAGCCGGCCTCGCCCGGTACCGGCGTGATCGCCGGCGGCGCGGTACGTGCGGTTCTTGAGGCTGCCGGGGTCCGCGACATTCTGACAAAATCGCTGGGCAGCGCCAATGTCTTGAATGTGGCCAGCGCCACGCTCGACGCGCTGCACTCCCTGACGCGCGTCGAGGAGGAAGCGGCCCGCCGCGGCAAGCCGGCCGACGAACTAAAGCCCTTCTGGGAGCGCGGCCGCCATGGCTGAGTCGAAGGCGAAGGTGCTCCGGATCACCCTGGTGCGAAGCCCGATCGGCTACAACCAGACTCAGAAGAGGACCGTTCGGGCGCTGGGCCTGAGGCGTCTGAACCACACTGTCGAACAGCCGGATTCCCCGGCGGTGCGCGGGATGCTGCGCGCCGTCGAGCACTTGGTTCGGGTAGAGGAGTAGGTCATGAAACTGCACGATCTCAAGCCCAGGCCCGGCGCCCACCGCCGTCGCAAGCGGGTGGGGCAGGGGATCGCTGCCGGCCAGGGGAAGACTGCTGGCCGCGGCACCAAGGGTGAAGGCGCGCGCGCTGGCACGGGCGGGAAGATCTTTCGCCAGGGTGGAAACCAGCCGTTCTTCCGGCGCCTCCCCTTCAAGCGGGGTTTCACCAATATCCGCCGGACCCAGTGGAACGAGGTCAACCTTGCTCGGCTGGAGGGGTTCGCCGCCGACAGCGAGGTCAACCCTGAGACTCTGGGCGAGGCCGGACTCCTCCGCGACCCAGGACTCCCGATCGTGCTGCTGGCCTATGGGGAGGTGGCGACGCCGCTTCGGGTGCGCGTCCATCGCATCAGCCGTGCGGCCAAGGCCAAGATCGAGAAGGCTGGGGGCTCGGTCGAGGTGATCGAGGGATGACTGCGCCGCTTGGGCCCGGAGGGGAAGCATGAGACGCTCGGCGTGGCGTTTCCTTTGGATTTCGCCCGATATCCGCAACCGACTGCTGTTCACCGCCATGATCCTGGTGATCTATCGGTTCGCCGCGCATGTGCCGGTGCCCAACGTCAATCGGGCGGCGCTGGCCGGGCTGTTTGGCGAGACGCCGCTGTTCAACCTGCTCGACCTTCTGTCAGGGGGCACGGTCTCGAATTTCTCCATCCTGGCGATGGGGGTCTATCCGTACATCACGGCCCAGATCATCCTGCAGTTGCTGGTTCCGATCATCCCTTCACTGCAGCGCATGAGCGAGGAGGATCCCCGCCAGGCCCGCAAGTGGATGGAGCGCTGGACCTTCATCCTGGCCGTCCCCATGGCGGCGTTGAACGCCGTCGGACAGATTCAACTCTTTCAGCAGTTCGCCACGGCGCCGATCCTGAACGTGCCCTTCGGGCCCAACCTCTCGACGGCGACGATGATCATCACCATGACCGCCGGGACGATGTTCGCCATCTGGTTGGGCAACCTGATCTCCGAGTTCGGCCTGCGCAATCAGGGGCTTTCCATCATCATCTTCTCCGGGATCGTGGCCCGCATGCCGGCCAATTTCGCCAGCGTCCTGGCCAACGAGCAGACCCGGCTGGCGATGATGGTCGTCCTTCTGGTCGTGACGCTGGGGACGATCATCGCCATCGTGTACGTCCAGGAAGGCCGGCGCCACGTCCCCGTGATGTACCCCGGGCGGCGGGTCGGCAACCGGATGTCGATGCCGGTCAAGGGGACGTTGCCGTTGATGATCAATATGGCCGGGATGATCCCGCTGATCTTCGCCCAGTCTCTGATCACCCTGCCGGCGCTCTTGGCGCAGTTCTTCGTCGACTCCCAGTCGGAGTTCCTGCGCAACGCCGCCCTATGGATGCAGGCTACTTTTGGCGGCGGGTCGACGCAGTACTGGATCCTGTACTTCCTCTTGGTCGTCGGCTTCACCTTCTTCTACACCGACGTGCTGTTCGCCCAGCAGAACTACGGCGAAAACCTGAAGCGGGCGGGGGCGCAGATCCCCGGGGTCACGCGTGGCGCGGCGACTCAGAAATACCTGACGCGGGTCCTGCGTCGGATCACGCTGCCGGGCGCCCTGTTCCTCGGGTTCATTGCGATCCTGCCGTTCCTTCTGACCTTGTTCCTGCCGACGGGAGGGTCGAATCCGGGCTTGCTGGCGACCTCGTCGGCGGGATTGCTGATCGTGGTCGGTGTCGTGCGTGACGTTTATCGGTCGATCGAGGCCGAGCTGAAGCTGCGCGGCTACGACTCGGCCGTGCTCGTGCGCTAGGGATACGCGTGTCACAGCTGGTCATCCTGCTCGGACCGCCAGGGGCGGGAAAGGGAACCCAAGCGCGAACGCTGACGGAGCACTTGGGGATCCCCCACATCTCCAGCGGCGACCTTTTCCGTGAGCACGTCGCGGCGCGGACCGAGCTGGGCAAGAACGCACAATCGTACCTGGATCAGGGCTTGCTCGTGCCCGACGACGTGACGATCGGGATGATCGAAGACCGGCTGGCCCGACCGGATTGCGCCCAAGGCGCCCTGCTGGACGGCTTCCCGCGGACGGTCGCTCAGGCCGAAGCACTCGACAGGATTCTGGCGGAGCGGGGCGAGAAGATCCTGCTGGTTGCCAAGATCGCCGTCGAGCCCGAGATCCTGGTGCGGAGGCTGTCCGGCCGGAGGACCTGCCGCAAGGCCGGTCACATCTTCCACACGGAGCACTCGCCGCCGAAGAAACCCGGGGTGTGCGACGTGGATGGATCGGAGTTGATTCAGCGGGAAGATGATCGGCCGGCCACCGTGGAGAAGAGGATTCGGGTTTACAACGAGCGGACTGCGCCGCTGGAGGCCTACTACCGGGATCACGGCCTGGTCGTCGAGTTCGACGGCGAGCGGCCGATGGCCGAGGTGACCGAGGCGGTCCTGCGGGAGATCAGGCAAAGGACACCGGGATGACGTGGCGACGGGGAATTGAGGTCAAGAGCGAGGCCGAACTGGCGCGCATGCGCCGGGCCGGGCAGGTCAACGCCGAAGCGTTGGCGGCCGCGGCGGCCCTCGTGCGCCCCGGCGTGACCACGGCCGAGATCGATGCGGCCGCCGCGGATGTCCTGCGGCGTCACGGCGCCAGCCCGGCGTTCCTCGGGTATCCGGGGCCGTACCCGTACCCGGCGGTGACGACGGTCAGCGTCAACGACGAGCTGGTGCACGGGATCCCCAGTGACCGCCGGCTGAAGCAAGGGGATATCGTCAGCATTGACTGCGGTGCGATCGTCGACGGTTTCGTCGGCGACTCGGCCCTGACCCTTCCGGTCGGCGAGATTTCCCCGGAGGCGTGGCGGCTGCTCGAGGCGACCCTGTCCGGCCTGTGGGCGGGGATCGGGGCGAGCAAGGTCGGGAAGCGCACCGGTGACATCTCGGCGGCCATTCAACACGCGGTCGAGAGCCGGGGGTTTCAGGTCACCCGGGACTACACCGGCCACGGCGTCGGGCGTTCGATGCATGAGGACCCGCAAGTGCCCAACTTCGGCGCGGCGGGGAAGGGACCCGCCCTGCGGGCTGGGATGACGCTGGCGCTAGAGCCCATGGTCCTGGCCGGCCGCCCCGAGACTCGGGTTTTGGCCGACGGATGGACTGTGGCGTCGCGCGATGGACGGCCGACGGCCCATTTCGAGCACACCGTGGCGGTGACGGCCGATGGACCGGTCGTCCTGACAACGTGGGAGGACGCCAAGCTGGACGGGTCTCTGCCCGCTTGGTATAATGACTACTTTGCCGGTCTGCCTTGGCCGGAGATGGAGCAGGGAGTGATTGAGCGATGAAGGTTTCATCCTCGGTGCGCAAGCGATGCCCGAAGTGCAAGATCGTGCGGCGGAACCGCCGCGTGTATGTGATTTGCGAGAATCCGCGACATAAGCAGCGACAGGGATAGGCGCATGGCCAGAATCGAAGGCGTTGACCTTCCACGAGAGAAGCGGGTCGAGATCGGTCTGACCTACTTGTACGGCATCGGGCGGACGCGCGCCCGGCGCATGTTGTCGGCGACGGGCGTCAGCCCGGATACCCGCGTGCGCGATCTGACCGAGGACGAGATCACCCGCCTGCGCGACTTCATCTCCCAGAACTACACCGTGGAGGGTGAACTGCGCCGTGAGGTGCAGATGCGCATCAAGCGGCTGATCGATATTGGCAGCTACCGCGGGCTCCGGCACCGGCGCAACCTTCCGGCACGGGGACAGCGGACGCGCACCAATGCTCGGACCCGGAAGGGCCCGAAGAAGACCGTCGCCGGTCGTGGTCGACGGCGCGGCGCCAAGAAGAAGTAACCCGGCCGCGGGCGTTGCGCCTGCGCCGGACGGAGCGGGGACTTCCTTCCCCCCGCGCGGCTGCCCCGTCCGGCTCGGAGCTTCGACCCGGCCTCTTGTTGCGACAACAACGCGGGAAGGCGGATACGAATGGTTCGAAAGACGAAGGCGACACGTCGGGCGGGCAAGACCAAGGCTCGTCGCACGCTGGCCCATGGGCGGGTCCACATCCACGCCACGTTCAACAATACGATCGTGACGATCACCGACACCCAGGGGAACGCCGTCCTTTCGGGCTCGGCCGGACGGGCCGGGTTCAAGGGCTCGCGCAAGAGCACGCCCTTTGCGGCGCGAATGGCCGCGCAGGAAACGATGGCGGCGGCGGCCGAGCTGGGGCTCCAAGAAGTGGACATCTTCGTCAAGGGCCCCGGTCCCGGGCGCGAGGCGGCAATCCGCGCCGTGCAGGCCTCGGGGATCCGGGTTCGCCTGCTCAGCGACGTCACGCCGATCCCGCACAACGGTTGCCGGCCTCCGAAGAAGCGCCGGATGTGAGTGGGGCGCTTCCCGCGGGCGCAGCGCCCCTGGGAAGCTGAAAAGGAAACTATGGCCAAGTACACAGGACCCGTCTGCAAGCTGTGCCGCAGGGAAGGCGAGAAGCTCTTCCTTAAAGGACAGCGGTGCTTCACGCCCAAGTGCGCCTTCGAGCGCCGGGGCTATCCCCCTGGGGATCACGGTCGGGATGCCCAGTTCCGCCGGCGCCGCGTCTCCGACTTCAGCCGCCAGCTGCGCGAGAAGCAGAAGGCTCGCCGCCTGTATGGAACGAGCGAGCGGCAATTCCGTCGCTTCTACCAGCGAGCGCTCAAGCGGCGCGGCGTCACCGGACAGTACCTCCTGACGACACTCGAGCGCCGCCTAGACAACGTCGTCTTCCGTCTCGGCTATGCCGAGAACCGGGCCCACGCCCGGCTGCTGGTGACGCATGGACATTTCAATGTCAACGGCCGGCGGACCGATGTCCCGTCTTTGATCGTCCGTCCCGGTGACGTGATTGAAGTGCGCGCCGGCTCGCGCCAGCGCCCGTACTTCAAGGGGCTCGGAACGCTCGCCGAGACCCGGACGGCTCCCCGGTGGCTCGAGCGCGACGTTCGTGCCCTTTCCGGGACAGTGCTGACCGAGCCAGAGCGACAAGACATCGACGCCACGCTGAACGAACAGCTGATCGTCGAGTACTACTCCCGCTAGCGCGCCGCCGGAGGGTGACATGGTTTTTAGCACCAGTATGGTGATGCCCAAGATCGAACGCGAAGCCGTGGCGCGCAACTACGGAAAGTTCGTCATCAGCCCACTCGAGCGTGGTTACGGAATCACGCTGGGGAATGCCATGCGGCGGGTCTTGCTCTCGTCGCTGGAAGGGGCGGCGGTGACGTCGATCCGGATCAACGACGCCTCCCACGAGTTCACTGATATCCCCGGCGTACGGGAGGATGTGCTGCAGGTGATGCTCAACCTGAAGCAACTGCGGCTGATTCTGCATGAGGGCGATTCGGCCCGGCTTCGCCTCGACGTCCAGGGCGAGGGTGTGGTCACGGCCGCCGACGTCTTGGCGCCGGCAGAGGCCGAGATCGTCAATCCCGAGCTCTACCTGTTTACCGTGGACGACGAAAAGGCGCACGTCGAGATCGAGATGAACGTGCAACGCGGCCGAGGCTATTCGCCTTCGGATGAACGCGGCCGGCTCCCGATCGGCGAGCTGCCGACCGACGCCATCTTCAGCCCGGTCCGCCGCGTCCACCATGAGGTCGGGCGCGCCCGGGTCGGACAGGACACGAACTTCGATCGCTTGATGGTCGAAATCTGGACCGATGGAACGATCAAGCCGGAAGCGGCCCTCAGCCGAAGCGCCCAGATCCTGATGGCCCACCTGCGGGATATCGGCGGGGTCACTGAAGAAAGTCTGGTCGCCGCTGCGACCCGCGAGGAACAACCGCGCAAGGCGAGCGAGATCTACGAAATCCCGATCGAGAACCTGGATCTCTCGGTCCGGGTCTTCAATTCCCTCAAGCGGACCGGCATCACGACCGTTGGGGAAGTCCTCGACATGCTCGAGAAAGGCCCCGACGCGATGCTTTCAATCCGCAACTTCGGCGAGAAGAGCCTCGATGAACTCCGCGAACGGCTGGTCGAGAAGGGCTACCTGCCGGCGGACGACGCCGAGGCGGAACTCGTGGACGAGGGCGAGCCGGCGGCGCCGGCGGTGGAGTGAGGGTAGCATGAGACACCGCGTATCGGGCTACCGCCTGGGGCGTTCGACCGGCCAGCGTACCGCGCTGCGGCGCAGCCTGGTCACCGAGCTGTTCCGCCATGAGCGGATCCGGACGACCCAGACCAAGGCAGCGGCCGTGCGCACCGAGGCCGAGCGCCTGATCACCCGCGCCAAGCGCGGGACGGCGGCGGGCGATGCCCGAGCCGTTCAGGCTCGCCGGCTGGTGGCGGCCCGGCTCAACGACCCGGAGATCGTCAAGAAGCTCTTCGATGAGATCGCCCCGCGCTACGCCGCGCGTCCCGGAGGCTACACGCGCGTCGTCAAGCTCGGACCGCGCGATGGGGATGCGGCCGAGATGGTCTATCTGGAACTGGTGGAAGAATAGGTCCGCCGGAGCGCGGACCGATGGCAGATTACCAATCGATCCTTGCCTACGACGGAACCGAGTTCGCCGGGTTCCAGCGTCAGCGCGGCCGTCGTACAGTGCAGGGGGAAGTCGAGCAGGCCTTGGGTCGCTTGGGGTGGAAGGAGCGATCCCTGCGCGCCGCCGGGCGCACCGATACCGGCGTGCACGCCACCGGCCAGGTGTTCGCCTTCCGCCTGTCGTGGTCGCGAAGCGTCGACGGGCTCACCGGAGCACTGAACGCGCACTTGCCTTCGGATGCGTCCGTCCTGCAGACCCAGGAAGCTCCGGCCGGGTTCCACCCGCGGTACGCCGCCCGATGGCGTCGCTACCGGTACCGGCTGGTCGCTTCGGCCGTGCGCCAACCGTTGCGAGAACGCTACGCCTGGAGGGTCTGGCCGACCCCCGATTTTCGGGCGATGCAGTTGGCCGCACGAGCGCTGATCGGCGAGCACGATTTCGGCGGTTTCGGGACGGCCCCCCGGGCAGACGGGCATACCGTGCGGATGGTCTACCGGGCGGATTGGGAGCAGGCCGGGGACGAGACCGCGTTCGTCATCGAGGCCAACGCCTTCCTGTATCGGATGGTGAGACGTCTCGTCGGGGCCTTGGTGGCGGTCGGTCAGGGAACCGAGACCCCGACATCATTCGCGGCCCGGATCGACGATCGCGCCGACGGATGGCAAGGAAAACTGGCTCCGGCCCGGGGATTGTGCCTGGAGGCCGTGGGCTTCGAAGACCGTTGACCGGAGTGCGCTCCGCACCGGTCGGAGCAGGAGCAAGCGTGGTGCAGAAGACGTATTATCCAAAAGGTGAGACCAAACCGGCACGCTGGGTCTTGATCGACGCCGAGGGCAAGAACCTCGGTCGCTTGGCGACTCATGTGGCAGGCCTCCTCCTGGGCAAGACGCGGCCGGACTACACCCCCGGCGTCGACCTGGGGGACGCCGTGATCGTCGTCAACGCCAAGAAGGTCGCTGTCACCGGGAAGCGCCTGGACGAGAAGATCTATTACCGCGCCTCGGGCTATCCTGGCGGTCTCAAGGAGATCCCTCTCCGCGAGCAGCTCGAGCGACACCCCGAGAGGGTCATTCAATCCGCCGTGCGCGGGATGTTGCCCAAGAACCGCCAGGGACGCCGGCTGATGAAGCGCCTACACGTGTATCCGGGCCCCACCCATCCGCATGAGGCCCAGAAGCCAGTAACCGAGGCGGCCTGAACCGCAGCGAGGAAAAGGGAAGAATGGCGAACCAGTATTATGAAGGGGTTGGGCGTCGCAAGCGGAGTACGGCGCGCGTGCGCCTGGAAAGTGGATCGGGCAAGGTCGTCGTGAACGGCAAGGACGGCGCGGCTTTCTTCACCCGTCCGGGCGATCTCGACACCCTCCTGGGGCCGTTGCGGGCCAGCGGCTTGGAGGGCAAGTTCGATGTCAGCGTCGTCGTCAACGGCGGCGGGGTGACGGGCCAGACGGACGCGGCGCGCCGCGGACTGGCGCTCGCCCTGGTGGCGATGGATCCGGACTTGCGGCCGGCGATGCGGGCCGGGAAGTTCCTGACGCAAGATGCGCGGGTGAAGGAGCGCAAGAAGCCCGGCCTCAAGCGGGCCCGCAAGGCGCCGACGTACACCAAGCGCTGATCCGACCGTTGGGACCGAACCATCCAGTGGGGCCGGGGCGAGTGGCATCTCCCCGGCCCCCTTTGCATTCCGAGGAGACGACATGACACCCGGAATCACGATTGTCGGATTGGGTCCGGGCGCCCCGACGGCCATGACCCTGGAGGGGCGCGCCGCGATTGATCAGGCAGCCCGGGTCTGTCTACGGACGACTCGCCATCCGGCCGGCCAGGCGATCGCCGAACAGCGCGAGGTCGTGAGCTTCGACGAACTGTATGAGCAGATCGATGGCTTCGAGGCGGTCTACGCCGAGATCGTCCGCCGCGTCGTGGCGTGGGGAGAGGACGATGTAGGTGTGGTCTATGCCGTACCCGGAGACCCGATGGTGGGCGAAGCGACCACCGGTGGCATTCGCCGGGCGGCTGCCCAGCGAGGGATCCCCGTGCGTCTCATCCACGCGTCGAGCTTCCTCGAGCCGACGCTGGCGGTCCTGGGGGTCGACGCCCTCGACGGGCTTCAGGTCGCCGATGCCCTCGTGCTCGGAGACAGGCACTATCCGCCCCTGTCGCCCGATCGCCCGGCGGTCATCGGCCAGGTGTATTCGCGCCTGGTCGCATCCGAGCTCAAACTCACCCTGCTGTCCCAGTATCCCCCGGACCACTCGGTCTGGCTCATCGATGCGGCTGGCTCTGAGGCGACGCGGCACAACATCCTTGCGTTGGTGGATCTCGACCGCCAAGATCGGTTCTCGCATGCCACGAGCGTGTTCGTTCCGCCGCTCGAAGCGCCGTCATCCTTCGAGTCCTTTCAGGAGACGATCGCTCACCTGCGGGCCCCGGATGGATGTCCATGGGACCGCGAGCAGACCCACGAGTCGCTCCGGACACATCTGATGGAGGAAGCCTACGAGACGCTGGAGGCGATCGACAGCGGAGATCCGAATGCCCTCCGGGAAGAGCTGGGGGACCTGCTGCTCCAGATCGTCCTCCACGCCCAGATCGCCAGCGAGGCCGGAGACTTCACCATGCCGGAGGTGATTGCTGCCATTGAGGCAAAGATCATCCGCCGACATCCGCATGTCTTTGGGGAAGTCAAGGTGGAGGGGGTCGACCAGGTTCTCCATAACTGGGAGGGTTTGAAGGCCGATGAGCGCAACCGGGCTGGCGAGGGACGGGGTGCGCTCGACGGCGTTCCGAAGACGTTGCCGGCACTCTCCCAGGCGCTCGAGGTTCAGGCGCGCGCCGCCCGGCTGGGCTTCGACTGGCGCACGATCGAGGGCGTCCGGGCCAAGTTGGCGGAAGAGCTTGTCGAGTTGGAATCGGCAACGGACTTGTCTCGACAGGAGGACGAGATCGGAGATCTCCTCTTCGCCGTCGTGAATCTGGCCCGATGGCTGCGAGTCGATCCGGAGTCGGCCCTACGCGGCTGCAATCGCCGGTTTCGCCGGCGATTCGCGCGGATGGAAGCGCAGGCGGCTGCGCAGGGCGTTTCCCTCGGGGATCTGGAGCTGAACGCCTTGGAGCGCCTTTGGCAAGAAGCCAAACGTGCCGACGCGTCGGAGGCCTGACAAGTGGCAGGGTCCCGGGATCGAGCCAGGGCCGGAAAAATGCCCCCAGATCCGAGGGGGACGGACCCGGGGGCTGCCGCTACATTGACACGAGGTCAAGGAACGACACTCGCATTCTAGACGCTGGCCCGTGACGGGCAATAGGCCTTCCATCCCAACCGCAGGCGGATGGGCGGCGAAACCGACAAAGGCGCGTGGGCTGTGTCGATTGTCCGTCCGATGGGTGCCGAGACCCGGCCCTGGGAACGGACGATTCGAGCGTTCTGCACATTGCGCAAGCAGGTTGCCTGTCCTACAATGCGGCCGAGGCATGCGCTGGCTTGCGCCTCGATGGGACCTAGATGCAGGCGATTCTGGTTGCTGCAGACTCGGACGATCGCGACATCTACACGTTCGCGCTCCGCCATGCTGGTTTGGCCGTTTCTTCGGATCGCGACCTGTCGCAAGTGACGGCGACGTGGCTTGAGCGCCCGGCCGACCTGATCATCGCCGATGGGAATGGCGAGAAGCCATTCCTCAAGGAGTTGGCCGCGCTTCGTTCGGCAACCGATGTTCCCCTGATCCTGCTGGTCGACTCGATCGCGGAATCGGCCAAGGTCGAATTGGTGCGTTCCGGCGCGGACCTTGTCCTGGCCCGGCCGGTTTCCCCCGTCCTGCTCGGGGCGTATGCCCAATCTCTGTTGCGGCGAGCCGGCGCGACGGCTGCATTCGCCGTCCCCACCCTCGACCTTGGAGAGATTGCGCTCGATCCGGCGACGCGCAGCGTGCGGGTGGCGAAGGGAGAACCGCGACGGCTCACGCAGTTGGAGTTCCGGTTGCTCTACCTTCTCATCACAAATCGGGGTCAGGTTCTTCCAACCGAGGTGATCGTTGAGCGAGTCTGGGGATACAGCGGGGAGGGGGACCGCGATTTGGTGCGCGGACTGATCAGCCGGTTGCGTCGGAAGATCGAAGACGATCCGGACGCGCCGGTCTACATTCAAACGGTCCCCGGCGTCGGGTACCTCTTCTCCCTCGATCACGCCTGATTCCTCTCCTGGATCGCCCCCCATATCTGGGGGGTACCTCTCCACGCGATTTGCACACCGTTTACATGGACTCTGCGCGTGGGTTCGATATACACGCAGCTTAGGAATGAGCGCGCGTCTCGGACGCGGAGGTCGAGGGCACGATGACCGAAGAAGGAATCTCTTGTCGGAGTTGCGGTTCCGGGATCCGGCTTCGTCGGTCTCCGCGTTTGGGACAGCAAGTGGCATGTCCGAAGTGCGGGACGCGACTGGAAATCATCGGGCTCAACCCGATCGAACTGGATTGGGCCTTCGATGCGCCGATTGATGAGTCGCCGTCCGATGTCTTGGCGGACGACCCGGCCGGCGGCCCCGGTCTCCTGGTCGCTTGAGCCAGGGAGCCCGGTGGGGTTGCCGTCGGGCGAGGGAGGAGAGGCACCATGCGATATGCGAAAACGCTGAAACGAAGGAGGCCCCCTGGGGAAGCGGCCAAGTCGCCACCTTGGCGGATCGCCCTGATCGCCAATCTGCAGGATGAGGTCGAGTGGGGCCCGGACGCGCCACCGGACGCCGGTGCTGAGTTCGACAAGCACACGACGATCGAGTCGATCGCCCGGGCGCTGGAGGCCGACGGCCACTGGGTCCATGCGTGCAGTGGGGATAGCACGCTGCCGGAAGCCCTGATGAGCCTGCGTCCCAATATCTGCTTCAACATCGCCGAGGGTCTGGGTGGTGACGGCCGCGAGGCGCAAGTTCCTTCCCTGTGCGAGATGCTCGGCATTCCCTATACGGCGTCGCGCGTCGTGGCCAACGCACTGTCTCTAGACAAGACGCGCACGAAGCGAATTTGGCGCGACGCCGGGCTGCCGACGGCTCCCTTCCAGGAGTTCAACGATCCGGGGGAAGCCCTCGATCCGCGGCTGGTCTTTCCGCTCTTCGTGAAGCCGGCCCGGGAGGGCACCGGTATGGGCGTCGACGCGGCGGCGGTCGTTCACGATGAAGCCCAGCTCCGCCAGCGGGTTGGATGGCTTCTGGAGACGTACAAACAACCGGCGCTGGTCGAAGCGATGCTGACCGGCCGGGAATTCACCGTCGGCTATCTCGGGAACCGCGGGGACTCGTCGCGTCGCCGCCGTCCGTGGCTCTATGACGAGAACGGCTATCACGCTTTCCCGATCATGGAGATCGACAGCAGCATCGCCTCCACGCCCGGGATCTACGGCCATGATGCCAAATCGTACGACATCGGTGTCACGGGCGCCCCCGAGTACATCTGTCCGGCTCGAATCCCGGAGCGCCAACGGAAGCGGTTCGTCGATCTGGCGATCCGCGCGGCCGAAGCGATCGGCGCCTGCGATGTCTCCCGTGTCGACCTTCGCCTGGGCGCCGACGGGCGTCCCTACTTGCTGGAGATCAACACGCTGCCGGGCCTGAACCCGATGATCAGCGACCTGTGCATCATGGCGGCGGCGGAGGGTATGGTGTACGACGATTTGATCACCGAGATCCTGTACTTGGCGGCCGAACGGCGAGGTCTGCCCTTTGACACCCTCGAGCCGGCCGAAGCGCTGGCAGTCGGGGATCTGGTGGCGGCCGAAGCCATCCCGGCGTGGAGGGCGAGCCAGCCATTGCCGCGCGGCAATCGGCGTGCGCCGTCTCGCCGGCAGACCAAGAAGTAGCTGCGTTCCGACGAATCACGGCGGCGGCCGAGGGCTCGGCCGCCGCCGTCGCGTTCCTGGCGGTGGGGCGATTCGGGGCCGCTTCCCGGCGCGGTAGAATCATCTTGTGGAAACTCCTTCTGGAGGTAGCGAGCAATGACGAAGTCGTGGGCCCGGTCCCGTCGGGCACCCCTCTACGCCGAGATCCCTGACGATCAGTGGAACAACTGGCGCTGGCAGCTCAGCCACCGCCTGAATACGCCGGACGAGATCGCCAAGGTGTTGCGCCTCACCCCGAGTGAGGAGAAGGCTCTGGCGGCTTCGCATCTCTTCCGCGTCGACATCACGCCGTACTTCATCTCCCTGATCGATCCCGACGACCCGCGCGACCCTATTCGCTTGCAGGTCATCCCGACCGAGGCGGAAATGGTGCCGTTCACCGCGATGATGGAGGACTCGCTCGCCGAAGATGCCCATTCGCCTGTGCCCGGCCTGGTCCACCGGTATCCCGACCGGGTCCTGATGCTCGTCACGACCCAGTGTGCGTCGTATTGCCGCTACTGCACGCGGTCTCGGATCGTCGGCGATCCGGCCGAGCAGTTCTCCCGGGCGGAGTTCGAGTTGCAGCTGGAATACCTGCGTCGAACCCCGCAGGTCCGGGATGTACTTCTTTCGGGGGGGGATCCCCTGACGCTGGCTCCCAAGATCCTGAGCGAGTTGCTCCAACGCCTGCGAGAGATCGAGCATATCGAGATCATACGGATCGGTTCGCGGGTTCCCGTCTTCCTCCCGATGCGGGTGGATGATGCTCTTTGTGATCTGCTCCAGCAGTTCCATCCGCTGTGGCTAAACATCCACGTCAATCACCCCAGCGAGATCACCGCCGAGCTGGCGGACGCCTGCGATCGCCTGAGCCGGGCCGGGATCCCCCTCGGGAACCAGTCGGTCCTGCTGACCGGGGTCAACGACTGCGTTCACGTCCAGCGCAAGCTCGTCCAGGACCTGGTCCGGATGAGAGTTCGTCCCTACTACATCTACCAGTGTGATCTAGTGGAAGGGTCCGGTCACTTCCGAACGCCGGTCGCGAAAGGGATCGAGATCATCGAAGGGCTGCGCGGCCACACTTCCGGATACTCGGTGCCTACGTTTGTCGTCGATGCGCCCGGCGGAGGCGGCAAGATCCCGGTGATGCCGAACTACCAGCTGAGCGCTTCGGACCATAAGATCGTCCTGCGCAACTTCGAAGGGTTCATCTCGACCTACGAGGAACCGATCGAGTACACCCCGCACGACTCGGCGACGTGCCCCCATTGCCAGGCAAAGCGCCTCGAGCCGGGACAGTCGGGCATCTCCGGACTGTTGGACGGCGACGACATGTTTATCAAGCCGGAAGGCTTTGAGGAGACCCACGCTCGTGGCGGCGCCGTCCATCGGCTGCGCGCCGACCGGGAGAAGTGGCAGCCGCGCGGGATCGGCCCCTCGAAGAAAGCCCTGCCGGAGGGGGATGGCGAGCCGGCCTGAACGACCCTATCGGCCCCGGGAAGATGACGGCGCGCTCCGAGGAGCGCGCCGCTTTCTATTGGCGAAGGCGAGCGACCTAGGAAGAGACGGGCTTGGCCTGGGGCCGGGAGTGCGCGCTCGGCGTCCTGCGGATGGAAGTGTCCGGGAGGATCTTGCCGGCGGTCGATCGGAGAAGATGGGCCGCCTCGGCATCGATCCGGTCTTGATCCGGATGCGGCCGTCGCAGTTGCTCAATCGGGGTCGGCATGAGCATCGAGTACCTCCAGGAACCGCGGTTCCCGAAGGTACTTGATGCAAGATCTGCGCCAGTTCGTGTGAAACTGCCGGCCAACGCTGCCGGAGTCTAGGGCCCAGGCAGCATCGGGATCTGGATCCCGTGTTCCCGCGCGAAGGCGATCGCCTCGGGGTATCCAGCGTCCGCGTGCCGGACGACTCCCATTCCCGGATCGGTGGTCAGGACCCGCTCCAGGCGGCGGGCCGCCTCGGGTGTGCCGTCGGCGACAATGACCTGACCGGCGTGAAGGCTGTAGCCGATGCCGACGCCGCCACCGTGGTGGATGCTGACCCAGGTCGCGCCGCCCACCGCGTTGATCAGGGCGTTGAGCAGCGGCCAGTCGGCGATGGCATCCGAGCCGTCGCGCATCCCCTCCGTCTCACGGTTGGGGCTGGCGACGGAGCCGGCATCCAGATGATCCCGCCCAATGACGATCGGTGCCGAGACCTCCCCCGACTGGACGAGGTCGTTGAATCGGAGGCCGGCCCGGGCGCGTTCGCCGTAGCCCAGCCAGCAGATCCTGGCCGGTAGACCCTGGAACTCGACCTTTTCCTGGGCCATCCGGATCCATCGACGCAGATGAGCGTCCTCCGGGAAGAGCTCGAGGATAGCGTCGTCGGTCCGCCGGAGGTCCCTGGGGTCGCCGGAGAGCGCCACCCAGCGGAACGGCCCTTTTCCTTCGCAGAAGAGAGGCCGTATGTAAGCCGGGACGAACCCAGGGTAGTCAAAGGCCCGCTCGACTCCGGCGTCGAGCGCCCGCTGGCGCAGGTTGTTGCCGTAATCAAATACCACGCTGCCCTTCGCCTGCAGATCGAGCATCGCCCGGACGTGTTGGGCCATCGACTCCATGGAAAGCCTGACGTACGCATTCGGATCGCGGCGTCGGAGTGCGGCGGCATCCTCAAGGGAGAGTCCGTCGGGTACGTATCCGTAGAGCGGATCGTGGGCCGAAGTCTGATCGGTGACGACATCCGGGACGACGCCACGCACGACCAATTCCGGAAGGATCCTCGCCGCGTTGCCGATCAGCCCGATGGAGAGAGCGGTGCCCGCCTGCCGGGCCTCCTCGGCCCACGACATGGCCTCCTCCAGGTCGTCGCTGATGCGATCCAGCTGGCGCAAACCCAGGCGCCGCTCGGCGCGCGACCGATCGACCTCGACGACGACCGCCACCCCTTCGTTCATGGTCACCGCAAGCGGTTGCGCGCCGCCCATCTCTCCCAGTCCGGCAGTCAGGACCAACTTGCCCCTAAGGCTCGGCCAGCCATGTTGGCGCGCCAGGGACGCCAGCGTCTCATACGTACCTTGCAGGATCCCCTGGGTGCCGATATAGATCCAGCTGCCGGCGGTCATCTGGCCGTACATCATCAAGCCATCCCGCTCCCACCGGTCGAAGTTCTCCTGTGTGGCCCAGGCCGGGACGATGTTGGAATTGGCGAGGAGGACGCGCGGGGCATCCTGGTGGGTCCGGAAGACCGCCACGGGCTTGCCCGACTGAATCAGGAGCGTCTCGTCGGGACGAAGCCGACGCAGGCTTTCCAGAATGGCCTCGAAGCAGTCCCAGTTCCGGGCAGCCTTGCCGCGGCCGCCGTAGACGATCAAGTTCTCGGGATCCCCGGCCACCTGGGGGTCGAGGTTGTTCTGGAGCATCCGGTAGGGGGCTTCGATCAGCCAATTGGCGCAGGCGAGCTGCGTCCCGCGTGGGGAGTGGACGACTCGGGGCATGGGTGCCCTCCTGGTGGGTGGAAGGAGACCTTGATTCCGATTCTACCGCTGGAGGTCTCTCCCGCGCTTGGAGACATGCAGCTGTCGGGATGGCGCCGCCGAGAAATGAAACAGCAGCGGGGAAATCGATCCCGCTGCTGGTGGTCGGGGCGGGCGGATTTGAACCGCCGACCTCACGGACCCGAACCGTGCGCTCTAGCCGGGCTGAGCCACGCCCCGTCGGTAGTGCGGATGATTATACCAGGGAGGGAGGATTGCGGCATGGAACTCCCCGCCCTCGAGGGAGAAAACCAGCTTCTGGGTCTGGAAGGAGTCGATCGGAAGGGGGCATCCGGTCCTAGGTCGTCGTGAAGACCTTGGAGGCTGCCTCGGCCTGGCCTTCGTCGGCCGGGATCATGAAACAGAACAGACTCCCCATGCCCTCCTTCGATTCGCACCAGATCTGGCCGCCATGCATCTCGACCATCGCCTTGGCGATCGAGAGGCCGAGACCCATCCCGCCATGCTTGCGGGTGAGATGGGATTCGACCTGGTAGAAGCGGTCGAAGACCCGGTCGATTTCCCTCGGAGGGATGCCGATCCCGGTATCGACGACGAACACCCGGGCATACCCGCCTTCGCTCTCGACCTTGACTCCCACCTGGCCGCCCTCGTCGGTGAACGCCAGGGCGTTGCGGATCAAGTTCCCCAGGGCGACTTCGATCTTGTCCCGGTCTCCGCTGATGACCACCGGGTCATGGCTCGGGACATCCACTCCGATTTCGATGTTCTTCTCGGCCGCCGTTTCGCCCAGGCGCTGGACGAGATCCTCGGCCAGCTTGGACATGGAGAAGGGGGATCGCCGGACCCTTGACTGGCCCTCTTCCTTGTGGGAAATCGTGGACATGTCTTCGATGATGGTCTTCAACCGCATCGCGCTGCGGATGATGACTTCCATCTGCTCCGTGTAGTTGGCTGGGATGATCTCCTTGAGGAAGGTCGCGTGCCCCAGGATCAGGCCGAGCGGGGTGCGAAGCTCATGCGAGGCGATGGCGATGAAGTCCGACTTCATGCGGTCGAGTCGGGTCAGTTCGGCATTGGCATCCTGCAGTTGCCCGAGAAGGCGGGCGTTCTCGATGGCGATCGCCGCCTGCGCGGCCAGGGTTTCCAGAACGGCCAGGTCGTCTTCGGTATAATTGCGGGTGGGGTGTTTGTTGACCGCCTCGATCACCCCAATCGCCTCCCGCTTCACGAGCAGCGGCACGCCAAGGATCGAGCGGGTCTTGAAGCGAAGGGCGCTGTCGACGTTTCGATAGACCCGCGGGTCGGTCGAGGCGTCTTGGACGACCATCGGGCGGGTATGGGTGAACACCCAGCCGGCGATGCTCGAGTCGAGCGGGACCCGAAGTTCGCGCAGGCCGTCGGACTGGGACCCCGAGGCGGCCTCGAAGCGGAGCTCGCCGGCGGCGGGGTCGTAGAGCAAAATCGAGGCCGCTTCGCTTTGGGTGAGCTCGGCGGCGCTGTCGACCACCCGCTGAAGCAATTGTGGGAGGTCGAGAGTCGAACTCAGCGTTCGACTGACCTCGAGCAATCGCTCCAGATGTTGGGGCTTCGTCGGGGACGTCGGGCGGTCAACGGGCATCGGCGGTATCGACCGTCGATTGAAGATTCTAGCATACGGGATGGCGCGGGCAAAGAAACCGCGGTCCCATGACTCGCAGGAGGCCTGTATGGCGGGCAAGAAGAAGGTCCGGGTAGCAATCATCGGTGTGGGCAACTGCGCCTCGTCGTTGGTGCAGGGGGTGCACTACTATCGCAATGCCAAGCCGGGCGACAAGATCCCTGGGCTGATGCACGTCGACCTGGGGGGCTACCATATCTCGGACGTCGAGTTCTCGGCCGCCTTCGATGTGGTCTCGTCCAAAGTCGGCAAGGACCTGAGTGAGGCGATCTTCGCCTTCCCCAACAACACGGTCCAGTTCGCCGATGTGCCGCGGCTGCGCGTCCCGGTGCACCGGGGGATGACCCATGACGGATTGGGCACGTACCTGGCGTCGGTGGTGGAGAAAGCCGAAGGACCCACCGATGACATCATCGGGATCCTCAAGCAGACCAAGACCGATGTCGTCGTCAATTTCCTGCCGGTTGGGTCGGAAATGGCGACCAAGTGGTACGCCGAGCAGGTGCTGGAGGCCGGCTGTGCCTTCGTCAACTGCATCCCGGTCTTCATCGCCAGCTCCGACTACTGGGCCGGGCGCTTCCGCGAAGCGCGCCTTCCGATTATCGGAGACGACATCAAGAGCCAGGTCGGGGCGACGATCGCTCACCGGGTCCTGACCAATCTGTTCAACGACCGCGGCGTCCGTCTCGACCGGACCTACCAGTTGAACTTTGGCGGCAATATGGACTTCTACAACATGTTGGACCGCGGCCGCCTCGAGTCGAAGAAGATCTCAAAGACCAACGCGGTCACCAGCCAGCTGCCGTACACGCTGCCACCGGAGAGCGTCCACGTCGGTCCGAGCGACTACGTGCCGTGGCTGACCGACCGCAAGTGGTGCTATATCCGGATGGAGGGCACAACCTTCGGTGACGTCCCGCTGAATCTGGAGCTGAAGCTCGAAGTGTGGGACTCCCCGAATTCGGCCGGCGTCGTGATCGATGCGGTCCGGTGCGCCAAGCTGGCGCTTGAGAGGGGGGCGTCGGGGCCGCTCCTGCCGCCCTCGGCGTACTTCATGAAGACGCCACCCAAGCAGTTCAACGACGACGTCGCCCGTCAGATGGTCGAAGACTTCATCGCCGGCAAGGCCACGCCGGCCTGAGCCACCGCCTCTCGGGCGCCCCGAAGGGAGTCGCGTGCGCGCCCAACGACTCAACCAGCCCGGGCCGATCGAAAGCGGCCCGTTGCACCTGGAGGACCACCCTGTTCCGGAGGTTGGGGCGGGGGAGGTCCTCCTTCGCGTCCGGGCCTGCGGGGTCTGCCGCACCGACTTGCACATCGCCGAAGGGGAGATCTCCCCTCCGGAGCTGCCGCGGACACCCGGGCATCAAGTCGTTGGGGAGGTCGTTCAACTCGGAGAAGGGGTCGAGGGACTACCCGTCGGGGCTCGGGTAGGCGTCCCCTGGCTCGGCTGGGCTTGTGGGTCGTGTGAAGCGTGTCGGCGTGGCGAGGAGAACCTGTGCCGTCGGGCGCGCTTCACGGGCTTCCATGACGATGGGGGCTTCGCCGAATTCATGACGACGAAGGCCGATTTCGCCCTCTCGCTCCCCCAGGGCTTGCCGGATGAAGTTGCGGCTCCGCTGCTCTGCGCCGGGATCATCGGGTACCGCTCCCTGCGACGGGCCGAAGTCGATCCCGGTGAGACGATCGCCCTGATCGGGTTCGGAGCGAGCGCGCATCTCGTCCTCCCGGTTGCCCGTTTCTGGGGCTGCAAGGTGTACGTGTTCACCCGTAGCGAGAACCATCGCGCCCTGGCGCGCCGGATCGGCGCCGACTGGGTCGGCGGACTTGGCGACCAGGCCCCCGGATCGGTAGACCGAGCCGTCCTGTTCGCGCCGTCCGGATCCCTGGTCCCGTCGAGCCTCGCCCTGCTGCGCCCGGGCGGGACGCTGGCGATCAACGCAGTCCATCTGTCTCCGATCCCCAGGCTCGATTACAGGCTGATCTACGAGGAGCGGTCGATCCGGAGTGTCGCCAACGCCACGCGGCAGGATGGGAAGGAGTTCCTTGCCCTGGCCGCCGAACTTGGCCTGCGGCCGACCATCGCGTCCTATCCGCTCGCGGATGCCGGCCAGGCGCTGGCCGATCTCAAGCACAGCCGGGTCGACGCTGCGGCCGTGCTGGAGGTGCCCGGGTGATCCGTCTGGGCACATCGGGCTTCTCCTATGACGATTGGGTCGCGGCCTTCTACCCTCCGGACCTGCCGCGCCGCGATTGGCTCAGCTTCTATGCGCGGGAGTTCGACACCGTCGAGCTGAACGTCACCTACTACCGCGTGCCCGGCCTCCGGACGGTACAGGGCTGGTCGGATCGGACCCCACCGGGGTTCTCTTTCTCGGTGAAGGCACATGGCAGCCTGACCCATGAGCGAACCGAACCCGACCACAAGGGGTTCGTTGAAGCCCTCAGGCCGCTCCGGGAAGACGGCAAACTGGCCTGCATCCTGGCCCAGTTCCCGCATTCCTTCCGTCCGTCTCCGGGCGCCTGGGAATACGTCGCCGCCTTGAGAGACGGGCTGGCGGGCTGTCCGGTGGTCGTCGAGTTCCGCCACAAGAGTTGGGTGAGCGAAGAGACGTTCACACGCTTGAAGGATCTCGGCCTGGGCTATTGCTGCGTTGATGAACCCAAGCTATCGGGTCTGATGCCGCCCACCATCCGGGCCACCGGACCCGTCGGCTATGTTCGCTTCCATGGCCGGAACGCGGCCAAATGGTGGAACCATGAGGCTGCCTGGGAGCGCTACGACTACACGTACCCGGAGAACGAACTGGGGGAGTGGATCCCGGGCCTCGGAGAGCTGGCCGCGGCCACTGACGTGGTCCTCGTCTACGCCAACAACCACTACCGGGGTCAGAGCGTCGAGGCCCTGCGCACCCTCCGCAAGCTGCTGGCGGAGACCTGGGGTCCGTCGCACGCGAGCGTCGGCGCCGGTCCTCCGTCCTGAGAGCTCACTGGGGTTCGCGAGCCGCGCCGCGGGCGCCAGCTCGGGAGAGAGGCCGGACCCGCCGGGTGATATAATCCGCTTGCACGAGGCTTCACCCTCCTCGCGCAGGATAAGACGCCATGTCCGGACATTCCAAGTGGTCGACGATCAAGCGCAAGAAGGCCGCCAACGATGCCAAGCGCGGCAATCTATTCACCCGTCTCGCCCGGGAGATCGCCCTCGCTGCCCGGGAGGGCGGGGGAGACCCCGACACGAATTTTGCCCTCCGCCTCGCCGTCGAGCGCGCCCGGGCGGCCAACATGCCGAAGGACAACATTGAGCGGTCGATCCGGCGCGGCACGGGCGAGGACAAGGATGGCACGGCCTTTGAGCGGATTCTGTATGAGGGCTACGCGCCGCATGGCGTCGCCGTGATGATCGAGGTAGTCACCGACAACCGCAACCGAACAGTGGCTGAGCTGCGGCACACGCTCTCCAAGGCCGGCGGCTCGATGGCCGAGGCCGGCGCCGTGGCGTGGCAGTTCCGCCGCGCGGCCTACTTCTCTGTCCCGCTTGACGGGGTCGACCGGGATCAGCTCTTCGAGATGGCGGTCGAAGCGGGAGCCGATGACGTCGTTTTCGGCGAGGAAGACGTCGAGATCTTCGCCCCGGTGGATTCGTTCCGCGAGATTAACGAGGTCTTGAGGGCGGCCGGGGTCAGGCCGGAGGAGTCGACACTGCGGATGATCCCAATCAACACCGTCGACCTTGCCTCCGATGAGACCCTTCAGGTGATGCGGGTCATCGAGACGCTCGAGGATCTCGACGACACCCAGCAGGTGTTCTCGAACCTGCACATCTCCGAAGAAGCAGTCGGGCTGCTTGAGACCGCCTGATCCGCGCTGCCGGGGGCGACGACCCTCGCGCCCGGTCTTCCAGAGCTTCGAGTGAGTGAGCGCCGGATTCTGGGGATCGATCCCGGCATGGCCCGCACCGGATACGGCGTGGTCATCCAGGGGTCCGATGGGCGCCTGGATCTGGTCGCGTGCGGCGTGATCACCACCCCGGCCGGCCAGGCGTTGGGGGACCGCTTGCTGTCACTGGAAGACGGGATCGCGGGGATCATCGAACAGCACCGGCCAGCGACCGCCGGCGTCGAGAAGCTGTTCTTTGAACGCAATGTCTCGACAGCCATGTCGGTCGGGCAGGCGCGCGGCGTGGCGATGCTGACATTGGCTCGATGCAAGGTGGAGGTGGCGGAATACGCCCCGGCGGAGATCAAACAGGCTGTCGCCGGGTACGGGGCCGCCGACAAGCGGCAAATGCAGATCATGGTGCAACGCCTCCTGCGAATGGACGCCAAGCCGACACCGGATGACGTCGCCGACGCGCTGGCAATCGCGATTTGCCATGCCCATGCGAGCCGGACGATGGCACGATTGGAGGCCGGGGGATGATCCCGCGACCGACCACGGAAGCTCGAAGGAGGGTCGCGGGATGATCGCGACCATCCGAGGGGTCGTGCAGCACGTGGGGATCGGCGAGGCTGTCGTCGAGGTTGGGGGCGTGGGGCTGCGCGTGTCGGTGCCCCGGGCGGTGCTCGAGTCGGGCATGGTGGTGGGCAAGGTCGTCTTTCTGCACACGTACCTGGTGGTCCGGGAGGATGCCCTCAGCCTCTACGGCTTTGAGAGCCCCGAGCAGCGAGAGGTCTTTGATGCGCTTCTCCAAGTTAGCGGGGTCGGACCCAAGCTGGCGATGGCGGTCCTCTCGCACATGAACGCCGATGCCTTGCGGAGCGCCGTCGCCAGCGGGCAGCCGGAAGCGCTGGACCGGGTGCCGGGGGTCGGCAAGAAGACGGCAGAGCGGATCGTATTTCATTTGAAGGACCGCTTCGCTGCGGCCGAAGCGGTCTCGCCGCAACTCCTGGCGGCGGATACCGATGTGCTCGCAGCCCTGACCGCTCTTGGGTACAGCTTGGTGGAGGCCCAGGCTGCGGTGCAGTCGCTGCCGCCCGACGGACCGGAGGAGGTCGAGGCGCGGGTGCGTCTCGCCTTGCGGTACTTCGCCCGGCCGTAGACATGATGGAAGAGGAGACGTAGGAATCGTGGATCAAGCAGGACCGATCGTCTTCGTCGGACCGGGCGTGATGGCCGAGGCGATGGTGAGCGGCCTCATCCGGAGGGCCGGCGCCGCTCCCGATCAGCTCTCGATGTGCGGCCCGCGGCCGGAAAGGCTGCGCGAACTGAGCGAGCGACACGGCGTGCGGACGAACACGGACACCCGCGCTGAAGTCGCGGCGGCAAAGACCATTGTCCTCTCCGTTAAGCCCCAATCACTGGATGACGTCCTGCAGGAATTGAACGGGAGCATCCCCCGGGACGCCTTGGTGCTCTCCATCGTGGCTGGGGCGCGGATCGAGTCGCTCATCGAAGGGCTATCTCATCCCGCTGTCATCCGTTCCATGCCGAACACACCGGCCCAGGTGGGGGAAGGGATCACCGTCTGGGCGGCCAGCCCGGCGGCCTCCGCGGAGCAGAAGGAGACCGCCCGCTGGATCCTGTCGGCCTGCGGTCGAGAACTCTTCGTCGAGAACGAGGACTACCTCGACATGGCGACAGCAGTCTCCGGGACGGGCCCGGCCTATGTCTTCCTGTTTCTCGAAGCGATGGTCGATGCGGGGGTTCACCTGGGTTTCCCCCGGCGCATCGCCGAAGAACTGGTGGTGCAAACAGTCCAGGGATCGGTCGAGTTCTACCGGAGTTCGCCCTCTCACTTCGCCCGTCTGCGGAACCAGGTGACATCGCCTGGCGGAACCTCGGCTGCGGCGCTCTACTACCTTGAGAAAGCGGGTTTCCGGACGGCGATCTCAAGGGCGATCTGGGCGGCCTACGAACGCTCGATCCAACTGGGACAGGGAAGGAAGCGGGGCTCGATCGACGGCGCCTAGGCCGCTCCGATTGTGAACCGATGGACAAAACGGATGGGATCAGGTATCATTTCGGGGCGTGCTCGGGACTGAGCGCTTCTGGGGCGCCGCCCGAGCCGCATGGTGTCTTCGGCCGGAATCCCGGATCCCCCGACGCCAGGCAAGACCTCACGATCCTCAAACCTCCCCGGGAGGCGCAATGTCGGACATCGTAAGGAACCTCGCATCCGATCTTGAGAGGCAGATCAAGGACTTCCGACCGGAGGTCGGCCTGCGAGAAGTCGGCACGGTCCTGGAAGCGGGCGACGGCATCGCACGCGTCTCCGGCCTGACCGGGGCGCAATCCCAGGAGCTCCTTCGCTTCGAGAACGGCGTGATGGGAATCGCCTTCAACCTCGAGAGCCACTCGACCGGCGTCATCATCATGGGCGACTACGCCGGGATCGAAGAAGGCATGTCGGTCTACGGCACGGGCCGCATCGCGTCTGTGCCCGTAGGGGACGCGATGGTCGGCCGCGTCGTCAACGCCCTTGGCCAGCCGATCGACGGCCGCGGCGCGATCCCGTTCGAGAACTATCGGCCGATCGAGCGCATCGCCCCTGGCGTCGTCTCTCGGCGGGATGTCGATACGCCGGTCCAGACCGGGATCAAGGCGATCGACTCGATGATCCCGATCGGGCGGGGCCAGCGCGAGTTGATCATCGGGGACCGTCAGACCGGCAAGACCGCCTTGGCGGTCGATACGATCATCGCCCAGAAGGGCAAGGACCTGCTGTGCATCTACGTGGCGATCGGGCAGAAGCGCGCTGCGATCGCCCGGACCGTCGCCACCCTGGAGCAGTTCGGGGCGATGGAGCACACGGTCGTCGTCATCGCGGCGGCGGATGAGCCGGCTGCGCTCCAGTACATCGCTCCGTATGCTGGCTGTGCCATCGGCGAGGAATTCGCCGAGCAGGGTCGGGACGCCCTGGTCATCTATGATGACCTCTCCAAACACGCCTGGGCCTACCGCCAGGTGTCACTGCTCCTGCGCCGGCCTCCGGGCCGAGAGGCGTATCCGGGGGACGTCTTCTACCTTCACAGCCGACTCCTGGAGCGCGCCGTGCGCCTGGCGGATAAGTACGTCCTCGCGCCGGCAGGGGGCGACGGGCCGGCGGAGGCGAGCGAGTCCGTCGATGGCAAGGTCTACGACGGCCCGCTGGCCCACCACGAGGCCGAGGAGGCGCTCAAGGCCCGCCCGGATGCCGATCGGCACCGGGTGGCCAAGGTGGCCGGCTCGGGCGGCTCGCTGACGGCGCTACCCATCATCGAGACGCTCCTCGGTGACGTCTCGGCCTATATTCCGACGAACGTGATCTCGATCACCGATGGGCAGATCTACCTCGAGAGCGATTTGTTCTATGCCGGGATCCGGCCGGCGATCAACGTCGGCCTGTCGGTCTCGCGGGTCGGCGGCGACGCCCAGACCAAAGCGATGAAGCAGGTCGCCGGGCGTCTCCGTCTTGACATGGCGTCCTTCCGTGAGGTCGCGGCGTTTGCCCAATTCGGATCGGACCTGGACCGGGCGACTCAGGCCCAGTTGGCCCGAGGCCAGCGCCTCCAGGAGGTCCTCAAGCAGCCGCAGTACGCTCCGGTTGAGCTCGAGATGCAAGTGATCACCCTGTTCGCTGCGACGAACGGCTTCGCCGATCATGTTCCGGTCGATCGGGTCCAGGCTTGGGAAGAGGCCCTGGTACGCAGCATCGAGGCCAGCCACCCCGAGATACCGAAAGACATCGCCACCCGCCGCCTGATCACCGACGAAACCCAGACGGCCCTTCGGCAGGCGATCGAAGCGTTCAACCAAGGCTGGCAAGGCTGATCGAGGCGCTGGGAGTCGACTGAGATGGCCTCCGCCCGAGAGATGCGGCTCCGCATTCGAAGCGTGCGCAACATCGCCCAGGTGACGCGCGCCCTGCAGGCGGTGAGCGCCAGCCGGGTGCGCCGAGCGCAGCAGGCGGTTCAGGCGACCCGGCCCTATGCGACCAAAGCGTGGGAGGTGCTGCTCCATCTGGCGACGCAGCCGGCGCGCGACGTCGCCCATCCGCTCCTGACCCAGCGACCGACGGTCCGCCGGATCACCGTTGTGGCGATCACCGGTGACCGCGGCCTGGCCGGGGCCTACAACGCCAATCTGATCCGGTACTGCCTCGAGACGTTCCGGACCGCCGAGGCGCCGGTCAACTACGTCATCGTCGGCCGCAAAGGTCGCGATATGCTGACCCGCCGCCGCGTCGACCTGCGCGCCGAGTTCAGCGGACTGCCGGCCGAGCCGACGTTCGCCGATGTCTCGGCGATCGGACGCCTCGTCGTCGAGGACTACCTGGAAGGCCGGACCGATCAGGTCTACCTCGTCTACACCGACTTCGTGAACTTGCTGCGGCAGGATCCGACGTCGAAGTTGTTGCTGCCCCTCGAAATCAAGAAGGCCGAGGCCCGCGTTCAGGAGTTCGCTCCGCGAGAGGATGGACCGGCCCCGGCCTACCTCTACGAGCCAAGCGAGGAGCAGCTCATCGGCCAAATCGTTCCGCGCTTCACCGCGCTGCAGGTGTATCACGCCGTGATGGAATCGTTGGCGAGCGAGCACGCCGCCCGGATGGTGGCGATGCAGAACGCCACCCAAAACGCCGGCGAGCTCGGTCAGGCGCTCCAACTCGAATACAACAAGGCCCGTCAGCAGGCGATCACCGGCGATATCTTGGATATCGTGGGTGGCGTTGAGGCGTTGCAGGCCCAACGATCGGGAGGATAGGCATGCCGGAAGCGATGGGAAAGGTCGTCCAAATCCTCGGCGGTGTCGTCGATTGTGAGTTTCCTCCGGGCGAACTCCCGCAGGTCTACGACGCGATCGAGGTTTCCCGGCCGGAGGGCTTCCCTCTGATCCTCGAGGTGCAGCGCCACCTGGGGGACCGCCAGGTGCGGACGGTCGCGATGGACACCACGGACGGCCTGCAGCGCGGCATGCCGGCTCGCGCTACCGGTGGACCGATCTCGGTTCCCGTCGGGGAGGCCTCCCTCGGCCGCGTGTTCAACGTCCTCGGCCGGCCGGTCGACGGGCGCGGGCCAATTGAGGCCACCCAGCGCTATCCGATTCACCGCCCGGCCCCTTCGTTCGAGGATCAGTCCCGCAAAGTGGAGGTATTCGAGACCGGCCTCAAGGTGATCGATCTGGTGGCGCCTTTTACCAAGGGCGGCAAGACGGGCATCTTCGGTGGGGCGGGGGTCGGCAAGACGATCCTGATCCAGGAACTGATCCGATCCATCGCCACGGTCCACAAGGGGAATTCGGTCTTCGCCGGGATCGGGGAACGAACCCGGGAAGGCACGCAGATGTATCGCGAGATGATCGAGTCCGGTGTGTTGAAGGACACGGTTCTCGTCTACGGGCAGATGAACGAACCCCCCGGCGTCCGGCTGCGTGTGGGGCTGACGGCCTTGACGATGGCCGAATACTTCCGCGACCAGGGCCGCGACGTCCTCCTGTTCATTGACAATATCTTCCGGTTCTCGATGTCGGGCTCGGAGGTGTCGGCGCTCCTGGGTCGGATGCCTTCCGCCGTGGGCTATCAACCCACGCTGGCGACCGAGATGGGTGCCCTGCAGGAACGGATCACCTCCACCCGGTCCGGCTCGATCACATCGATGCAGGCGGTCTACGTGCCGGCCGACGACTACTCCGACCCGGCGCCGGTGGCGACCTTCACCCACCTCGACGCGACGATCGCCCTGGAACGATCGATCGTCGAGAAGGGAATCTATCCGGCGGTCGATCCCCTGTCGTCAACCTCCCGGATCCTGGATCCGGTGATCGTCGGGGAGGAGCACTATGCCACCGCCCGTGAGGTGCAGAAGGTCCTGCAGCGCTACAAGGATCTCCAGGACATTATCGCCATCCTCGGCATCGACGAACTGAGCGAGGATGACAAGCTGCTCGTGGCGCGGGCCCGGAAGATGGAGCGGTACTTCTCCCAGCCGATGTATGTCGCCGCGCAGTACACGGGCCGCGAGGGCCGCTACGTGCCCCTGCGCGAGACCGTGCGCGGGTTCCGAGAAATCCTGGACGGCAAGCACGACGATCTGCCGGAGCAGGCCTTCTACATGGTCGGCCCGATTGAGGAAGCCGTCGAGATGGGCAAGCAGCTAGCGGCGGCCTGAGGCGGGACGGATGCCGATCCAGTGTGAGATCGTAAGCCAGGATCGTTCGCTGTTCAGCGGGATGGCCGACATGGTCATCGCCCCGGGCAGCGAAGGGGAGATGGGGATTCTCCCCAACCATGCGCCCCTGCTGACCAACCTGGGCTATGGGTTCTTGCGCGTCCGTCACGGCGGTCAGGAAGACATCTTTGCGATCGGCGGCGGGGTGATGGAGGTCCGCCCGGACATCATCACCGTGCTGGCCGACGTCGGTGAGAACGTCGCCGAGATCGACGCGGCCCGTGCGGAGGCGGCTCGGGCCCGGGCGGAGGCGCTGCTCAAGCAGGGAGCGCCGCCGGATGCCGACGAGTATCTGGCGATCGAGGCGGCCCTGCGCCGCTCAAACCTGCGGCTGGAAGCTGTGCGGCGGTACCGCCGGATGGGCCGCCGTCCGCCATCGGCCCCGCCCGAGTCGTAGTCAATGGCCTTGTTCGGCAAGGAACTCGGAATCCACCTCGGCACGGTCAACACCGTGATCGCCGAGGGGGACTCGATCGTCCTTCACGAGCCCACGGTTGTCGCCATCGATACCGAAGAATTGAAGATCGTCGAGGTCGGCCAGGCGGCCCGCGAGATGGATGGCCGCACCCCCGAGATGATCGAGGTCATGCGGCCCCTGCGGGAAGGCGTCATCGCCGACTTCGAGGTCACCCAGCGGATGCTCGGCTACTTCATCGAAAAGGTCAGCGGGCCGACCCGGCTCTTCAAGCCGCGGGTTATGGTCACCGTCCCGTACGGGGCGACGAGCGTCGAGAGCCGGGCGGTGCACGAAGCTGCGCTGCAGGCCGGCAGCCGCGAGGTCCTGTTGATTCAGGAACCTCTGGCGGCGGCGATCGGGATCGGTCTGCCGATCGCGACCCCCTCGGGGAACATGGTCGTGTCCCTGGGCGGCGGCGCGACCCAGGCGGCCGTGCTCGCGATGAGCGGGGTGGTCATTGCCAGCACGGTGCGCAGCGGTGGGGCGAAGCTCGATGAAGCCATCGCCTCGTATGTGCGCAAGAAGTACGGCCTTGTGATCGGGTCCCGCACGGCGGAGGAGACCAAGATCCGCATCGGCGCCGCCATCGCGCAGGACGATTCCCGTACGATGGAGATCCAGGGGCAGGACCAGGTCACCGGCCTGCCGCGTCCGATCACCCTGACGACCGACGAAGTCGTCGAGGCGATCCAGGAGACCCTCCAGCTTCAGATCGCAGCCGTCCGGACGGTCCTCGAACGGACCCCTCCGGAACTCGCCTCCGATATCATCGATCGGGGGATGGTCGTCGCCGGGGGCGGCTCGTTGCTGCGTGGCATCGACAAGTGGTTGACCCGCGAAACCGGCGTCCCGGCCTACCTCGCCGACGAACCGGTCGAATGCGTCGCCAAAGGCGCGGCGCGCGGCCTGACGATGCTCGAACGCCTCCGAAGGCACCTTCCACAAGTCTAGCCGCCACCCATCCGGCGTCAGCCAACAGAAGACGGCCATCAACGAACAGCAACGAGCTGAAGCTGACCGCTGACAACTGCTGGTTGATGAACGAAGGCTGTGCTAGGGGATGTAGTAGGTCATTCGCTGCAGGTGCAAGACCGGATCGATGTACTGCACACTGACCGTCTTGGGGACCTGGAGCGAGGTCGGCGCGTAGCACAGGATCCCGCGCACCCCGGCTTCGACCAGCCGGTCGGCGAGATCCTGCGCGGCGTTGGCGGGTACGGCCAGCATCGCAACGGCGATGCCGCGCTGGCGGATCTCTTCTTGGAGGTGGGAGACGTCGTTGACAACCAACGACCCGATCTGGGTGCCCACCTTGGCCGGGTCACTGTCGAAGACGGCGACAATGCGGTAGCCGCGGTCGACGAAGCCCCCGTAGTGCGCGATGGCGCGCCCTAGGTCGCCGACGCCGATCAAGACGACGTCCCAGATACGATCGACCTTGAGGATCCGGCGCAACTGGTCCTTCAGATAGCCGATGTTGTAGCCGGTCCCTTGTTTTCCGAACTCGCCGAATTGGGAAAGGTCCTTGCGGATTTGGGCCGAGGAGATCCCCAGTCGCTCGCCGAGTTCCTGGGACGAGGTGATCTCCTTGCCATTGGCGGCCATCTGGGTCAGAGCGCGCAAGTAGAGAGGGAGACGGCCCACCACGATGTCAGGCACACTGGATGCGGGCATGGATCTCTCCGGCCCCGAGGCCGAGCCGGAACTCTATCACAAGTAGCGGGGGGGTGCAAACGAGCGGCGAGGGAGCGGTCACAGCGCCGTGAACCCTTCGAGCGCTATAATCCCGCACAGGCCAACGATGTTCCTCGACGAAGCGCACATCCATGTGACGGCCGGGAAAGGCGGCGACGGGATCGTCCACTTCCGCAGGGAGAAGTACGTTCCGCGCGGCGGCCCCGACGGTGGGGATGGGGGCCGAGGCGGTCATGTGGTCTTGCGGGTTCGGCCGACGATGCATGGCCTGACCTCATTCCGGGAGAAGCAGCGGTTTCGGGCCAAGCCCGGTGGGAAGGGGGGTCCATCCAAGCGGTCCGGACGACAGGGCGAAGACCTGGTCCTGGCCGTGCCGCCCGGAACCCTCGTCCGATCGGAGCCGGATGGCGAGCTTCTGGCCGACCTGGTCGAACCGGGGGATGAGGTCTTGGTGGCCCGCGGGGGCCGGGGCGGCCGCGGCAATTCCCGGTTCGCGACCTCGCGGCGGCAGGCCCCGCGCCTGGCGGAGCGCGGTGAGCCGGGAGAGGAACGTCGCCTGCATCTGGAGCTCCGCCTGATCGCCGACGTCGGGATCGTGGGCGTCCCGAATGCCGGCAAATCCACCCTGCTGGCTGCCCTAACCGAGGCTCGACCGAAGATTGCGGACTACCCGTTCACAACCCTGCAGCCGAATCTGGGCGTGGCGGTGCTTCCCAGCGGAGATACGCTTGTCCTGGCCGACATACCCGGGCTGATCGAGGGGGCGCACCGCGGCGTCGGTCTCGGCGACGCCTTCCTGCGCCATATCCGCCGCACCCGCGTGCTGATCCATCTGCTCGACGGCCTCTCCGCCGATCCCTTGGCCGACCTGGGGGCAACGAACGCAGAATTGGCAGCCTACGATCCGGCCCTGGCAGCGATCCCGCAGGTCCTGGCCGTCAACAAAATGGATGACCCGGCGGTCGAGCAGCGCTGGCCGGCACTGAGAGAGTCGTTGCGGTCGCTGGGTTTGCAAGCCGTACCGATCTCGGCGCAGCGGAGGACGAATCTGGAGACTCTCCTCGAACGGGCGGCGAAGGCCGTCGCCGAAGCGCCCCTTGACGCTGCACCGTCCACGATCCCCGTCCACCGCCCAGGTCCCGACCCCAGCGCATTTGAGCTGCGGCGGGACCCGGATGGAGCCTGGCGCGTTTCCGGCACGCTCGTCGAACGATCGGCCGCCATGACCTACTGGGAACACGACGAAGGAGTGCGGCGATTCCAGCGGCGCCTGGCAGGCATGGGAGTCGAGGCGGCCCTTCGAGAGGCGGGGGTTCAGCCGGGGGAGACGGTTCGCATCGGGGAGTTTGAGCTCGAATGGCAGGAATGATCGGCATATTCGGAGGCACCTTCGATCCGCCCCATCTGGGGCATCTGATCCTGGCTTCCTTCGCGCTCGACGGGCTCGACTTGGGAGAAGTCCGCTGGGTCGTGACGCCGCGCTCTCCGCTCAAACCCGCTGCCGCCATAAGCCCGCCGGAAGTGAGGGCACGAATGGTCCTGACGGCGATCGAGGCGGAGCCGCGTTTTCGCCTTTCTCGGGTGGATCTCGACCGCCCGGGCCCCCACTTTGCCGCCGACACCCTCGAGAAATTGGCCGAAGCCGAGCCTGGCACGGCTTTCGTCTACTTGTTGGGCAGCGACTCCCTAGAGGACCTTCCGCGGTGGAAGGATCCATCTCGCCTGCTCGATCGTTGCGCTGCGCTGGGGGTCATGCGGCGGCCAGGGGCCGAACCCGACCTTGGCCGACTGGAACGCCTGGTCCCCGGGTTGTCCACGAAAGTGCGTTTCTTCCTTGCCCCGCTTGTCGCCATTTCGGGTCACGAGATCCGGGCCCGGGCGGCCGCCGGAGGTGGCATTCGCTATCTGGTGCCGGACTCGGTCCTGGAGATCATCCGCGCGGAGTCGCTGTACGCAGGGAGTCCAGCCGAGTAAAGGCGGATTCCTAGGACTCCGACGAGCCAGAGGTGGGCCGCGGCGCCGATCGCTCCAGCTGTTTGATGGGGATCTTGTTTACCGTCCGACAGCGCGTGCACCGGACGTCGTAGTGCTTGTCGCCCTTGGCCTTCATATTCTCCAGGGCGAACTCGACTTGCTCGCGGCTCAACGAGAAGCTCCAGCCGCATCGATAGCATCGCAGCTGCATGGTCACCTCCATCCGGATCCGCGTTGAGCGGAGCCCCGCTCCTATTGTACGATGGGTTGCCCCGACGGAGACCCCGGCGCCAGGGTTTGGGACGTGTGGCTGAAGGCTTCCTGCTTGACAAGTCCCGCACCCGCAGACTAGAATCACCCCCGTTCGTCCTCTCATCTTGCAGCCCGCGAATCGGAGGTATGGAGCCCATGTCATTCGAATTGCCTTCCTTGCCGTATCCCCATGATGCCCTGGAACCCCACATCGATGCTCGGACGATGGAGATCCATCACGGCAAACATCACGCCGCGTACGTGAACAACCTCAATGCCGCCCTCGAGCCCCATCCGGATCTGATGAAGAAGAGCATCGAAGATCTGGTCAGCGGGCTGGGTTCGCTTCCCGAAGCGGTACGGACCGCGGTCCGCAACAATGGGGGCGGTCACGCCAACCACTCCCTGTTCTGGGCCGTCATGGGTCCGGGGCAGGGCGGTGAGCCCAAGGGCGATGTCGCCAAGGCGATCGGGAAGGGCTTTTCTTCGTTCGCCGCAATGCAGGAAGCCCTGACCAAGGCCGGGATGGGCCGCTTCGGTAGCGGCTGGGCCTGGCTGGTCGTCGACGGCGCAGGCGGCCTCAGCATCGTAAGCACCGCCAACCAGGACAGTCCGCTGACCGACGGCATGACGCCGATCCTTGGCGTCGACGTCTGGGAGCATGCATACTACTTGAAGTACCAGAACCGCCGAGCCGACTACCTGGCGGCGTGGTGGAACGTCGTGAACTGGGGCGAGGTCGACCGCCGCTACCAGGCGGCTCGCGGGTAGCGCCCCGTCGGGCAAGCCCATCTCCTCCTGGAGGAACCAAGCATGACCCACATCATCACGAGCCTTTGCCTTCGCGACTCCGGATGCGTCGATGTGTGCCCGGTGGAGTGCATTGTCCCCGGGAAGCCGGTTGACCAATGGCCATGGTTCTACATCGACCCGGACACCTGTATCGACTGCGGCGCGTGCATCCCGGAGTGTCCGTTCGAAGCGATCTTCACCGAGGATGAAGTGCCGTCGGCGTACAGCGCCAAGGGTGGAGAGCGGATCAGCATGCCGGCCGGCGTGGCCGGCTTCGATGAGGTCTACGACGGCCAGAATCACCACGGCGAGCCGGTGCACCTCGAGCACACGAAGACCCTGGCGGCCGGCGAGGTCGTCGACTTGACGCCCGACACCGCCAAGAACTACGACTACTTCAAGACGGGTCCGGGCTACAAGGCCCTGGAGTCGTAGTCTCGCACGACACAAGCGTCACGCGGAGAGGGAGCCAGGCCGGCTCCCTCTCTTGCATCCTGGACCAATGTCGAGAGCCGAGCGTAGCGGGGAGGGGAGGGCGGTGGAGACTCCGGCACACCGGATCGAAAAAGACTCGCTGGGGGAAGTACGGATCCCGTCGGATGCGCTGTACGGCGCGCAGACGGCTCGGGCCGTCGAGAACTTCCGCGTGAGCGGGATGCGTCCCTACCGGGCATTCATCTGGTCGCTGGCGATGATCAAGCGAGCGGCGGCGGAAGTCCACGCGGACCTGGGCCTGCTTGAGGCGGAAGAGGCCCGAGCCATTGCGGCGGCAGCCGCCGAGGTCGCCCGCGGCGACTGGGATGACGAATTCATTGTCGACCCGTTTCAGGCCGGGGCGGGGACCAGTCACAACATGAACGCCAACGAGGTGATCGCCAATCGGGCCACTCAGCTCCTCGGCGGCGACCTCGGCACATACCGGGTTCATCCCAACGATCACGTCAATATGGGTCAGTCGACCAACGATGCAATCCCGACGGCGATCCGCCTGGGCTGCCTGTGGAGGCTCGACGAGCTGCTGAGCGCAGTCGGCGATCTGGCCTCCGCCCTGGAGCGCAAGGCCAAGGCGTTCGACCCGATCGTCAAGTCCGGGCGGACGCACCTGCAGGATGCCGTCCCCATCCGTCTCGGACAAGAGTTCGGCGGGTATGCCACGGCGGTGGCACGTGATCGGGACCGGGTCCGCCGCTCGGCGGACGGGCTTCGCCGGCTGGGGATCGGGGGGACGGCGGTCGGGACCGGCCTGAACGCCCATCCCGAGTACCACGGCCGGATGGTTGCCCGCTTGAGCGACCTTGCCGGATTTGAGCTGCACACCTGTGAAGACCTCTTCGAAGCCATGCAATCGATGGCGGATTTCGCCGATTTCTCGGGGGCGCTTCGGACTCTGGCGATTACCCTGACGCGGATCGCCAATGACATCCGCCTCCTCGCATCCGGCCCAGCGACAGGCTTGGACGAGATCCGTTTGCCCGCGCTCCAACCGGGATCGAGCATCATGCCGGGCAAGGTCAATCCGGTGCAGGCCGAGATGTTGAACATGGCCATGGTCCATGTGATCGGCTGCGACACGACGGTTGCCCAGGCTGCCGCCGCCGGTCAGCTCGAACTGAATGTCATGATGCCGGTCATAGCCCACAATCTGTTCGAGATGATGCACGTCACCATCGGGGCGATACGGTCGTTCACGACGAAGGCCGTCGAAGGCCTGGAGGCGAACGCGCAGCGGGCGACCGGCTGGCTCGAGAGGAACGCCATCATCGCCACGGCGCTCAATCCCTTGATCGGGTACGCCGCCGCGGCCGGGCTTGTGAAAGAGGCCGTGGCGGGGGACCGGTCGATCCGAGACGTGGCCCGCGAGCACGCCGCCGCCGGACGCCTGGCGTCGAAAGACGACCCGCAGCGGAAAGTGACCGCGGCCGAAGTCGACGCGGCGCTATCCGATCTGCGGGCCCTGACGGAAGGCGGGATCCAAGGGAGCGCCAAGGACTAGCACAAGCGCTGCGGGCGCCTGATGGCGGAGGCGGTTCGCGGCGCCGATCGAGTCGGTCGAGCGCCGGAGGGAGACCGCGAGCGGCTACGCGCTGGGGGGGATCTTGAAGATGAGGCCGACGAGGTAGCCGACAAGGGCGCTCAGGGTCCCGATGATGGCCATCTCCGTACCGCTGCGCCAAGGTTTCCCCACGGTGCGCCGGGCCTTGTAGGCGCCGACGGCGAACAAGGACACCGCCGCGACGATCACGGAGGCAACCATCGCCGGAGGGACTGGCAGGACAGCGAACGGGGCCAGGGGAATCAACGAGCCGATGATCGCCGCCACGCCGACGATCGCCGCCGACCGGGCGGCGCTCCTGTAGTCGACCGGAGTCAGCTGCAGCTCCTCGGCCATCATGACGCCGACCCAGACGTCTTCATTTGCGGTGATGGTGCGCACAACCTGATCGAGCATCTCGCCCGAGAAGCCCTTTCCGGCGTAGATCCGACGGATCTCATCCTGCTCGACGGCGGGAACCAGGCGCAGGTGGCGATACTCCCGCGCCCGTTCGCTCTCGTAGTAGTCCTGATCGGCGCGGCGAGAGGTGTAGGCGACTGCCGCCATCGAGACGGACTCGGCGAATGTTGCCGCCATCCCCCCTGCCAGGATGATCCGGGGATCAAAGGTCGCCGCAGCCAGTCCGAGGGCAACTCCGAGCACATTTACCAGGCCATCCTGCCCACCGAGGATCACGTCGGAGAGAGCCGAGGCCTGGCGATGCGGATCGGCATGATCGTGGAGGTCCAACTCGTGCCGGTCTGGAGAGGGATGCAGGCCGTCGGCAGCTTGATCGCTTCGGGGATCTGGAGGGTCAGTTCGGTCCATGGTTCGCTCCAAGGTCTTCGGTAGGGGAGATGTCGACGAGGTGACGGATTCTCGAGATCAGGGCAGGCTGGCCTGCGGGGGCCGTCGGGCTACCCATCGGAACCTCGAGAGCCTTCTTCTTGCGGCGCGGCCAGGGTCCGCAGGCGGGTCCCCAGCATCTTGAGCTCCCTGCGATCCCGGTCGGAAAGCGAAGCCAGCGGATCCGGCGCCCCGCTGCTGACCAGGCGCTGGGTCAGCAATTCCATCCAGACGAACTGAGCGGCGATGTGCACCATGTGGGAGTTCGTCGTCAGAGTTGCCGTCCCTTCGGATCGCAGGTCGGCTATCAAGACCTCTTCCGCGTCTCGGACGATCAGCAGGAGCCGGTCGAGCTGCTGCAGCTCGCTTTCCACCGGCGGATGACGAACCGAGAAACCGCAGGGGGCATCGGACTGACCGGCCACAACCGTTCCGAGCCTCACGTTCCTCTGACAGGCGCGGCGCAGGGCCAAACCGAAGCGGCTGAGTTCGTCATCCCCAATGACGCTCAGCAGCTCGCTTGAGGCGGTGTCGATGATCTGGGACGCGAGGCTGTCGATGAGATCTAGGCCGCGACCGGTCCACAAACGGTCGTCGTCTGGCTTCTGGTAGCGGAAGACCAGGTCCTGGCGCAGGGTCGAGAGGCGACCCTCCTGCTCACGGGCCAGGCGGTCGAGGAAGGCCTCGGGTGGAACCGGCCGATAGCGCGTCGCCCTCCGGTCACCGGAGCGCAGCACGGCGCCGCGGGCCTCGAGGCGCCCCAGGGCCTCGTAGACCATGGAGCGCGGGACCCCGGCGCGCACGCCAATCTGATAGCCCGTTGCGGGGTTGTGAGCAAGAAGCGCCAGGTAGACCCGGGCTTCGTACTCGGCGAATCCCAACTTCTGGAGGGCCAGGAGCGAGTCGTTGGCCATAGTCGTTGCTGGGGCAACGACTATAGATTGTCCTCGAGAGCCGATGCCTGTCAAGGCCGCTGGCGGGCGATCCCCTGCGCTGCAGATGGCTCGAGTAGAATCCTCGACCTGTGGGGGCCGGAGACATTCGCCTGCGGAGGACGGACTGGGAGGTCTTGGCGTCCCATCTCACCGCGTGCTGGCCCGAGGAGGGGTGCGGACTGCTGGCGGGAACGGGGGAGCAGGTCCGGAAAGTCCTCCCAGTCGAGAATGAGCTTCACAGCCGAACCCGGTACCGGATGGAACCGCGGGCCCTGGTAGCTGCCCTCCACCGGATCGAGGCGGAGGGCATGGAGATGCTCGCCGCCTTTCACTCGCATCCCGCGGGCCCAGATGGGGTTTCAGCTACCGATCAAGACGAATGGGCTTACCCGGGGGCGGCCCTGGTGGTGTGTACACGAGCCGCGGCGGGATGGAGCGGCCGAGCCTACCGGATCGAACACGGCAATCTGCGAGAGGTCCTGTTCGTCTTGGAGGATCAGTGATACCCCGGCTCGTCCACGGCCGGGCATGAGGTGTGAGCGGTGATGGGGACCTTGGCGGGGGTGATTTCGATCGGCCTGGCGTACGTCATCGGCTCGGTCCCGATCGGGCTGTTGGTCGTTCGATTGGCTTCGGGCAAGAACGTGCTAAACGAGCACAGCGGTCGGACCGGCGGAACGAACGTAATGCGGACCGCCGGATTCTGGGCCGGCCTGGCGACGGCGATTGGCGATCTTCTCAAGGGCTTCGCGGCTGTGTGGCTCGTCAGGTTGCTCGTGCCCGGCTTCCCTTGGACGCATGCACTGGCCGGGGTCGCCGCCGTGCTCGGCCACAATCACAGCGTCTTCCTGATGGAGCGGACGCCGGCCGGGTTGCGATTGCGCGGGGGCGCCGGCGGTGCGACGGCGGTGGGTGTAGGCATCGGCCTGTGGCCCCCGATCGCGTGGGTCATCCCGCTGGTGCCGATCCTCATGTTCGGCGTCGGATACGCCTCGGTCACTACGCTCACGGTGGGGGGGCTGATGACGGTCGGTCTTGCCCTGGCGGCTCGATCCGGCCAGATCCCGTGGCCGTATGCCGTCTACGGTCTCGGGGCCGTCGGCCTGATGCTTCTGGCCCTTCGGCCAAATCTGGACCGCCTTCGCCGAGGCGAGGAACGCCGCGTCCGCTGGCCCTTCTCCAAGCGCGAAGCACCCAAGCCTGGAACCGACCCCGGTACGGCCTAGTCGCCGCGTCGGCTGCGGCGGTCGGCAGGTCCTCATCCGAATCTCAACGGAGCAGGATGATCCCGGCCAGACCTGCGGCGGCGACCAGCGCGTACTCCCCGGCGCGGCGGGTCGTCAGTTGCCCACGTCGATGGGCGACAGCGGCCTGAAAGGCCAGATAGGCAAGGAGCCCGAGGAGAAGAGCCGGCTGCGCCGGCGCCAGGGGCCAGTAGTGCAGGCCCCATCCAACCTCGGTGACCGCGGCGGCAATGGCCAATGAGAGGAGCAAAGGCTCGGCCGCCGGAAGGTGCAATCGGAGGAGCCGCCAGCTCACGGCGAACGTTGTCAGGAACGTGATCGGCACACTGAAGACGGCCCGGACCCCCAGGGCAAACAGCGCGAAGTAGACCCCAGTCAGGAGGACCAGGGTTAGGACGGTGAGGCCGGCGCTTGCTGCCGCCCGCCGAGGGTCCGTTGGATCCAGGACGACGAACTCGGCCAGCAAGATCGCCATTAAAGCCCCGCCAGCGGCCGCCAGTCCGAGCCACAGCGCGGGTCCGGGCTCGACCCGTGTGAGGATGGTGCCGGCGGCGAGGGTGCCCAAACCGGGGACGATAACCGACTCCAGGCGCGACCAGCCGCTCGGCGGGCGGGGATGGCTTCGGGTCAGCCAGTCCGCGCCGGTCACGGTCAGCGCGGCGGCGAGCATGATCAAGACAAAGGCACTGTTGAACTCGAGACGAATGAGGAGGCCGGCGGCGGAGAACTCGATCGGGAGGGTAGGCAAAGCGACGACGCGGACCAGGCCGATTGCCAGCAAGACGAGAGCGCCGAGCGAGCTTAGCTGATCGGGATGCGGGCGCGGCAAAGTGGGCATCAGGCGCATTCTAGCATGCAGGGTCAGACGTCCTGGCCTTTCATGGAACGGTTCCGCCCTGGGTTCGCGCATCGGAGCGGGGAGCCGGGAGTGTGTTCCGGTCATCAGTTGACGGCCGACGCGAGCGACGGATGGCTTCGGAGAGGGGTTACACTAGGCCTCGTGAGGTGATCCATGGTCCTGATCCTCGGGATCCTTGCCCTCGCCGCCGGTGCGGGGATCAACATCTTGGCGGATGACCTACCTGCCAGGCGCCGGCTGAGCGGCCCCCATTGCCGATACTGCGGCGCGCCGCGCCCGCCGTTGGGATGGTCCGCCATCGTTTCCTTCTTCGCTCGAGCCGATCGGTGTGCCTACTGTGCCTCCCGGCGGGGGTTTCGCCCCCTCATCGTGGAATTGGCCTCCGTCGGGCTTGCCCTTTGGCTGTTTGTGCGCAATCCCGATCCGAACGTCTTCATCCCCGCCCTCCTCGTCGGGCTGATCTTCCTACTGATCGCGGTCGTCGACATCGAGCATCGTCTGATCCTGCGTGTGGTCGTTGCCCCAGCGGCGGTGTTGTTCCTGGTGCTGGGCTCGATCCAGCCGGCTCGCGGCCCCCTGAAGACGGTTCTCGGGGGGATCGCCGGGTTCGTGATCCTGTGGCTGATGTACCTGCTTGGCATTCTTATCGCGCGCTGGATCGCCCGGCGAAGAGGCCAGGCGCTGGAGGAAGTGGCGTTCGGCTTCGGGGATGTGATGCTTGGCGGCCTACTTGGGCTTGTCGTCGGCTGGCCGGGGATCCTCATTGCGATCGTGCTGGGCGTTCTTGCGGCCGGGATCTTCAGCATCGGCTACATCGGCGTAATGCTGCTGCGGCGGCGCTACACGCCCTACATGCCGATCCCCTATGGGCCCTTTCTTCTGATCGGCGCCAGCGTAGTCTACTTCGGCGGGCGGACCGCGCTGGAGCGCTTGATGGGGTGATGGGCCGCCCGGGCCCTGTCGGCAGGCCGTCGGCTGGCGCCTGGATCGCGCAAGGAAGGACGATTCCTCCCCGGAGTATTCAGATTGTGTTACAAGAGCATCTAAGGCCGGAGACAGGCGCGCCCCATCACCCTTCGGTACTACCAATCCGGCCTGGGGGGCTCCTATAATGAAGGCACATCGGCGGTCTAGCGGCATGCGAAAGCGTATGTTCTCCTGGATGCAGCGGAAGCTCGGCTCAGGTCGTGGACAGAGCCTGGTCGAATTCACGATTCTCTTGCCGATCCTCCTGATCATGATTTCCGGCTTGATCGAATTCGGGTTCATGCTCAACTACTACCTCGACCTGATCGATGCCGCCCGAGAGGCGGCGCGCTGGGCGGCCGGTGACGACCCGGTGCGCGACGACAACACGGGCGTGTGGGTCGATCCGAACACGAACTTCTACCTGCGAACCCAGCAAGTCGCCCTGGATTCGATCGACATCGGGTCCGGGGGGCAGATCAGCCTCGATCCGGCAACGGACGATGTGGTGATCTCGGCCTTCTCCGTTCGAACCCCAGGGATCGTCTCGGCCCGCTTCCCGGGCGCGTCCGGGGAGAATGGGCTGGCGCTCTACAACCGGCACACGTCAGACTTCACCTCGGCCGAGGTCCAGGCCCTGCTGGATCCGGCTGCCCCCAGCACCGGGGTGGTCTTGGTGGAAATCTGGTACGACTACGACATGATCCTGGGTTTGCCCTGGATCACGGCCTTTGTCCCGAACCCGGTCACACTCTACGCCTACAGTATGATGCCGAATGCCAGTGTCGAACCCACACCCACTCCCTGACGTGTCCCGCCGTTCCCGGCGGCGCGAGCGCGGCCAGGCGCTCGTGCTGATCGCCCTGGCCTTCATCGGCCTGGCGGCCTTCATCGGCCTGGCCGTGGATGCCGGCATCCTGTTCACCCAGATCGGGCACCTGCGGCGCGCCGTCGACGCCGCGGCGCTCGGCGCCGCCAACCAGTTCCGTGAGGGACGGACGGTGGCCGAGCTGACGGCGGCTGCCACTGAATTCATCAACCTCAACGCCGTCGATACGGGAACAGCTCAGGTCTTCATCTGTGAAGAGCCGTTCGGGCCGGGACCCTACTCCTCGGCCCACGACCCGAGCCTGTGCCCGACCGGAGGGGATCCCTACCGCAAGTTCGTTCGGGTGCAGGCCGAGGTCATCGTCAATTTCGCCTTCCTGCCGATCATTGGGATCACCAGCTTCCCGATCCGGGCCGACGCCGTCTCCGAAACCGCCGCCGTCGACATCGTCCTGGTGATCGACACCTCGTCGTCGATGTCCTTCGATCTGTGCTTCGATGGCATCGACAACGACGAGGATGGGACCACCGACGACTGCCCGTCCATCGGCAATCCCGGCCCGGCCCCGTCCGAGCACGACCCGGTCACCTGCAACCTGAACCGATTCCTCACCGACGATGTCGTCGGCGACGACCCTGGGCCGCCGCCGGACGGCGACCGCGAAGACGATTGCCATCCCTTCGAGGAGGTCCGTGACGCTGCGCACGCCCTCCTCTCGCGCATGTACTTCCCCTACGACCGCATGGCCGTAGTGACCTACGCCGAGTTGGGTGGTCTCCAGCTGAGCCTGGCCAACGGCGATGACCCATTCGTCGTGGCCAACACGCTGGATGCTCTCGAGGTCTCACCCGATCCGGGCAACCCGCCGTGCAACTTCGGCGCCGGGGGCGACCCGCGCGGCTGCACCGGGACGAACACGTCGTCCGGCTTGCTGTTCGGAGGGAATCTGTTTGGCGATCCCGACGCCGACGGCGTTCAGACCCCAGGCGAGATCCGCGAGGAAGCGGTGTGGATCCTGATCCTGCTCTCCGACGGCGCCGCCAACGCCTTGTATGAAGACACCACCGGTTTCGGCACGGCCGACCCCAACAACTGGATCTGTCCGACCGCAGGCGGGCCTGGCACCCCCGAGTGGATCCGTCCGTTCTGCACCGACATCGACTCCACGAACGTCGCCGGCCGGCATGCCTCCGGAGCGTTCTGGTACGACGCCGATGACGCCGCGCGCGACATGGCCGATTTCGTTGGATGCCCCGATTCGACTTCGCCGCAGCCGGCGGCCTGCTCGAATCCCGGCCAGGGAGCCGTGATCTTCACGATCGGACTGGGCTCCGGCGTGACCCAGACACCGTGTGACCCTTCCTACGGCATGGGAGCCGACTGCGGGAACCTGGGCGAGACGCTCCTGCGCTACGTCGCCGGGGCGGGCGATGACAACGACCCCGGCACGCCCCCGGCGCAGGATCCCTGCAACGGCGTCGCCGCGGGCAATGATTGCGGCAACTACTATTTCGCCCCGACCGGGGCCGGGCTTCTGCGCGTGTTCGAAGCGATCGCCTCGCGGATCTTCACGCGCCTGACGCACTAACGAGGATCCCTTCCGATGGCCACTCACCTTCCCGGAACATCACCGCTCCTCCGGATCCCCCGCCGGTTCCGCGGCCAGGGCCTCGTCGAGTTCGCGTTGATCCTCCCGGTCATGCTCCTGGTGATCTTCATGATCATCGAGCTGGCCCGTGTCCTCCATGCGTACCTGGCGATCGAGAACGGCGCTCGCTTCGGAGTGCGCTACGCCGTGACCGGCGAGTTCAATCCGACCTACTGTGTCGGCTTCCCCGGGAATGTGTGCGACGATCGTCCTGAAGAGGACGCCGCAAGGCTGCCGTCCATCGAGGACACCGCCCGCGCCGGTTCGTCGTCGATCCTGCGCGACGAGTCGCTCACGCCAGGCCAGCCGGGCTACTTCAAGATCACGGTGTGCTCCAACCGCGACGCCAATGGCGACGGGGTCAACGACGACTTCATCCTGTTCCCGTCCGATCAGGCGACGATGACACCGGCCCTGTGTTCGCCGGTCGAAGACGCCGGAGGACCGGGTGACCGGGTCTCGGTCACGATCGACTTCGAGCACCCGCTGATCGTCCCGATCCTCAGCAGCGTCTGGCCGCAGTTGCATCTGGTCGCCAAGCGCGAGGGGATCATCGAGCAGTTCCGCACCGCCCGCGTCGTCGGCCTGCCGGCAACGATCTCGGCGCCCACCTTCACGCCGACGGCGTCGTTCACGCCGTCGATCACCCCGACGCCGTCGGACACGCCAACCCCAACCGAGACGCCGACGCCAACAGAGACATCGACGCCGACGCCGACGTTCACACCGTCGCTGACGCCGACGACGACGGCGACGCCGACGCTCACTCCGACGCCGGATTGCAGCCTGATCTACACGACCAGTGGTTTGTACATCTCAGGCGATGACCTGCGGATGGATGTTCGGAACGACAACGCGATCCCCTTCCGGTTCCTGAACTCGACCGTCTGGTGGACGTCTCTGAACCCCGGAGTCATGTACCTCGACTGGAAGCAGTACAACTTCTCCACGTTCTGGAACGGGACGGACTACTCTTCGCCCACAAGCGGCTCCGCCAACTACAACCACCCTGGCGGTGTCACGATGAATTGGCGGGCCGACTTCGCCGGCGTTCCGGGAGGGATCCTCACCGGGAGCCATACGGTGAGCCTCAACTTCACCAATGGATGCTCGGTGACCGACTCGCTGAGCGTGGCGACGCCGACGGCCTCGAACACGCCGACGCCAACCTGGACGCCGACGATCACCAACACGCCCACGCGGACCTACACGCCGTCGATTACCCCGACGCCGTCGCGCACGCCGACCCGGACGAACACTCCGACCCCGTCGCGCACGCCGACCCGGACGGACACTCCGACCCCGTCGCGGACGCCGACCGACACTCTGACCCCGTCGAATACCCCGACGCGGACGCGGACGCCGACCCGGACGAACACGCCCATCGTGCCGACCTCGACGACGGCCCCGACCAATACCCCGACCAATACGGTCACGCCGCCGATCTTCGGCTAGCAGGCTTCTCAACCGACGCCGGGCGGCCCTGAGCTCGTTGCAGGGCCGCCCGGTTGATTCCCCCGGCGAGTTGCCCGCCCGACTCCATCCGACTAGAATGCGCGCCGTGGATCGTGTCCTGGAACGCCTGGAGGGTCGTGGGGGGATTCTCCTGATCGGAGGAATGGGCGCCGCCGGGCTGGCTTTCCTCCTGGGCTTGGCCGGTCGGCCGGGGTCACCTTCGGGTTTCAGTTTCGCCGCCCTCGTCGTCGTCCGACTGATTGCGGCCCGTCTCTCGCTCTCGACGGCCCGGAGCCTGCGTCCTTCTCCTCCCAGTCGGGCTTGGCGTTTCCTGGGGACGGGGTGGATCCTCGCCGGGCTGAGCGCGGTGCTCCTGTGGGCTTCATGGGTCCTCTCCCATCAGCCGAGGACGGCGCCGTCTGCGGCCGATCTCCTCCTGCTGGCGGCGTACTGCTCCGCTTTGTGGGCCGTCGCCAGCGCGGCCTTCGGGTCTCAGGAGCGATTCGGCCGCCTTCGCGGCTGGCTCGATGTGGCCATCCTTGTCCTGGCCACGCTTGGGCTCGCCTGGCTGGTCTTCGTTCAGCCAATCCTCGAGATCGGCCTAGCCGACGACGTCGCAACCTTCTGGGCCGTGCTCTGGCCAACGTTGGATCTGTGTTTCCTTGGCCTCGTCTTGCGACTCGTCCTGGCTGCCGGACCACATCCCCTGCGTCCGCTGGCGATCCTGGGCGGCGCTGGGACGTCGGCCCTGGTGGCGAACCTCGGGACCGGCTACCTTGCCTTGCTCGGCGAGGCGGCCACCCCCGCCTTCCTGGCGGCCTTCTCGCTCGCCTCGCCGCTGCTCGGAGGGTGGGCCGCCCTGGAGGCACGCCGGGCGTCGGAGATCACGGCACCCCAATCCACCGCCAGCCGGGCGCGGGGTGAGACCTTGCTGCCCGTGGCGTTCACCTATGCTGTCGTCGGTTTCACCGCTGTCGACGCCTGGCTGGAGGGCTCCGTCGATTTGCTGGCCCTGGTCCTCTCGATTGGATTGACCATTCTGCTGTTTGCCCGTCAGGGGGTTGTGGCCGGGCAGGCCGAGATGCGTCAGCATGCCGCGCTGATCGAGGGAGCAGCCGACATGGCCTTCATCGCCCGACCGGACGGGGTGGTGACCTTCGCCAATCCGTCCTTCGACCGGGCCATGGGTCGCCCGGCGGAGCCGCGGGCCGCGATTCACCTTCGGGACTTGCTCGCCCCCGGGGAGGACGTCGATCAGATCCTGACCCGGGCCGTCGTGGCGGGTTGGCAGGGCGATGTCGATTTCTCGCGCGCCGACGGATCCACGTTCCCGGCGCGCTTGAGCCTGCGGCCGGTCGCCGTGGAACGCCAGCGCCCCGTCTTGGCGGCGACCGCCGTCGATCTGACCCAGATCGTCGAACGCGAGCGTCTCCTCCGATCCGCTCTTGATGACGTCGCCGGCGCCCGGTCGGAGCTCGAGGCCCTCAATCGAGCCCTGGAGGCGAAAGTCGAGGAGCGCACTCGAGAACTCCAGCAAATGGTCGCCGACCTCGACCGCCTGAACCAGGAGCTCCGCGCCCTCGACCGGGTCAAGAGCGAATTCGTCGCGCTCGTTTCGCATGAACTAAGGGCACCCCTGACGAACATCCGGACCGGGATCGAGTTGCTGGTCGACGACGAGGGGCAGGTGTCGCCACCGGCGCGTGAATCACTGGATCTGATCCTGGAGGAGACCGATCGGCTCGGTAAGTTCGTTGAAGCGATTCTCGATCTCTCGGCGCTGGAGGCCGGGCGGTTCCCCCTGCGTCCGGAATCGATCGATCTGGCCTCGACGGCGGCGGCCGCAGCCGCCCGGTTCCGCCCGGCCGATGGGATCCGTCGGATCGGCGTCGAGCTTCCCGCCGACCTCCCCGACGCATGGGCCGACCCCCGCGCCGTGACGAGTGTCTTCCACCACTTGCTGGACAACGCCATGAAGTACGGCGGCGAGGGGGAAATCGATGTCACTGGCGAGGCGGAGCCCGACCGGATCACGATCGCCGTGACCGACCACGGCCCGGGCATCCCGGAGGCGCAACTGGAGCGCGTCTTCGACCGATTTCACCGACTCGATTCGTCCGACTCCCGGGCGACCTATGGTCATGGGCTCGGCCTGCATCTCGCCCGCAGGCTCCTGGAAGCGATGGGGGGCGGGATCCGCGCCGAACGTGTGCCGGAGGGCGGTGCCCGGATGGTCTTCTGGTTGCCTCGCCGGGCGCAAGGGCCGGGGCTGTAGAATGGTGGCTTGCGGGAGGGAGATGGATTGGCCGCCAGCCTATTGATCGTCGATGATGATCCCACCCTGCTGCGCTTTCTGAGGGAATACCTCGAGCGGGAAGGGTACGCGGTCGCCGCCGCCAGTGGGGGTCAGGAGGCGCTGCGTGGGTTCTACGCATCCCGCCCCGATCTGGTGATCGTCGATGTCATGATGCCCGGGATGGATGGATGGGAACTGACCGCCCGCCTGCGGGAGCTGGCTGATACGCCGGTGATCATGCTGACGGCCAAGACCGCAGAGGCCGACAAGCTGCGCGGGTTCCGCCTGGGGGTCGATGACTATGTCACCAAGCCGTTCAGCCTGGCGGAACTTGGGGCACGAGTCCGGGCGGTCCTCAGCCGGTCGACGCCGGTCGGGGGTGCGGCCGTCCAAACGTTCGAGGTTGGTGACATCAAGGTGGACCTCAAGCGGAGGGAAGCGTGGCTGAAGGGCGAGCTGGTGGCCCTGACCCCGACCGAGTTCCGGGTTCTGGCCTGTCTGGCCGAGCGCCCGGGGGAGGCGATCTCTCAAGATGAGATCCTCCGATCGGTCTGGGGGGACTACCGGGAGGAGGGGAGCAGCGCGCTGCGACGGTACATCTGGTTCCTCCGGAAGAAGATCGAGGACAACCCTGAAGACCCGAAACGGATCGTCACCGTGCGAGGGTTCGGCTATCGAATGGAGCCCTGATCCCGCCGGGCCGAGGCAGTACCCCAGTACCAAACCCCCATGTAAGTTCCATGTAAGGTACCGTCCGTCCTCCAGACGCTAGACTGGAACTGTGGAGGGCTGGGTCCATGTACCTTCGTGAAGCTATCACGATGAAGTGGAGAGCGCGGCGCCGGATTCGATGGCGCGGCCGTC
>DATIPT010000177.1:0-2447 GCA_035471625.1 Anaerolineales bacterium
GAGCTACTCCGTAGCCACTACAAGGTGGAGTTCGAGGGGGATGGCTTTCTGCTCTTCGATCTCGCGGCGCCGCAGGGTTGATGGGGGATCCCTCCGCAGACCCGCGAAACTCGCCCGCCCTGGTTCAAACCTTCGGCGCCGAGCGCAGTCCGCGCTTGCGCGCGATGATCCGCAGTCGACGGCAATCCACACGTTGAATGACGTCATCTTGCACGCAAGAAGAGGATCAGCCCGGATAGCATGACCGCGAGCCCAAGCCATACGTACCAGTACTGCAGGATCCATCCCTCGACTGAACCCGCCTGCGGAGCTTCATAGCGCTCTTCCCGCTTCTTCCACCAGCGGGCGAACGCCGACAGCATGAGGAAGACAAGGACGCCGACAATCGGCACCCACGCCCATTCCCCCAACAATTCGAAGAAGAACTCACCCCCACACTCTACAAGCAGGCAGAGAATCCCTGACCCTGCCAATCCAGCGAGATGCTTCAGGCTCAAGCCCTTCCGCTTGGAGCCGTCCACCACCACCTTCTCCGCCCCTCACCGCCGCCCATGGTCGTGCTCGGGTCAATAGGGCCCCGCCGTTCCGCCGAGCGCCGTGCTCAAGGAGAGGGCGAACGAGCCGAGCCCGACCATGGGAACAAGGCATTCGAGGAAATCAAGGAGGCCAGTCAGGTCGAGCAGGAGGGCAAGAAAGATCAGGCCGGCGAAGAGGGCGAACCAACCTAAGGGAAACCGCCGATCCCCTCGGGCCGCCTCCGGTGACCGGCGGCGCATTCGCATCGCAAGGGCGAATGCCCCAAACATGACCGCGCCGATCGCGAAGAAGGTCTGCCATTGGTCCACGGCGGCCCGCCCTGTACCCTCATTGTCGCGCCCTCGTCAACACGCCGGATCACCGTCGCGGGTCGACGGTCCGGACGAATCGGATGCGCTGGGTCACGTTTCCAGGAAGGTGGCGGTACGGGCGAAGACGGAGGGGAGAAGCCCTGCTACGATCAGACGATCCAGGCTCGAGCGCTGTCGGGGGGGCGCCCGAAGGACGCCACCTCTACCGTGACAGCCGCTTCGGCATCGACGAGCGTCGTTGCCGGGGCCGGCTCGTTGGCGCGCCAAGGAGACTCGTCTTTGGAGAAGGCGGGGCGGAGGAAGTCGAGAAGACCGGCGATGGCCAGCAGGAAGAGCAGGACAATCGGTCTCCCGGTCCCCATTCGTTTCGGCTTGATGCGCCCATCTTGCGACTCTGCTTCGGCGCCTGCGGCAGCCTGCACCTGCGGACGCATAGGGACCCACCTCCGACCTAGGCTGTCCGCTTCAAATAGAAGACGTACTTCCCACCTTCCTCTGTGGACTGCAGCAGCTCGTGGCCGGTTTGCCGGCTCCAGGCCTCCATGTCGGAGGGCGCCCCCGGATCGGTAGCGATCATCTTCAGGACTTGTCCCACGCCGACGTCCCGGATCGCCTTGGACGTCTTGACCACCGGCATGGGGCAGAGCATTCCGCTGCAGTCCAGCACTTTGTCTGCATTCCACATTTCGGACATAGTTCTCCTTCCTTCATATCCTCTGCGCGATCCCCTTGCTCCGGGATCTAGAATGCGAGTTGGCCTGCGGCGCGGACTGCGTAGTCGATCAGAACCGCGCCGCCCTTGAGAACGACCCCTTCCATCAGGTCTTCGGCCCGGATGCCACGCACGTTGGCCGTTTGTTCGCAAACTTCAACCCGGACTCCCATTTCGACGGCTTCGGTGTATCGTTCCAGGATCGTGGGCTCCCCTGTTCGGCTCTGATCCATCCGTTGGATCCGATCCCGCACCATCGTCTCGGCCCCGGCCTGCACACAGTACACCACCGTCTCGAAGCCCATCGCGGCCGCCAGCGAAGCATACATGAAGGCTGACCGGACAATCGGTGAGTAGTCGAAGCCGCTGTTCAGGACGACCAGGAAGAGCCTCGCGGTCGGAGCAGGACCGCGCTCGACCGTTTCCTGGGCTGCCGCCGTGCGGGTCTTCCGCACGAAGAAGCGGTACGCCCCATCCACGACATCGGTAACCACCAGGACCTCAGCACCGGCGCGCTGGGCCCACGCGTTCAAGTCGGGCCTCGTGTTCTCGTCGGTCGTGAGCACTTCGAGCAGCTCGCCTTCACCCATCTCGCGCAAGGCCTGTTCGGCTCTCAAGATCGGGGCCGGGTAGATCAAGCCGCGGCAGTCGAGGTGCCTATCCGGGCTTGGGGACGCCACCGTCCACCTCCAGGAAAGAGTCTTGGATGCCTCCGGTGGGGCCGTGATCGCTAGACGAAGAGTTGGACATCAGCCTCGGACGCGTATTCCAGAAACGTCGCGGCGCCGCCGATCTCGGTCCCATCGATGAAGTCCTCGGCGGCGAGGCCGAAGACGCCCATGGTCAGCTGGCACGCGATCATCCGAACCCCCAGCTCGATCGCCTCG
>DATIPT010000178.1:0-19431 GCA_035471625.1 Anaerolineales bacterium
CGGCTCGGAGCGCGTGATGGACTACACCGTCGTCGGCGATACGGTCAACGTCGCCAAGCGGTTGCAGGAACTGGCTGACGGTTCGCAGATCCTTCTCAGTGAGGCGACCTATCGGCTGGTCAAGGGTGTTCGAGCCAAGCGCCAGCCCCCCTTGCAGCTGATGGGCCGCCAGGAGCCGATCACGGCCTACGCGATGGACGACAAGCCGGCGACGCCGAAGGACCGCAAGAAACCGACCGCCAAGTGAGCTGTCGCCCGCGGCCGGCGCGGGCGTTCCCCGCGAATCTCGAATGAGACGAATCGGCTTGATCCCGTCGCCGTACGCCGTTCGCGCCGTCGGGCGCGTGGTGAGGGTCACGACGTGAACGACGGTCAACTCGACCGCGTCGCCGACTACTACGAGCGCAACACCCGCCGGTTCTTGCGCTTCGGTCGGGGCGCGGCCACCGCCACGATCCACCGGCGTTTGTGGATGCCCGGAGTGGCCGACCCGCACCAGGCGCTGCGGAGCATCCACCTGCAGATTGCGGCGTGGCTGGACGCGGCGCTTGCGGCGAGCGGCCGGCATGCTCTCGTGCTCGATCTGGGATGCGGCGTCGGCGGGCCGGCGATCGACGTCGCCGCGCAGACGAACAGCGATGTGGTGGGCCTGACGTTGAGCCGGCTTCAGGCGCGACAGGCTCACGTGCGTACCCGCAGTGATCCGCATTCGCCCCAATTCATCGTGGCCGACTTTCATGCGCTTCCCTTGCGCTGCCAAGCCGCCGGCGCGTACGCCATCGAGTCGTTCGCGCACGCCGCCGATCCGGGACGGTTCTTCGCCGAGGCGCGTGCCTGCCTGTCGCCAGGGGGTCGGCTCATCGTGGTCGACGACTTCCTGGCGGAGGGGAAAGATGCCGCCGGGCACGCCGGGTTCTGGGACCGGGACCGCTGGATCCGCCGGTTCGTCGAGGGGTGGCGGCTGGGATCGTTGATGACCGCGTTCGAGGCCGCGAACCTCGCTGCCGCGGCCGGGTTGAATCTGGTACAGGTGGAAGATCTCACACGATGGATTCGTCTACCGCCAGGATGGCTCCTGGCCCTGCTACGGACCGCTGCGGTCCTTCGCCTGCCCAGCAGTTACTGGGAAAGCCAGGCTGGCGGCGTGGCGCTCCAGGTGTGCGAGCAGCGCGGTTGGGTTCGATATCAGGGGCTGGTGTTCGACGTTGTGAGCTAGCCTCCGTCCCCAGCGTTCCAGCCGGAGCGCTTCATCCCCAAGGTAGGCACGCGGCAGTTTCCCAGGGCCGGGCGATGGACGACCAGGAGCGCCGGCCGGTCGTGTTGGTGTTCTTCATCGAAAGCTCGGGCTTGAAGGCCGATGGCAATCGGCGGGGGAAGGTCCAGGCGTCTCTGGGTGGCCTGGTGGAGACGCTGGGGCCCGCTGATCGTGCTGGAATCGCCACGTTTGACAGCCGAGCGCGGGTCGCCCAGGAGACTCGACGAACGCCGTCGACGGCCTGCTCCTCGACCTTCAACAGGCCGATCAGGCCTACTGCCCGGGCGCGATCAACGCCGTCGCCAGCCAGGACGTGATCTCGGCCTCGCTCGGGATGCGGCCGCTGCAAACGACGTTCTCATTGATCACCAGCCCCGGCGTCGACAGGATCGGATACTCCATGATCTTGCCGTAGTCGGTGATCTTGATGAACTCGGCGTCCACCCCAAGTCCGCCGGCGGCGCGCCGGGCAAGCTCCTCAACCTTCTTGCAGTTGGGGCATCCGGGCCCCAGGACTTTGATCGTGACCATCGCTTCCTCCGATGAGAACGGGGCCGGGTCTGGCTGTCCCCGTCACTTTGTGGGATGGACCGCCGGCTGGGGCAGCGCCGCCCCCCGGCGAGAAGCCCACGCGAGCACCAGCGCCAGAGTGCCGAGGAAGGCTGCCAGGTAGGCCGCCACCCGGGCCAGACTGGCGCCGTCGACCCAACTCCCGTAGATCAATCCGGCGACCGTGCTAAACAGCGCCACCCAGGCCACATAGGTCCACGCCTTGCCGCGCCCGATGATGGCCGCCACCAACAGAATGCTCTGCAAGCTGAGTTCGGGATCGGCCATCAGATAGGCCAGGAGCGGCCCCGGATGCATACCCAGGTTGAGGAACATCTGGGCGATCGGCACCTCGACCAGGGTTGGGAAGTACATGAAGATGCCGAAGACCACGCCGGCCAGGTTGCCTTTCAGGGTGTTCTGGCCGGCGAGCGATTCGATCCACTCGGGGCGCAGCAACTGGCGAAGCACGCCCACCAGAAAGACGCCCACCAGCAACAAAGGGACGATCTGCTTGACGAAGCGCCACGATTCCCACAACCAGGCCCGGCGCTCCATCTCGCCGAGCCGGTATCGGGCAAGCCAGACCAACAGGCCCAGCAATCCGGTGACCGCGAAGAATCGACCGGGGAACAGGAGCACCAGCCCTTCCTGCCCGGGGACGACCCCGGCGGCCGCCACCAGCAGCGTCAGGGCGATCAGCCCCAGGGCGAGGTACGTCCAGCGGTTGAAGCCGTCGTGAATCGGCTCAAACCCGCGCCAGGCGGCATAGGCGATCGTCCCCAGCAGAACGATCAAGACCGCGCCCTGCAGGCTGACGCCCTCCTCGCCCCGGCTGGCATCGAAGGGCACAAGGCGGAAGAGCGCATCTTCCAGCGCAGCGCTTCCGCTGATCGCAAGTTCGGTTCGGAGGACGGGCGTCGTCAGGAGTCCGATCTTGAGCGTTCCGGCCAGCAACAAACCGACCAGAGCTAGAAGGAAGGCGATCACACCCGGCCGCACCCCGCCGGTCCCGGCGAACAGGTCATCGGCCTGGAGTTCGCGGGCGGCGTCGGCGCGCCGGAAGATCAGGGCCATGATCAGGCCAATGCCGATCCCGAAGGCGAGGGACAGGAACAGGCGGGCAAGGGCCAGGTCCGGCCCGATCGCCACCCCGGTGTAGGCCAGGGCCAGGATGTTGCCGGCCGGCGCGAAGAACAGGAAGGTGATCGCCGGGCCGATGCCGGCCCCTTTACGGTAGATCCCGGCAAAGAGGGGGACGATGGTGCACGAACAGACCGCCAGGACCGAGCCCGCCATCGCCGCAGCCGGGTAGGAGACGATCTTGGGGGCCCTCCGCCCCAGGAAACGCGTGACCGAGTCCTTGGGGACCAGGGCCGTCAGTCCGCCGGCGATGAAGAACGCCGGGACCAAACACAGCAGGATGTGCGCCGCCAGGTACGCCGCCAGGCTGGCCAGTCCGCCGCGCAGAAGGTGAAGCGCACCGGAAAGAAGTTCCATCGACCTACTCCGCGCGCGCTGACGGCCGAGACTGTTTCCGCGATGCCCGGCCGGGATCCGGCTTCTCGCAGCGGGGGCAGGGACAAGTGTTGGCTTCCCGGCGGCCAGCTAGATCGAAGGCCAGTCGGTCGCCGCCTAGCTGGGCAACCTGGCTGGCCGTGCGCCGCGCCGCTGTCACCACCCTCTGGATTGAAGGATCGGTCACTGAGTAGAAGATGTTCCAGCCGTCGCGCCGGTCGACGACCAGCCCCGCCTGGCGAAGACGGGCCAGATGCTGCGAGATGGCCGCCTGCCGCTGACCGAGGTGCGATTCGAGGTGGCAGACGCACGCCTCGCCGTCGCGCAGCAGAACCTCGAGAATCTGTAGCCGGACGGGGTGTCCACAGACCTTGAGCAAATCTCCGGCGGCTGCGTAGCCGTCCATCCACCCGCCTCCAGATATATTCAATAATCCGAATACATTGTACCGAGCCGTCCTTCCGGCCGTAGGTGAGCAATATCCCGGCACCGGCTGACAGACGACGGGCCCAACCCCTGGAGCGGGGTCTCTGCCTGCGGGGGCTCCGGCCGGCAGGAACGCGGCAGTTTTCCGGAAGGCGATTCGCCCGGGCAGTTCTAGGCTGACGTCAGCGCGACCCGCCGTCAGCCCGCCCCGCCGTTGGGGCGTCAATAGGAGGATCTGTCATGGCGAAGCCAACCGCACGACCCCGCATTCCGATTGTCGAGATCTTCGGCATTTTGTTCCTTCTCGGGATCATCGCCGTCGTCGTCCTGGGGATGCTCGGCCCGGCCGTAGGGAACGTCTTCTCGAATATCACTTTGAATTGCTGCGCGGACGGCTACTCGTATTCCGCCCTTGTGCCCGCCACGCCTTTCATTGGCGATGGCGGGTATCCCTCCTACGGAGGGACCGATCCGGTCAACGGTGAGCCCTACGCCGATGTGTTCTTCAAGGACTACGGCGTCAACCCATTCATCGACACGGAGGATGATCCGCTCTCAACCTTTGCCCTCGACGTCGATACCGGCTCGTACACGATCGCACGCCGGTATCTGGCCGATGGCTATCTCCCTCCGGCCGAAGCCGTGCGCGTCGAAGAGTTCGTGAACTACTTCGAGTACGGCGAAGCGCCCCCGGTGGACGGCGCTTTCGCCGTCAGCCTGGATGGCGGCCCCACGCCGTTCGTCCAGAATGATCGCTACCAGGTGATCCGGGTGGCGATCCAGGGCCGGGAGATTGACGACCAGGAGCGTCGGCCGGCCGTGCTGGTGTTCGTCATCGACAGCTCGGGCTCGATGGCGGATGGCAACCGGTTGGGCATGGTCCAGGCATCTCTGGCCGGCCTGGTGGAGACATTGGGGCCCTCCGATCGTGTCGGCGTTGTCACCTTCGATAGCCAGGCGCGCGTCGTCCTGCCGGTCACGCCGGTGGGGGAGCGAACGGCGATCTTGGACGCGATCTACAGCCTGCGCCCGGGCGACTCAACCAACGCCGCCGACGGCCTAGGCCTCGGGTATCAGCTCGCCGACAGGGCCTACCAGCCGGGCTCGATCAACGCCGTGATCCTGTGCTCGGACGGCGTCGCCAACGTCGGGGTGACGGGGGCGTCGGATATGCTGGCGAAAGTACGCAGCGAGAGCAAAGGGGGGATTCGCCTGACCGCCGTGGGCTTTGGGATGGGGAACTACAACGACGTCCTCATGGAGCGCCTGGCCGATGAAGGCGACGGGATCTACGCCTACGTCGACAATGCCGCCGAGGCCGAGAAGGTCTTCGTCGAGAACCTGACCGGAACTCTGCAGACGATCGCGGCGGACGCCAAGGTCCAGGTCTCCTTCAATCCGGCTGTGGTCAGCCGGTACCGCCTGATCGGTTTCGAGAACCGGGCCATCCGGGATGAGGAATTCCTAGACGATACCGTCGACGCCGGGGAAGTCGGCGCCGGGCAGGACGTCACCGCGCTGTATGAGGTCAAGTTCCACGATGGAGCGAGCGGCGAGATTGCCCAGGTCGTGCTCCGCTGGGAGGATCCCGACACGCATGCGGTCGAGCAACTGACCGAGTCGATCGCCACCGGCGAGCTGGCCATGAGCTTCGAGGCGACCTCGAGTGCCTTCCAGTTGGCGGTGCTCTCGGCCGAGTTCGCCGAGATCCTGCGCGACAGCTACTGGGCTCAGGAGCGGACGCTCGGCGACGTGGTCCCGTGGCTGGAGAGACTGAAGCCGATCGCCCATGAGGACGAGGAAGTGTGGGAGTTCATCCGGCTGGTCGAACGAGCGGCTTCGATCTCGGGAGACGCCTAGGAGCCGCCGAGAATGGGCCAGGGGGCCGTCGCCGCCCACGGGGCGATGGTCCCCTGCGGTGTCCTGTGCGCCACAGGGCGAAGGACCCGGCTCCTGGCCGGGACGTCCTGCGTATAATCAGAGGGCCTGCCCCAGTAGCTCAAATGGACAGAGCAGGGCACTCCTAAGGCCAAGGCTGGGTGTTCAATTCACCCCTGGGGCACCTCTCAAAGCGGAATTCAGGCTGTTGGGCGTTACGCACAACCTGGCCATGCGCCAGGTTGTGTTTGGAGTGGGGATGAATGCGCTGATGCACATCGTGACAAGCACCCGCGTCTCACCTCGTGGTGCTGAGGGAGTCGCCGGTGGCTGACTGGACGTCGGTGGGCTTGGCGGGCCTTGCCCTTGGGGTGGGCTCGGCCGTCGTCTGGGGGGGCGCGGATTTCAGCGGAGGCGTGGCCACCCGCCGTGCCCATGCGTTTCAGATCCTGGTCCTGATCTCGCTGGCCGGCTGCGCGTTGATGGCCCTCGTGGCCGTGGCGGCAGGAGGGCCGAGACCTTCTCCGGCCGACTTCGCCTTTGCCGCGGCCGCTGGGGTCAGCGGCGCCTTCGGCGTGACGGCTCTCTACCGAGGGCTCGCCAGCCGCAGCGCGGCGATCGTCGCGCCGACGGCTTCCGTCGTAGGGACGGTGACCGCCGTCGCCGCCGGGATCGCGCTGCAGGGGGCGCCAACCCCGGCGCAGTGGTTGGGCTTCGTGGTTGGCGCAACCGGGATCTCGATGGTGGCGCGCGCGCCACGCGCCGGAGCGTCCGAACGGAACCGGAGCCTGCTGCTGGCCACGGTTTCGGGGGTCTTCATCGGGGGCTTCCTGGTGTTGCTGGCCCAGGTGAAAGCGGAGAACGTCTTTGGCCCCCTGGCGGTGGCCAAGGCGGCTGGAGCTGTCGTCGGTGTCGTTGTCCTCCTTGTGTTGCGCATGCCGACGGTGTCGTTTCGGCGGCACCCGCTCGCCATCCTCGCTGGCGTCCTGGATGCCGGCGGCAACCTCTTGTTCATGTTGGCCTCGCGTCTGATCCGCCTGGACGTCGCGGCTGTCCTCTCCTCCATGGCGCCGGTCGTGACGGTGCTCCTCTCGAAGTGGATCCTCAAGGAGGCCGTGTCACGCGCGCAGTGGGCGGGAATCGCCCTGTGCTTTGTTGCGGTGGTTCTCTTGTCGGGCTGACTTGAACGCCGCGTCGTCTTCGGCCACGGACACGGACACCTATCTCACACTTCGTGCACGAGATCCTTCAGGCTCCGGCGGGTGCTCGGCCGCGGCGGCTCCGAAGGGTAGCCCACGGGGAGGAGGGCGATCGGTAGCCAGTCCTTGGCCAGATTGAGCGCGGTGCGGACGCCGGGCTCGGCGAACGCGCCGACCCAGACCGTCCCAAGGCCGAGGGCAGTGGCGGCCAGCATTGCATATGTGCAGGCAATCGTCGCGTCCTGGACGGCGTAAAGGCGCTCGCCTCGCTCGCGGTACTTGGGGGCCGAGCGGGCCGGATGGGCGCAGAAAACGAGCACGACCGGCGCCTGGCCGACGAACCACTGATCGCCCGAGGCGCTGACCAGGGCGCGCTTGCGGTCGGCATCCCGGACGACGACGATCTCGTACGCCTGGAGATTGCCCGCCGACGGAGCCCGGTTGGCCGCCTGGAGGATCTGCTGCAACTTGTCCGGCTCGACCGCCAAATCGGAATAGCCGCGCACCGATTGACGCCGTTCAATGACCTTGAAGAAGTCCATTCCCGATCTCCTTGGACACGGGCGCTAGCCTGGGACGATCAGGGCCCGCGCGACTCCGAAAGCCAGCGCGGCGACCGGGACGGCCAGGCACATGCCGTTCAGAACGATGCCGACGACGATCCATCCATCCCGGCCGACTTGGCGGCGCCTCGCAAGCGCTATCGCACTTCCCGACCCGGCGAGGCCGAGAACCACCAACCCGAAGCAGGGAAGGGCCCAGACGATGTCGCTGCTGCCCCGGCCGAAGGGAGGGATCTCGAACAATGCCAGCAGGATTAGGGCCTCCGCGCCAAGCCCGAGAAGCCCCGTGAGGACGGGAAGGCTCCGCACGGCGCGCTTCTAGCCGCCTGGCTTGAGCTCGAAGCTCGCCGCGCTCTTCTCGAAGAGAGGCAACAAGTCATCGAAGCGTTCCGAGGGGGCGGCGTAGTTCAATTCCCAGGCCCGGTCGTCAATGACGAAGACGTAGAGGAGGTGCTTGCCTTCCTGTTCGGTCTCGGCGTCGTACACCAAGACGGTCAGGCGGGCCGTCGGATACGGCCGATCGGCGATGGCGTTCTGGTCGTCGACGAAGACTTCGCCTTCGAATCCGTCGAGAGCCTCCTCCATGGCTTTGCCCAGGTCGAGCCCCTGCTCGGGCGGGTTGCCCACAACGAACAGAGCCGCCTGATCCGCTTCGCTGCCCGCCAGGACAAAGTCGAACCGGAAGGTCTGCTGCAGCTCCTCGAGCGAGACGATCGTCGGCGTCGGTCGGCCGGGGACGGGGGTGACGAAAGCTGACGCCATCTCGCCCATCGCCTCGGTCATGGCGTAGGCCATCAAGGCCATCAGGTCGCCGAACTCGCCCAGGTCGGTGCCCTCGAAACCGGGCGGCATCCATAGGGCGGCGCTCTTGCTCTCCAGGCGGACCCAGCCGTCAAACTCGCGATCGACCGGAACCGGCGTCGCGTAGGCCAGGCCGAACGGGGGCGTGATCGTCGGCGTCAGCGTCGGCGGGGGCTCGGTGGGCACTGGCGTGTCGGTCCACTCCGGCGGGAGGGCGATCCCGGGGGGTTGGCCCGTCCCTGGGGGCGGCTCCGGCGGCGGGCCAGCGCACGCGACGAGCACCAGGCTCACGGTGAGGAGCGCCAGGATCGCGGCGCGAGTGAGGGGCAAGGCAGCCTCGGATCAGCGGTCGGCGACCAGCATACCTCTGAGGTGGGCACGGGCCAAGTGGACCCGGCTTGATCCGTCTCCCTCGAAGATCGCGGCAGCATGGACCTTTAGGGATTGACAGATGCGGGGCGCGTAGTACAATTGTTCTAGCACCGGTGGGAAACCGCTAGACGCAGACGGCCGCCCGGGCCGAACGGTAACCAGCCCCCATCGGTAAGGAGAGTTCCCATGTTCCACAAAGTCATCCTCGTTGGCAACCTTGGGCGTGATCCGGAGATGCGCTATACGCCCAGCGGCCAGGCCGTCACCAACCTCAACGTGGCGACCAACCGCACCTACACCGACAACGCCGGCAACCAGGTCAAGCAGACGGTCTGGTTCCGGGTCTCGGTGTGGGGCAAGCAGGCCGAGACCGCCCATCAGTACCTGCGCAAGGGCCGTCAGGTCCTCGTCGAGGGGCGCCTGAACCCCGATGACAACGGCAACCCGCGGATCTGGAACGCCCAGGACGGCACGCCGCGCGCCTCGTTCGAGGTAACCGCCGAGACCGTGCGCTTCCTCGGCGGTCCGGGCGGCGAGGCCAGCGGTGGCGCCGAGGAAGGCGGGCTGGGCCTGCCCGAGAACGAAGACGACATCCCCTTCTAGCGCCCCATGAGTCGGGCCGGCCCCTTCGCAAGCCGTCGGCGGCCGGCCCGGCCCTTTCTTCGCGAGGTGGGCCATGACCACACCTGAGAAACCCGCTGCCGGACGCGTGCAGGTGCAGCTGCCGGCCGATCTCGTCCCGACCTACAGCAATTTCGCCCTGATCACCAACTCACCGTCGGAGATCGTCATCGACTTTGCCCAGATCATGCCCCAGGTGCAGCACGCTCGAGTCCGGGCGCGGATCGTGATGACCCCCCTGAACGCCAAGCTGGTGCTGCGCGCCCTGACCGACCATCTGGCGCGCTTTGAGACGCAATACGGCGAGATCGCTGTGCCGGAGATTCCGTCCCTGGCGGACCACCTGTTCCGCCCGCCGGACGACCCGCCCAAGGACCCGCAATGATGGACAACCTGCAAGCGATCGGCGAGCGCGCCCTGGCCCATCTGGAAGAGAAGAACGCCGCCCGCGATGAGGCCCTGCAGCTCTCGCGGACGCTGATTCGCCACTGTGCACACGCCATTCGCTCCGTGCACCGCGATGAACGCGACGCGGCCCGCGAGCAACTGCAGCAGGCGCGCGAGATTGTCGACCGGTTGAGGACTGGCCTGGGCCCCTATCCTGATCTGTACCACGCTGGATACACCCAGGACGCCCTCAAGGAGTTCAGTGAGGCGAACGTCGTCTACGCCCTGGTCGGGGGGGATCCGTTGCCGGCGCCTGAGACGCTGGGCGTCGACTACGCCGCGTACCTCGGCGGTCTGGGCGAAGCCGCCGGCGAGCTGCGCCGTCGGACCCTGGACGTCCTGCGCCACGACGGCGTGGCCGAAGCTGAGCGCCTGCTCGCCGCGATGGATGACATCTACGATCTGCTCGTGACCGTCGACTACCCCGACGCGATCACCGGAGGACTGCGGCGGATCACCGACATGGTCCGCGGCGTCGTCGAGCGGACGCGCGGCGATCTCACCACGACCCACCAGCAACTATCCCTCAAGGCGGCGCTGCAGGACCTTCAGGGCAAGCTCGACTCGAACTGACTGCCTACGCGCCTGGGGGTTGGATAGAATAGCCGTCGCGCCTGCCACGGCGACCAACCGATGTCATTCCTTCGTCGACTGTTCCCCGCGTCTCCAGAACCGGAAGCGCGCCCGCTCCAGCCCGGACGCCCGGCGCCGGATTTCAGGCTCCCTGCCACCGGCGGCCCAATCCGTCTTTCCGAGTGGAGAGGTCGGCCGGTCATTCTGGCTTTCTATCCCGCCGATGAGACGCCGGTCTGCGGTTCGCAGTTGGCCCTCTACAATGAAGTCCTGCCGATGTTCGAAGAGTTCGACGCCCGCCTCGCTGGAATCTCCGTCGACAGCCTGAGGAGCCATGAGCGATTCGCCTCGGCGCTCGGCCTCAAGTTCCCCCTGCTCTCCGACGCCGATCCGCAGGGCGCCGTGGCTGCGGCCTATGGCGTCTTCCGCCCCAAAGACCGCGTAGCGGAACGGGCGCTGTTTGTCATCGATCAAGAAGGGACGATCGCCTGGAGCGCAGTCTCCCCGATGGGGGTCAATCCCGGGGCGGACGGCGTCCTGCAAGCCCTCGAGTCCCTGCCGCGCACCCAGAAAGGTTCGCCATGACCCTCAAGACCACCAGCCGCCTGAAGGTCCCGGTTACTCGGGAAGACCGCGTCCTGGGCCCGTCCGACGCCTCGGTTGTATTCGTCGAGTACGGCGACTATGAATGTCCATACTGTCTTCAGGCGTCGTCGATCGTGCAGGAGATCAAGGACCGCTTGGGCGACCGTATCCGCTACGTCTTCCGCCACTTTCCGATCCGAACCTCCCATCCGAATGCGTTGAAGGCGGCCGAAGCGGCCGAGGCGGCGGCCGCCCAGGGGAAGTTCTGGGAGATGCACGAGGTGCTCTTCGCCCACCAGGGCGCGCTCGACCGCGATCATTTGATCCAGTACGCCGGCGAGCTCGGGCTCGACGTCGAACGCTTCCGGGAAGAGCTCGATGGGGAGATCTACCGCGAGAAGGTCGAAGAGCAGTTCCGCGGTGGCGTGCGCAGTGGCGTGAACGGCACGCCGACGTTCTTCATCAACGGGGTCCGCTACGAGGGCCCGTGGGATGTCGAGTCGCTCTTCGAGCAGATCGAGAAGCCGCTGGGGGTCCAGGTGCGAAACCTGTTCCAGCGCTTCACCCGGCTGCAGGCCGCCGGCGGCATGATCCTGTTGGCGGCCACCCTGGCGGCGCTCTTCCTGGCGAACTCGCCGCTGGCGGAGGCCTATCACGCCTTCTGGAGGACGGAGCTGTCGATCCAACTGGGGCCGTTCTCGCTGTCGCACGACCTGCTGTACTGGGTCAACGACGGCCTGATGGTTCTGTTCTTCTTCGTCGTCGGCCTGGAGATCAAGCGCGAGATCACGATCGGGGAGCTCGCCTCGCCTCGCCGGGCGGCCTTGCCGGCGATGGCGGCGATCGGAGGGATGCTCGTGCCGGCCGCGGCATATCTCCTGCTTAACCAGGGGACCCCGACCGCCTCCGGCTGGGCGGTGCCGATGGCCACCGATATCGCCTTCTCGCTTGGGATCCTGGCATTGCTCGGTCGCCGGGTCCCGATCGCCCTGCGCGTCTTCTTCACCGCCTTGGCGATCGTCGACGACATCGGGGCCGTCCTGGTCATCGCCCTGTTCTACAGCGGGACGATCTTGTGGGTGGCGTTGCTCGCCGGAGCCGTGGTCTTCGGGATTTTGCTGCTCTTGAACTGGCAGGGCGTCCGCAACCCGCTTCCCTACGCGATCCTGGGCGTCCTGCTGTGGCTGGCCTTTCTCGAGTCGGGCGTCCATCCCACGATCGCCGGGGTGCTCCTGGCGCTGACGATCCCGGCCCGATCGAAACTGAACCTGCACGCTTACCAGGCCCAATGTGTTGCCATCCTGGGCGGCAGGTCGACTGCGGGTCCGGGGACCGTCGTTGAAATGAGCGACAACCAGCAGGCGGCCGCGCAGGCCCTGGAGGCGATGGCGGAAAGGATGCAGACTCCGGCCCTGCGGCTCGAGTACGCCCTCACCCCTTGGGCCACGTATCTGGTGCTTCCGGTGTTCGCCCTGGCCAACGCCGGTGTGACGCTGCGCGGCAACCTGGCCTTGATGGCGGCGACGCCCGTGTTCCAGGGGATTGTGCTCGGCCTGCTCATTGGAAAACCGCTGGGCGTGGCCTTCTTCACCTGGCTTGCCGTGCGCTTGCGGATCGCTGATCTTCCGGCGCGCGTCGGCTGGCCGCAGCTGCTGAGCGCCACCTTCCTGGCGGGGGTCGGCTTCACAATGGCCCTGTTCATCGCCGGGTCGGCCTTCGAAGGCGCAGCGCTCGAGACCGCCAAGGCCGCCATCCTGATCGGATCGGGGATCGTCGCTGTCATCGGCGCGGCAAGCCTCTCGCTGACGAGCCGGGAGCGCGATCAAGTCTCCGGCTTCGCCGGCGCGCCGGCGGTCGCCGCCGAGGCCTGACGCCCGGATGGCTCGCACCGCTCCGTCCGGCATAGGGACTGTCCGGGCTTCGGAGATCGGGACGTTCCTTTTCTGTGAACGGGCCTGGTCGTACCAGCGTCGGGGTGTCGCGCCTTCGGACGTCGCCGCTCAGGAAGCCGGACTCGCCTGGCACCGGCGCCACGGCCGGCGAATCCTGGCGGCGGGCTTCCTCCGCACCGCAGGCTGGATTCTGATCCTGGGGGCGATCGCCGGGCTGGCGGCGTACCTGGCGCTGCGCCTCATCGGCTGAATCATGCCGGGGCTTCTTCTACTCGTCCTCGGGCTCGGGGTCTTGCTCGTCTGGCTGGGCCGGCGGCAGCGCGCCGCCGCCGGAATCCCTGAGGGACGGATTCTGAGTCAGGACGTCCTTGGCCGGGCCCAACCTGGTGAGACGTTGTACGACGCCGTCCTCGATCTGGCCGGGCGGCCCGACTACCTGGTCGAGATCGACGGGCGTCTGATTCCAATCGAGGTCAAGTCCGGACAGGCCCACGCCGGCCCGCGCCGTTCGCATCGGCTGCAGCTGGCGGCGTACTGCCGCCTGGTGGATGCGGTGCATGCCCGTCGGCCGCCGTACGGGATCCTGCGCTACGCGGATCGCAGCTTCGCCATTCCATACTCGGCCGAAACCGATGACGAGTTGACCGCGGTCCTTGGCGCGATGCGCCTGGTGGGTGGTGAGAACCTCGCCCGATCGCATGACAGCCCGGCTCGATGCCGGGGATGCTCCTTCCGGGTAGCCTGCGACCAATCTCTGCTCTAGTCTTGCCGGGATGATCGTCGTCTGAGCGCCCCGTGGATGCGACGTTCGACGTGCCATCACGATCGCTCCGCTATAATTGCCGGCGATGAATCCCACACCGCCGATTCCCCGGCGTTTTGCCATCGCCGTCCACCCGAAGATCCCTGAAGGTGCAGCGCTTGCCGCCGAGATCTCCGAGTTCCTGGCGGCGGAGCATCGGACGGCGGTCCACGCCGTCCTCCAGGACGAGAAACTGGCATTTGGCTTGAGCCAGGGGGAGTTCGACCTGATGATCGCCCTGGGCGGTGACGGGACGATGCTGCGCGCCGGGCACCTGTGCGCCGCTAGTCAGGTGCCGATCCTGGGGATCAACATCGGGCGCTTCGGTTTCCTGACGGAAGTCCAGCGCGGTGAGTGGCGACCGATCCTCGAACGCGTCCTGGCCGGGGACTACTGGATCGAACGGCGGATGATGCTGCGGGCCGAGCATCGCGACCGCGACGGGACCCATCGCGATGCATGGGACGTGCTGAACGAGTGCGTCGTCGGGCGCGGGGAGATCGTTCGGCCCGTGCGGCTGACGACCGAGATCGACGGCCGCTACCTGACGACGTACGTCGCCGACGGCATCATCGTCGCCACGCCGACCGGCTCGACGGCCTACGCGCTCGCCGCCGGCGGCCCGATTCTCCCGCCGACCCTGCGCAATATCCTGCTGGTGCCGGTGGCGCCGCACCTCTCGGTCGACCGGGCGATCGTCCTCGACGAAGGATCGTGGGTCGGGGTGACGGTACACACCGATCACCAGGCGATGCTTAGCGTCGACGGACATCCGCCGCACCCGATGGACGACGGGGATTCGGTCGTCGTCCGCGCCGGCGAGCACTCGGCCAACTTCGTCCGGCTGCAGGACCCCGGCTACTTCTATCGCAACCTGACCTCGCGTATGAACCAGAATCCCACGACCGGAGCGGAACGGTGACGGAAGCGACCCTGACGTGTGCCAACCACCCCACGACGACGACCCGGTTGCGCTGCAACCGTTGCGGCAAGCCCATTTGCAGCAAGTGCGCCGTGCGAACGCCCGTCGGCTATCGCTGCAAGGAGTGCGTGCGCGAGCAGCAGCAGGTCTTCGAGACCGCCGTCTGGTACGACTACCCCATCGCCATGGGCATCTCGGGCGTGGCGGCCTTCTTCGCGATTTGGCTCCTGACGTTCCTGGGATTCTTCGGTCTGTTCATCGCGCCGGCCGTGGGCGTCGGCGTCGCCGAGGTTGTGCGGCGGGCATTGCGCGGCCACCGCGGCCGCTACCTCCCGGTCGCCGCCGCCGGGGCGGCGATCCTGGGAGCGCTCCCGTTCATCATCCAGGGGGTGGCCGGCTTCATCTTTTCTCTCCGCGGTCTGCAGAGTTTCTGGGGCGCAGGGTTCAGCCTGCTCTGGCCGATCGTGTACGGCTTCCTCATCGTCAGCACCCTGTACTGGCGCCTGCGCGGCATCCGAATGTAGGCGCTACCGGCCTCCGGCTATGCTCCAGTCCCTGCGAATCCGAGACTTCGCCATCATTGCCGAACTCGAGCTGTCGATGGCGGATGGCTTCGTCGTCTTCAGCGGGGAGACCGGCGCCGGCAAGTCGATCATCGTCGATGCCGTTCAACTTGTCCTCGGCGGCCGGGCCGATTCGACGGTCGTGCGCCAGGGGACGGACGTTGCCCTCGTCGAGGGATCCTTCCGTCTGCAGGGAGAGGTCGGGAAGGACGTCCAGGCGATCCTAGAGCGCGAGGGGCTGAACGACGAGCCCGGGGCCGTGGTGCTGGCACGCGAGGTCCGCAAAGAGGGACGGAGCGTCGCCCGGGTCAACGGGCGGACGGTGAGTCTCTCGCTCCAGCGCGAGATCGGCGACCTGTTGGTGGATGTGCACGGACAGTCGGAGCATCTCAGCCTTCTGCGCGTGCGTGAGCATCTGGCGTTGCTTGATCGATTCGCCGGAGACGACGAGGCGCGCGCCGCCTTCGCGGCGGAGCACCAGGCGTTGGTTCGGATCCGGCAGGAGCTTGAGCTCCTGCGGCAGGCCGAGCGCGACGCCGCCCGGAGGATCGACCTGCTGGCGTATCAGATCCGTGAGATCGAGGCGGCGCGACTGACGCCGGGCGAGAAAGAGTCCCTGGAAGAGGAACGCAACCGCTTGGCGAACGCCGAGCGACTGGCCGAGCTGGCGAGCCTGGCGATCGCCGCGCTGGACGATTCGGCCGAGGTGCAACCGGGCGCGGTCGAGCAGCTCGGTCGCGCCATGGAGGCCGCCGCCGAACTGGCGAAGGTCGATCGGTCGCTCGAATCACTGGCGACGGACCTGCGGCGGCTGGAGGAGGAAGCGGCTGAATCCGCCCGGACGCTGCGGCACTACCGCGATGGGCTGGAGTTCAATCCACGGCGCTTGCAAGACGTTGAGACACGTCTTGGATTGATCCACGACCTGGAACGCAAGTACGGAGAGGGCGAGTCGGCCGTCCTGGCCTACCTCGAGCGCTCGCGGCAGGAGCTCGAAGAGATCGAGACGGCCGGGGAACGGATCGGCGAACTGGCGCAGCAGGAGGCGGCGCGCCTCGAGACGATGGCCCGCCTCGGCGTGAATCTCACCGAGGCGCGGCGTGCCGCCGGGGAGACTCTCGGCAAGGGACTCGAGGCCGAGTTGAAGGACCTCCAGATGGCCGGGGCCCGCTTTGGTGTCGACCTGGCCTGGGAGGACGATCCGACCGGGGTTCCGGTCGGAGAGCGGCGGCTGGCGTTCAGCAAGACCGGCCTCGACAGGGCCGAGTTCCTCGTAGCCCCCAATCCCGGGGAAGGCCTCAAGCCGCTGGCGAAGATCGCTTCGGGCGGTGAGACGTCGCGTTTGATGCTCGGGCTCAAAGGCGTCCTGGCCGCTGCGGACCGCACGCCGACGCTGATCTTCGACGAGATCGACCAGGGGATCGGCGGCCGGGTCGGCGCCGTGGTCGGGGAGAAGTTGTGGCGCCTGGCGCGCCGTCACCAGGTGTTGTGCATCACCCACCTGCCGCAGTTGGCGGCCTTCGGGGATCAGCACTTCCGCGTCGAAAAGGTCCAGCGCGGGGGCCGCACGTTCACGACCGTCGGCCCGCTCACCGACGCCGAACGATGGGCGGAGCTGGCGCAGATGCTGGGCGGCGAGAGCGACGCCAATCGAGAGAGCGCCGGCGAGCTTCTGCGTGCGGCCGGGCAAACGAAGACCAGCCGCGACTGACCGGCCCCTTGCCGGCGCCGCTTCTTGCGCCCAAAGACATCCTACGAGCGAGGCGGAGGTCGCCATGCTGGAAGAGTTCCGCAAGTTCCTGATGAGAGGGAACGTCATCGATCTGGCCGTTGCAGTGGTGATTGGCGCGGCCTTCACCGCCATCGTCAACTCGCTGATCAATGACATCATCATGCCGGCGATCGGGCTGCTGATCGGCGGTGTCGACTTCACCGGTCTGAGCCTGACCACTGGAGACGCCGTCATCGCCTATGGCAACTTCCTTCAGGCGGTTGTCAACTTCCTGTTGATCGGGTTGGTGCTTTTCCTGATCGTGCGCTCGGTGAACCGCTTCCAGACCAAGAAGGAGGAGGCTCCGCCGGGGCCGAGCGTCGAGGAGCGGCTCCTGACCGAGATCCGCGACCTGTTGCGGGAACACCGGGAGAGGTAGCCATCCGGGATGGCATGGAACCAGGGATGGGCCCGACATCGTCGATCCGGGCTCCGCACCTCGCCAGGTGAGCGCGGACCGGGCTGGGGGTCATCCTCGCGAGCCTGACGGATCCTCCGATCCGAATACGGTCTGACGATCCCGGAAGTGCCGAACCTGACCTCGGCCGGCGAGGAGGTGCAGTTGCGCCCGACCTTTGCGTCCGTCGCCGGGCGCTAGCTCGCCATCCCTTCACGAGCCAGAAAGACGGTCCGCGTTGGGTAGGCGAATTCGATCCCTTCGTCCTCGAAGGCCTTGTGGATCGCAAGGTTGATCGCCTGCTGGATGTCCATGTGGGTGGCGAACTCGGGGGCGAGGACGAAGTAGACGTACTCGAAGTCGATCGAGGAATCCCCAAAGCCCGCCAAGTGGGCCCGGTCGAAGCGGACCGGGCTTTGCGCCTCGATCGCCGCCTTGATCATCCCGGGAATCCGCTCGAGCTTCGCCCGCGGGGTCTGGTAGGTGACTCCCAGGCGCGAGGCGATGCGCCGTTCGAACAAGGTCTTGTAGTTCCGGATGCGGCTGCTGAGGAGATCGGAGTTCGAGAAGACGAGCAGTTCTCCCCACAGGCTGCGCACCCGGGTGCTCTTCAGGCCGATGTTCTCGACGACGCCCATCAGGTCGCCGACGACGATGTAGTCGCCGACGGCGAAGGGGCGGTCGAGGACGATGCTCATGGCCGCAAAGAGATCCCCGAGGACATTCTGCAGGGCCAGGCCGACGGCGATGCCGGCCACGCCCAGGCTGGCGATCAGGCCCGTGATCGAGACCCCCGGGATGTTGTCGAGGATCAGGAGCAGGACGAGCGTCCACAGGACGACCCGGGCCATCCATCCCGCCATCCGAAGGACGGTCTTGCTGTCGGCGTCCTCGGAAATCCGGTCGCGCAACAGGCGGACCAGCCAGAAGTCGATGAACTGGCTGGCCCACAGGCCGGCCTGGAGGAAGACGGCGGAGATCAGGACAACCCGGAACCAGATCTGAATCTCGGCGGGGATCGTCAGATAGAACGAAGCGAGATAGGCCGAGACCAGCAGGAGGAACCAGCTCGTCGTGCTGCGGACCAGGTTGGAGATCAGGTCGTCGTACTCCGACTGGGTCCGCTCGGCCCAGCGGTGGAGCCGGTTCGAGGCGAAGCGCACCAGCAAGCGCAGCACGATGAAGACCGCGACGAGGATGGCGAGCGCCGTCAGCCACTGCTGTAGCGAGTTGTCGAGGAAGGTTGTGTTGAGAAAGTCGGTCATGGGCACCTCTGTCTGCGGACGTCCCGGCGGAACGGCGCGCTCCCCGTCCACGCCGTCTTCATTGTATCCAACCCGTGCCGAGCCATCCGCGCCGAGGCCGAACGCGGACCGGAGAGGGCATCGCCCTCTCCGGTTGGATCGATAGGTTGCCTCCGGGTTCAGGGATGGATGCTTACGGCCCCATCATGCGCGACAGGAATAGCTCGGCAATGGACCGGGTGCCGTCTTCGGTGGATCCGATCACCTCCACCGCGAAGCGCCCGTCCACCAGGACTTGCAGGTCGTACGTCTCCGTGGCCTCCTCGTAGTCCATGTAGGCCTCGTCCCCGAGACCCGGGAGCGGATCACCAAGCTCTCCCTGGGCGGCCTCGAAGAAAGTGGCCGTCATGTCGGCGGGGAGGATGTAGACGATGTAGTTGTCGTAGGAACCGTCTCCCGGGTCAATCCCGTAGACGCAGCTTGGCCCAGGTTGCTGCTCCGAGGCGCTGACCAAGGAGCCGCCGAGGAGATCGACAACGTCTGAGGGAGGCGCGATCTGGCAGGCATCGTACGTTTCGACGTCGATCTGCACAGGCGCGGTGGCCGGAGGGGCGGAGGGCTCTTCCACAGCACTGGTTGGCGGAATGTCGAGCGGTTCATCGACCGGTGCGGCCGTCGGGGCCAAAGATCCGCAACCCACCAGGGTCGCGACAAGCATCAGGGACGTTAACCAGAACTTCGGGTTCATTCACCCTCCTCGATATCCTCTTGATGTTGGCTCGGCCGGTCAGAACTGGCCCGGGCGAGTGCTCGTCGACTTCGCCCCGAATTGGGTCGGATCTCCAGCCATCGCGCTGTGGGCGTCCGGCGGGGATGGCCCTCACCTGATAGAAGCCGGCATTGTAGCGGGACACCAGGTATCCCGCCACCCCCACCCCGGCTCGTTTGGGAAGGAGTGCTACGCGAGCCCGATCTTGCGCGGCTGCGTCGCGAATGTCGCCTGTGGCGAGGCGGCACCGCAGCCATCATCCATGCTTGGCGTTCCGACCGGCA
>DATIPT010000179.1:0-4459 GCA_035471625.1 Anaerolineales bacterium
TGTTCGCGTCGGCATTGGCGTTCCAGGTGGCCATTACGTCGTTGGCATCGAAGGTCGTGCCATCGGAGAACAAGACGCCCTGGCGCAGCGTGCACGTCCAGACGCTTGCATCTTCGTTCGGCTCGCAGACCTCGGCCAAGGCCGGAATCGCATCCGTGCCGTTGATCTCATAAGCGTACAGGCCTTCTGTCACCTGCTCACACGCCCGCAGCGACTCGCCGTCCGTCTCATCCGCGCAGAACAGGCTGATCGGCTCGGCGTTCTGCATCCAGACGAACGTATCACGCCCGCCGGGATCCATCGTCGCCATGTACTCATTGGTCAGCGGGCTGGCCTGCGGATCGGTCACATCGGCGCGGTAAGCCGTGGCCGAAGCGCCATGGGCCACCGGGACCATCGGGACCAACTCGCGGATGGCATTGTTGGCCTGGGTGTAGATATCCACCGCGTCGGCCGGAATCGGGATCTGCGCGCCTTGCTGCAGCAGGGTGTAGATCTCCGAATAGGGAGTGCCGAACTGCTGTTGGCTTGCGCCGAAGTGGTAGTCCAGGAAGTTCGTGACGTGCGGGTAGTCGGCGCCCCAGCCGAGCAGGTGGAAGCCATTGAGCGACCCAATTTCGGAGGCGGCGATGAAGGCACCCGATTCCATCACTTCGATCGTGGCGTTGATGCCCAGGTTTTCCTTCAGCTGAGCCTGGATCTCGGTCGCCACCCGGGTGACCTCGGGCAGGTAGCCCCGGACCACGTCGCGGTAGTACAGCGTGGTGTCGAACCCGTTCGGGAAGCCGGCCTCGGCGAGCAGCGCCTTGCCAGCCACCGGGTCGAAGTCATACCATGGGTCTCCCGCGCAGGCATTGGCGATCGGGCACGGGGTGAAGTGCGAGGCGACTTCCGATCCGGGCGGGTAGAAGGTATCGACGATCCGCTGCCGGTCGATGCCCATCGCCACCGCCTGGCGTACCTTCACGTTGTCGAACGGCGGGAAGGTGTTGGTCATCCCGATGTAGAAGACGTTCAACGCCGGGCGGACGACCAGCTGCAGATTCGGGTCGGCCTCGATGACCTCGAAGTCCGATGGAGCGACGTTGTCCATTCCATCGATCGTCCCGGACTGAAGTTCGACCAGGCGGGCGGCCGATTCGGTGCTCCAGCGCATCACCAGGGTGTCGGCGTAGACCGGGTTCTCCCCCCAGTAGTTCGGGTTGCGAACGAAGGTCAGGCTCTCGCCGCGGACCCAGTCGCTAACCATGTAGGGGCCGGTGCCGACCGGCGCCTCCAGCCGGGCGCCCGGGTCGGTCGTGGCCGCCAACCACTCCTCCGGATAGATGGCGAACGGGCTGAAGGCCATCTTCACCAGGAAGATCGGATCCGGCACACACATCGTGAACTGGACGGTGTAGCGATCGAGCGCGCTGACGTCCTTCCACAGCGTTCCATTGGAGCAGTCGGAGGTCAAGGACGGGAGCGCCTCGAACTCTTCCATCGGCGGAGCGGCGGTCGGCGGCGGCGGGGCCTCGGTCGGCGGAGGCGCCTCGGTTGTCGCCGCGGGGCCACAGGCGCCCAGGACGAAGCTCAGCACCACCAGGCCGCTGAGCAGCAAGTACAAGGTATGGCGTTTCACAGTATTCTCCTCCAAGGTTTGACTAGACTTGCAGATCGTCGAACGAGGATGGGTTCGCGGCACCTCCTTCCGGGAAGGGTCCGATCGCAGTGCGAAGTGCTGGCACGCTGGATCCGGGGTGACCAAGCGGCAGATCCCGCAATGGTCAGAAGATTGTAAGGCGGCTTTGGAGGGCCGTCAACTAGGCCCGGCGGGTCCTTCGAGCCTATCCAACGTCCGGCCCGATCTGAGTTCCGGCCGGCAGTACGGCATTCTTGGGCAAGACGACGATCCCGTCCCGCACCAGCCAGGGGTCCCCGTCGAGGTCGGTTCCCGGCGGGAACGGCTCGATACGGACCCGGGGGCCGATCCGGGCGTTCTTGTCGATGATCGCCCCGGAGATATCGCAGCCTTCGCCGATCCCGATCGGCGGCCCGGAGGCAGGCGGGAACACCTCTTCAGGCTCGTAGTAGTCCGCCCCCATGATGATCGTTTCGCGAAGCCGGACCCCGTCGGAAATGACGCTGCGGATCCCGACCACGGTGCGGGTCAGGTCGGCCCCGTGGACGATGCACCCGTCGGCCAACAGGACGCGGTCGAGGCAGACGTCGTAGATCCGGGAGGCCGCCAACAAGCGCGGGCGCGTGTAGATCGGCCGCACCGGATCATGGAAGCTGAACGGCGGGTCGGGCAGGGTCAGCGCCAGGTTCGCCTCGTAGAACGAGCGGATATCCCCGATGTCTTCCCAGTATCCGCTGAAGGTGTAGCCGAAGACTCGGTGGGAATGGATGGCGGCCGGTAGGACGTGCCCGCCGAAGTCGTCGTGAGGACCCTGGAGCAGCTCCAGCAGCGCCTCCTTGCGGAAGAGGTAGATCCCCATCGAGCCGACCAGAGGCAACTCCGGGTCATCCCGGCTGACCAGTTCGTTGAGTTGAGCCTCGTCCCGTGGCTTTTCGGCGAAGGCGTTGATCCGACCGCTGGAGTCCATCCTCAGGATGCCAAAGCGGGCGGCATCCCGGCGCGACACCGGCCGCACGGCGACGGTCACATCGGCCTGGTGGGCTTGATGGAACTCCGTCAGGACGGTGTAGTCCATCCGGTAGAGGTGATCGCCTGCCAGGATCAGGAGGTTCTCGGCCCCCGTGACCTCCAGCTCCTCCAGCTGCTTGCGCACCGCATCGGCGGTGCCTTGATACCAGTCCAGGTTGGTAGTCGTTTGCTCCGCCGCCAGAATCTGGACCCAGCCGGGATGGAAGAGGTCGAAATGATAGGTCTGAGTGACGTGGCGGTGGAGAGACGCCGATTTGAACTGCGTCAGGATGGCGACCTCATGAACGCCGGAGTTGAGGCAGTTGCTGAGCGGGATGTCGATCAGGCGGTACTTGCCGGCGATCGGGACCGCCGGCTTGGCGCGGTCGCGCGTCAGGGGCCACAGGCGCGCGCCGCGTCCCCCGCCGAGGATGACACCCAGGACGCGTTCTTGGACCACGCGGTCCATTCTACGATGGATCCCGAGCTCTTGGGGCGACGCGGGTCGCGCCCTCAACCGGGCCGGATCTCACCCTCCATTTCCAGGTGGAGGGCCTGCGGCGGGGGACTCCCGCTATAGTCCGTCCGGTCCTCGAGGATCAGCGCCAGCCGCATCGGCTCGGACCATCCGCTGCGCGCCAGGTGGGCGATGACGAGCTCGTCCGCCTTTACTCCGAAGGTCTTCAGCAGCTTCCGTATGTCATCTCGACTTGAACTCTCCACTGTCGCCTCCCTCCATCCAGGATACACCGCGCCGTCAGGAACCCATGGCAAGCCATAGCAACCCTGCCACGACGGCCCCGGCCAGGGACGCGAGCGCATTCACGCCATCGTTCCGCAGCCAAGGCCAACCTCGGACCCGATGGGTTTGCGTCCCACAGACGTGAGTCGGATGCCGCTCGGTCTCCTTCCCACAGGTAGGGCAGGCGAACATCGCCTGAACCGTCGCCCCGAGCAGACTGTCGACCAGTGCGCCGACGAACCCTCCTACCAGGACAGCGCCGGCCGCGGCCGGCGCGCCGGTGCCCCAACCGACGATGACGCTGATCAGCGCCGAACCGGCCAGCGCCCCGAGTGTCCCCTCCAGGCTGACCGCCCCGGATGTTCCCGGTTCGACATGGCGGCCGTCAGTCAATCGGATCGGCCGTCGCCGCGCCAGGACCCCGATTTCCGTTCCCCAGGTATCGGCGGTGACCGCCGCCAGTGCCCCGGCCAGGGCAACGAGCGCCAGGGGACTCGCGGAGACGCCTAGCCCAACGGCCAACAGGGCGGCCACCCCGCCGTTGGCCAGCACCTGTCCCTGATCCCTTCGAGCCCCTTTTTCGTAGCGATCGCCGACGTGGGTTTTCGTCCCAGGCCCAACGCGCGAGAGGAGAGTGGAGGTCACGAAGAACACGATGAGGAGCGCCGCCGGCAAGAGGCCTCCGCCGGCGAAGGTCAACCCCCCGATCACGGCCCCCGCGACCGCGCCGCCACGCGTCAGACTCCCAGCGGCGTACGCCGCCCCGGCGATGAGGGTTCCCAGTCCAAGGCCCAGGGCCAAGCTCATCGGGGTCAAGTTGCCCTCCCCAAGGGTCTGTGGAAAAAGCGGGGAGAGCCTGTGGAAAACCCGCCCTGGGTTGCGAGGATTGTGTGGATTCCCGTCGAGGCAGGCGGGGGACTCATGCCGCGGCCAAGAGGATCAAGGTTCCTCCCCACAGGAGGACGTCCACCAGGACCGTCAAGCCCCACAGGCCGTAGGCCAGCGACCGATCTTCGGTCCCCCGGTAGAAGGCCGCTCCCAGCGCCAGGTTCACACCCCAGCACAGACCCCCGATCAGGGGCAGGAGC
>DATIPT010000180.1:0-4923 GCA_035471625.1 Anaerolineales bacterium
TCGTTGCCGCCCCAGCCGAGCATCGCGCTGACGGCACGCAGCAGGTAGTCGCCGGCATAGAAGTCGCGGGTCCCGAACACGTCGGTGGAGGCCCAGCCGTTCACCTTCTTGCCCGACGTCCGGGCCGCCTCTTCCATCAGCTTGCGGGCCGACAGGACACCGGCATGGATCGCCTTGCGCATCTCGGGATCGAGCGCATCGGCATCGAAGGGCTGGCCCGCGCCGATCCCAATCTGGGCGAAGCGCGCCATGAGCTCCGCTTCCGACGGATGGGCCGGCTGGCAAAACGACAGCAGGAAGTTGAAGAAGCCGAGGAAGCGTTCGTCTCGGGAGGCCTCATCGTTCCAGATTGGCCAGTTGACCGGCTCGGGGCTCGGGCCCTTCTCGCCGCCGTAGGCCGAGAGGGGTTGGACTCGATAGCCTTCCATGACCTTCGCAAGCGCCGGGACGTCGTCCTTTCCGAGCAGCTGGGTGCGGCCGATGAGGAAGACCAGGTCGGTCTCGAAGGGCAGGACCGCATCGAACTCGCCGCCCCCTTCGCCCTCCCACTTTGGTCCGACGGCAAGGTACTTGCCGGCGGCCGTGCCCCTCGAGCGCGATCCGAGGTAGTGAGGGTTCGTGCCGTACAGGTCTTCCAGTTGCCATACGTAGTAGCGCCCGGTCACTTCAGGAACCTGAAGGACCACCGGTTCGGCGCGCAGGTCGAGCAGGCCCATCGAATAAGGTGTATCCGCGTTGGGAGAGATCACGTCCTTGAATGTGTGATCGAGGGTGACGGGCTTGCCGTAGATGGCATTCGCCGGTCCCCGGTACGTCGGCAGTTGAGGCAAGAGGAACGTGGCGAACGCGTAGCGGTATCCCATCAGCATGGGGAAGGCGTAGATGTACGCCTCTTCGGCGATCTTCTGGGCTTCCTTGGGGCTGGCCTTGCTCATGGCAGTCTCCTTTCGTGGTGGGCGCCGACCGCCTCCGCGCGTGCAGGCGACGGCCGGGCTATGGCGGGCACTTGGTGCGATCGCGCCCGAAAGGTGGGCCGAAGGATGACGTCGTGGACCGGTTCTGCGTGTCCGTCCTCGGTGGGCCCTACTGGGCCATTTGGGGCGCCTGAGTCCATTGGTGGCTGGAATTCGAGGGAGGTTCGTCGCGGGGTTCGGAGCTACCTTGGTGGAGGAACGAGCAACTCCAGGCAAGATTGATTCTAGGGGGGGCACCTTGCGAGTCAAGGGGGAAAGGCCATGAATCCGCAGGCACCGCCCTCTCACGCCGGCCAACTACGGCTGGATCCAGCCAATCGCCTCTGGTGCGACGATGGCGGCGGGATCGACCATGATCGGCGGACCCTCCAAGGGGAGGTAGGTCAGCCCACCCCTGGACACCGTCAACATCCCGGCCGAAGCGGGGAGCCAGGATGCGGCCGTGATCACGTCCCTGCCGAGTGAGGAAACCGCCTCGAGATCTGCCGTCAGGAGGCGGATCCCGGCCGAGCGGCTCGCCATCCGCCCGGAGGCAGTCGCCTCCCGCGTGCTCTCTCTGATCCGTCGGCCGCGGCGCGTCGCCTATGTTCCGTCGGCGCTGGCGGTCGTCCCTTGGATCGAACTCGCTTTCGGCTGGGCGATAGACCGGCTGGGACCGATCGCCTTGCGGCGCCAGGTGCGACCGGTGGACGCGAGGTCGGATCAAAACAAGCTGTGGTGACGCCTGCTTTCGATCAGCGCCACCACAGCCGGTTCTAGCCCGCTTCTTGCGGAAGTCCTTTCGGGCCCTGGTCTACTGGCGCGCCATCGCGACCTTGTAGCGTTCCTCGGGCGTGATCAGGTGATCGAGATCCTCGGCCTTCTCGTCGATATCGATCTGGACCCAATTCACACTGCCGTTGAACTCGTTGTCTTTCTGACCGTAGTCTGGTGAGACGGGTGAACCCGCATCACTGCCTACGTCGCAGGTATCCGTGCCGAACAGCATCGGCACGGTCATGTCGACACGCCCCTCGCCGTCCTTCTTCCCATCCACATACAGCGAGACGGTGCCGCCCTTGGCCAGACCGCCACCATCGTAGACGAACTCCATGCGAACCTGGTGGGTTCCGGCGGGGATTGTCTGCTTTCCCTCGGCAAAGTAGTGATTGATCCCGAAGAAGTTGTAGCAGTGCTTGAGCTTGCCGTCCTTGGCGTACAGGCTCCAGCCGCCGATCGCCGCGCCCAGGGAGACGATGACGCCGTCGGCCCCGGATTTCGGCACCTCGATCTCGGCCGTCAACGCATACGATTTATTGTGCACCTGGAGGATCGAGTTTTCTGAGAGCCGATGCATACCGCCAAACAGAATCTGCGACTTTCCCTTGATCAGCTGCGGCCGGCCGGCGAGGTCGGCATTGAAGCGCTCAAACGACCGATCGTCGAGCGGAATCACGTTGTACTTGACGGCCTCGATCAAGAACAGCCGCTGCAGTTCGGCGAGCTTCTCCGGCTTCTCCTTGGCCAGATCCTTCGACTGCGACCAGTCGGTGTTGGTGTCGTACAACTCCCAGACGTCCTCGTCAAAGGAGCGGTTGTAGGGCCCGACCCAGGGCACGCCGTGCCGGGTCACCGCCGTCCAACCTTTGTGGTAGATGCCGCGATTGCAGAACATCTCGAAGTATTGGGTCTCATGCCGTTCCGCCGCCTTGGGATTGTCGAACGCGTACAACATGCTGACGCCCTCGAGCGGCGCCTGCTGGACACTGTTCACGATTGTCGGTGCAGGGATGCCGGCGGCCTCAAGGACCGTCGGGGCAATATCGATCACGTGACAGAACTGTGAACGAATCTCTCCCTTGGCCTTGATTCCGGCCGGCCAGTGCACGATCGTGCCGTTGCGGGTCCCGCCCCAATGGGAGGCCACCTGCTTCGTCCACTGGTAGGGAGTATCCATCGCATGCGCCCAGCCCACGGCGTAGTGGTTGGAGGCTTCTGGGCTCCCGAACTTGTCGATCTTGCTCATCAGGAATTCGGGGGTTTCGATCGTGCCCATACCGTTCAGTACGGCGATCTCGTTGTAGCAACCATTTGGGGTTCCTTCCGCGGAGGCACCATTGTCGCCGATGATGTAGTAGATCAGCGTGTCGTCGAGAACGCCCAGGTCCTCCAGGGCATCGATCAGCCGGCCGACCTGGTGGTCGGTGTGTTCGAGGAACCCGGCATAGGTCTCCATCTCGCGGACCAGGATGGGTTTGAGCTCCTCGGGCATGTCATCGAACGCGGGGATTTCGTCCGGCCGTTTGGTCAGAGCGGCGTCGTCGGGGATCACGCCCAGCTTCTTCTGGCGCTTGAAAGTCTCTTCGCGCAGCCTATCCCAGCCCTGATCGAACTTGCCCTTGTACTTCTCGATCCATTCCTTGGGTACATGGTGCGGGGCATGGGTGGCGCCGGGAGCGTAGTACACGAAGAAGGGCTTGTCGGCCATGAGTGCCTTCTGTTGGCGCACCCACGTGATCGCCTTGTTGGTCATATCCTCGGTGAAATGGTAGCCTTCCTCCGGGCTCTTGTCCGGTTCCATCGGTATCGTGCCTTCGTAGATCCCGGGATAGTACTGGTCGGCCTCGCCGCCGATGAAGCCGTAGAAGTACTCGAACCCGCCGCCTCCGGTGGGCCAGGAGTCGAACGGCCCCATCGGGCTGGTCTGCCAGACAGGCACCTCGTGGCACTTGCCGAACTGTGCCGTCGCGTACCCGTTGAGTTTGAGAGTCATGGCGAGCGGCGCCTTGTCCTTGGGCAGCACCGAGGTGTAGCCGGGAGCCGAGGTTGCGATTTCGCAGATACCGCCCATGTTCACCGAATGGTGATTGCGACCGGTCAGCAGCGCCTGGCGCGTGGGTGAGCACAGCGCGGTGGTATGGAAGCGATTAAGCTTCAAGCCGCTGTTTGCCAGCCGCTCGGCCGTCGGGGTGTTGATGGGACCACCAAAGGCGCTGCTCGCGCCGAAACCGACATCGTCAATCAGGATGACCAGCACGTTGGGTGCGCCCTTCGGAGGCCGAATGTCTCGGATCGGCGGGAACTTGGTGTCCGGATCCTTGGCGTCGTAGGTCGTCAGACCCACGTGCGCCACATCCGGGATGGGAAGAACGGATCTCTGCACCTTGTCTTCTACACTCACGGGAGACCTCCTTCTCCTGATGTTGAAGCTGGCGGATTCATTTGCATGTGGCGCCTCAGGTTCCGAGCGGAAATCCACGCGAGTCGAAGCCCCGCGCGTTTGGGCCTTCTGACCTCCGCCATGGGGAAGGCGTAGATGTACGCCTCTTCGGCGATCTTCTGGGCTTCCTTGGGGCTGACCTTGCTCATGATGGTCTCCTTTCGCAATTGGCGCCGACCGCCTCCGAGCTTGCAGGTGACGGTCGGCCCATGGCGGGTACTGGGTGCGATTGCGCCGGAGAGGCGGGCCGAGGGGCGGCGTGTTGGACCGGTTCTGGGGGTCCAGTCTCGGTCTGCGTCCCACCGGCCTCTTCACAGCGCACGAGTCCGTTGGTGGCTCGAGGCGGAAGAATCCTCTACGCGAAGGTCGGAGATTCATTGTTGGGCGAACGCGCAAGCCCAAGCATCCATGATTATAGGGGAGCCCACCTGGACAGGCAACAGGAAAGCCATCGATCAAGAGGCATCGCCCTCTTGCGCCTGCGATCTAGGGTTGGATCCAGCCGTAGATCCGTTCCGGAGCAACGATCGCGGCCGGATCGAGCATGATCGGCGGACCCTCCAAGGGGAGGTAGGTCAGCCCACCACTGGACACCGTCAACATCCCGGACGAACTGGGGAGCCAGGATGCGGCCGTGATCACGTCGCTGCCGAGTGAGGAAACCGCCTCGAGATCTGCCGTCAGGAGGTGGATCCCCGTGACCTGCCCGTCTTCGCCGTTTCCCCAGAGCACCAGGAATCGGCCATCCGG
>DATIPT010000181.1:0-4984 GCA_035471625.1 Anaerolineales bacterium
GACGTCAAACCGAGCAACCTGCTGCTCGACTCGGCCGGCAACGTCTACCTGGGCGATTTCGGGATCGCCGCCACGGCGGTCGACCTGGCCTCGGCGCCGCACAGCGGAAGCGCTGCCTACGTCTCTCCCGAACAGGCCCGCGGCGAAGCCCCCGACCTGCGATCGGACATCTACTCCCTGGGTGTGACCGCGTTCGAGATGCTCACCGGGAAGAAGCCGTTTGAGGCCGAGACGGCCCTGGGCATGATGGTCCGCCACATTCATGACCCCATCCCTTCGGCGCGCACCATCGCCCCCAACCTGCCTGCCGCCGTCGATGAAGAGCTTGTCTCGGCCATGGCCAAGGATCCGCAGGCCCGACCGGCCTCGGCCGGCGCGTTCGCCCGCCGTCTTCGCGAGGCGGCCGCGGCAGGGCCAGCGGTCCCGCTGGCGCCGGGGCCGAGTGAAGCGCGTCCAGCGCGGCGGCTTCCCCTGGGTTGGCTGCTGGGGGCCGCGGTGATCATCGGCGCCATCTGTGTTGTCGGTGCAGGCTTGTTGGGAGGCGGCCTGGCGACCTTGTCCACGTCGGGGACGGCGGCTGTTGCGACGCCTACCTCTCGGCCTCGGCCGACAGCAACGCTCGAGGCGGCGGCCACGCCGGATGCCGGAACGCTCCCGATCGCAGATAACTTCTCCGACCCGGCCAGTGGTTTCGCCGTCCGCGAGGAGAGCAACGGTTCGATTGCGTATCTCGACGGGCGGCTGCAGATGGCCGTGCCCGCCGGCGTCGAGCTGTATTCACCCTATCGCGGTCTCGACGAACGCGACCTCGCCGTCTCAGTGCAGGCCTTCATCGGGTCCGGACCACCCATGACCGAGATGGGTGTCATCTGCCGGTGGCAGGGGGAAGGGGACTTCGTCGCCGCAGTCTTGCGCGGCGATGGGAACGCCTCCCTGTGGCGCAAGTCCGGCGGCGTGGTCGAGCGTTGGGTGGATTGGATCCCGGTGGCGGGTCTCTCGGGCGATTCCTCGACGACCCGGACGCTGCGGTTGACGTGCCTGGGGAGCGAAATCCGCTTTGTCGTTGACGGGATCGAGGTGGCGACAGCCGAGGATCCTTCGCCGGCGGCGGGTTCTGTAGCGCTCCTCGCCGGTCTGCTCGAGCCCGGTCAGGCCCTCGTCGCGTTCGACGACCTGGACGTTGCCACGCCCTAGAACGAGCGGGGCGACCTCCACCCCCCTTGTCGATCATCGGCTCGTGACCCTCGGCGCCGGGGGCGAGCGCCAATCGGCACGATCGCCTCGCAGGGAGCCCGTGCGGCTCGAGCGACGATCTCCCGGGTGGGAGCCTCCCTAGGGAACCGAGTAGGCTGTCAGGTCGCCACCGCCGGAGAAATCTTCGCCGCGGTAGACGTACCGCACGATGCCGATCCCTTCCACAAACCAATACGATGAGTTCGACGTGATCCCGGGAACGGCCACCATCATGCCGCTGATGGACGACACCAGACTGCTGTCGATGCGCAGCGCCTCGAACGTTCCCGCAGGAACGCTGACGGTCTCTGTTCCCACGACGGTCAACGTCTCGTCGGTGGTCGAGGTCATCTCGATCTCGATGCCGACCCCCGGGGCCGAAATCGTTGTAGTGTAGTTGTTGGTCCAGGAGTACCCGGGGGTCAGCAACTCTACGGCAGGGAGCCAGACGCCTGAGCTGTCGGTCACATCCATCGCTACAAGCCCCCCGATCCCACCGGCGCTGATGCTGCCGAAATCGTAGGACACGATCCCCGCCGGAGTGCATGTCCAGTGAGTCGCCATCGATCCGCCCGGGAAGCCAACCTCCATGACGGCCGAGGCCGACTCAGTCGATCCGCCGGCATCGCCGATGGTCCAGGCGAGAGTCCCTTCGGTCGTGGCATAGGTCCAGCTGGCGCCGGACCGCATCGGGAGGTAGGGATGATCGCAGGCCGTCTCCGCAACGTGGGTCACCGAGACGTCAGAAGGTTCCTCGAACGCTTCGGCCGCACGGCGATTGACTTCGGTCTGGATCTCCGTCAGCCGCTGCCGCAACGAGGCGGGGTTGGGCGCGTTGAGGTAGGTCGCCCCCGGAACGAGATCAACGAGCGCCCGGACGGCCTCAACCTCATCCGGCGGAACCTCGAAGCCGATGACGAAGAGCTTCATTTCGATCCCGGCACGCTCAGCTTCCTGCTGGATCAAGGCGCCGGATTCGGGATTGCAGCTGTCGGCCCCCCCGGTTACGACGACGATCGAATGCGGCCCGTCCGTGGAAGCCATGTCCTTGATTGCCGAAATCATGGCTTCGGCCACCGGCGAGTCGGATTGGGGCGACGAGTCGACCCCACCCAGACCGCTCTCGATCTCATCCTGATTGGCGGTGGCGAACGGCACGACCAGATCGGTGTCCTCGCAACCCCGGGCCTCAGCCCCGGTACCGAAGACCCGAAGGCCGGCCGTCAGGCGCGGGTCGGCGGTGCGGACGATATCCGCCAGGACGCCGCGCGCCACCACCAGCCTCGTGTCGCCGCTTTCGGAGGCCATCTGCATGCGCGGGGAGGCATCCAGGATGTACTCGATGGTGGGTTGAGCCGCTGCAGCGCGCTGGCTGCGGACGTAGCTGTATGCGGCCGCGGCGACGGACGCCGCACATACGCAGATGAAGATCACGGCGCAGCCGATTGCGAGGTAGATAGGCCAACGGCGCTGGGGGGAGGTTGTGGGAGCCATAGGGGATCCTCAGAGTTGAGCGAGTCTATCGCGGCGGAAGGTACCCTGCAAGGACGGAGTGTCCCCCGCCAGGGCTGAGGCGCAGTCAATGGCGCCGGGGGCGACGCTGCCCGCACAGCTCGTGCCCCGCTCCCGGCAGGCCCGCTGCCATCGTTCGTCCGCAAGGGTGCCGGGGAGGTTGTCCTGCTCTTGTCGTCGACCTTTCGCTTGGGACGAGGCGCCTATCGGCGGGCGCTGAGGGGAAGCGATCCTCGACCCATTGACCGCAGTCACGTTGAAGCCTGCCTTATCGCCAACCGGACAGATATGCTAGAATTCGTGCGTCTTCTCCGCGAGCTAGATCGGCTGATAGGACGAGCGGCCGGCACCATGTCGAGATATCGCTTCCTGGTTCTCGGGGTTCTCCTCGCACTGGCGACCGCTGGGTTGATTTCGGTTGCGCAAGCCCAGAGCAGCCCGGCCGTCCATGTTCACGCCGTCGAACCGCCACAGTCCGTCGTCCCGGAAACCGGTGGGCTTCCGGGATTGCTTTTGCGTGTCACCTTCTCCTTGCTGGATGCCGATGGCATCGTCATGAAATCGGACATCGAGAACGCGACCCTGCGGCTTGGCGGCGATGTCTATTCCAGCAAGTTCAGCAAGCTGGAGGACGAATGGTCGGTGGTGCTGCTGATGGACACGAGCGGTACCCTGAGCACGGGGCGCGCCTTCAACGATTTCCGGACCATTCGCGACGGCCTGACCCGCTCCCTGGAGAGCGCCCCCGACGGCACCCGCTTCGCACTCATACCCTTCTCCGACCGCGCCCCGACGGCGGTCGAATTCACATCGAACGGCGAGCAGCTCACCAATGCCCTCAAGGGCCTGCGGCCCCAGTATGGCAAGCCAGCCTGCTTGAATGACGCGTTGTACGAAGCGATCGCCAAACTCAGCAGCGCCCCGGGGCGGCGGGCGGTGATTGCCCTCACCGCCTCGGCGGACAGCTGCGCCACGCGCTCCGCGCAGAATGTGGTCGACTTCGCCACGGAGAACCAGGTCGAAATCTATGCCGTCGGGGTCGAGGGCTACACGATCACCGAGCAGGAGCTCGATTCCCTCACGCTGCCCGCCGGGGGATTCAGCGAAACGAGGAGCGTCAACGAGTTTGGCTTTGCGCTCGACAACCTGATGGCCACACTTGCGAATCAGTGGCAAGCCGTCTGGGTGGTCTACCCGACGGAAGGGCCTCAGACAGCCGAAATCAGCGTCAAGTTGCCGGACTCCACGGTGCTCACCGGGCCCGTGGCGTTCGAATCCGATCGCAGCTACGATCGCCCTCCCTCGGTGGCCGTCGCCGGCACGGCCCAGTCGACTCTGGGCGGCGTGCGCTTCAACCTGGATATCATCAATCCGGAGCGCATTGGCGCCATCGATGTCAACCTGATCAGCAACCTCACCGGCCGTTCGATCCATCAAGAGCAGATCACCGAGGTGACGGACTCGATCCTGATCCCGGCGGACAACCTGGTCGAAGACGGCGAGTACTCGCTTGTCCTCACGGCATTCGACGACCAGGGCATCGTGCTGAGTCAGACAGCGCCCGTTGATTTTAGCTACACACCTCTGGAGCCCCGTCTCACGGCGACGGTGCAAGAATGGCCGACGGCAGCAACGCCCTTCTTCGTCATCTCTGTCGCCATCCAGAACCTGGACGGTGTCGCCAACTATCGACTTTGGATGGAGGAAGGACAGGGAAGTCCGCCGATCCGAGGGACGGAGGTCACCATCCCCGCCGGCGAAACGATCCAGGTGCCGGTCGGCGGGGTGAGATCCGGTAGCTTTGTTGTGCGCGTGCAGGCCCTCGACCGGAGCGACAGGGTTCTGATCGAGTCCACCGAGCTCAAGGTCGACTACCGGGCACCGGGTCTTCTGACGCGGCTCGTCGCCACGCTGCAGGGCTCGGGGTTCGCTGTGCTGGGAGTGTGCATGCTCGGCTTTGTGGCGGCGGCCGGCTTGGGCGTGGTGGTATGGTTCGTGATTCCGCGGGGCCGCGGCGTGCGCAACGTCGAACTGATGATGCCAGAGAAGGCCCGGCGACAACTGCGGGCGGCCGAGCCCGCGCCGCCTCCAGTGGCATCGCCCCCACCCGGTCGCCCGTCGGAGCCGCCGGCACCGGCCACCAGGCAACGTGCCCATCCTCAATCGGCACCGCCGTCTCCGGCCCCTGTTCCGCCGCAGGCGCGCGTCCAGCCCGCCGGCGGGGAATCTGCCCGCCCCC
>DATIPT010000182.1:0-2019 GCA_035471625.1 Anaerolineales bacterium
GACGGCCCGAGATCCGCCGCGATCCCGCCATGGCTGTGACACGTGTGGCCGGCGTCCTGCTGGCCGTCCTGCTTCTCCTGGCCGCATCGCCCGGGCCTCGGGCGGCGGCCGCCTCCGCCTTCGGCTGGGTATACCTACGCGGTGGGGAGGTCCCTGCGCCGGACGAGTCGCTGGTGGAGGTGCTTGCTGTCGGCGACGTCATGACCGGGCGCGGGATGGAGGATGTCCGCGGGATCTTCGCGAACGTCTCCAGCGACCTGCTGGGCGCCGACCTGACGATCGGCAACCTGGAGGGAGCCCTGTCTCCCACGCGGGTGGCGGACGACTCGATGTATCTCCTGCTCCCGCTCAGCACGCCGGCGACGCTGGCCGAAGCCGGGTTCGACCTGGTGGGTATTGCCAACAACCACGCGCTGGATGCCGGGATCGCCGGCCGCGCCGAAACCAGGCGGCTGCTGCGCGAGGCAGGCCTAGAGCCGGTCGAGGCGACGGCCGCGGTTGTCCAGGAGATCGGCGGCATGCGTCTGGCGTTCCTGGCCTGGAACGATCTCGGCGCGCCGGATCAGGAGCCCTTGCTGGAGGCCGTGCGAGGAGCCCGGGCCGAGGCCGAGGTCGTCATCGTCCTGGTCCACTGGGGCCGGGAGTATCAGCGCCACCCCTCGCTCCCCCAGCGCGATCTGGCGAGCGCACTCTTGGACGCCGGCGTCGACGTCGTCGTCGGTTCGCATCCCCACGTCGTCCAGGATGTGCGCGTCGTTGAGCCGGTCCAGGCAAGCGGGCGGACGCGGCTCGTCGCCTACAGCCTCGGCAACTTCGTCTTCGATCAGGGCTGGGGCGACACCGGGCAGGGGCTCGGATTGCGCCTCCTGTTCGACGCCGGTGGTCTGCGCGCGGCGCAGGCGCTGCCGCTCTCCACAGCGCCGCGGCCGCGTTGGATGGATCTCGAATCAGCGACGGATCTGCTCGCCCGGATCGTCCCGCCGGATCGTCTCGGTTTCTTCTGTGTCGAAGACACCTGTGAGCAGGTCGATGTGCCGGGGCTCACGCGCAGCGGCGTCTTCGCCTCGGGCGCCATCGACCTGACTGGCGATGGCACGCCAGAGATCATTCGGCGCCTGAAGGGTGCCGTCGAGGTCTTGGAGAGCAGCCGGCCGGTTTGGCAGACTCCCCCGGAGTGGCAGGTGCGAGATGTCGCCCTGGGCGACCCCAACGACGATGGTCGGTACGAGGCGGTGCTGGCGGTCGACAGCGCCAGGGGCAGTCAGCCGTTCGTCATCGGCTATCGCGGCGGGACCTACCGCGACCTGTGGGGCGGATCGCCGGTGAGCGATCCGATCCTCGAAGTCGAGATCGCCGATCTCGACGGGGATGGCGTGCAGGAACTGGCGGCGATCGAGGCGGCCGCCGACGGGTCAGGGCGCTATCTGACGGTCTGGCGCTGGCACGGTTGGGGGTTCAGCCTGGTGTGGCGCAGCCTGCCGGGGGAGTACCGCGACCTGATCGTGCTGCCGGCGGAGGATGGGAGGCCGGCGCGGCTGAGCGTGGGGGTGAGGTAGGGCAGTCGGGCCAGTCTCCATCAAGCAGCCGGCTGCGGTTGTCGCTGCAGGAGACTGAGCACGAGTCCTCTACTCGCACCTGAAACCGCCCGGAACATAGGGATCGCGATCAGGAACAGCACCAGGCCGGAATACAGCTCCCCGCCTTCCCCGAACACAGACATCATCACGACGTCGACGATCCAGAGGCGAGGCTCAGCCAGGAGCCAGGCGCCGTAGAGGGAGGCCACCCCTAGAATGAACCCTGCGGTCGCGGCTACTCGCGTGGACCCCCCGAGGACGAGCCACGCGCCGAGGAGTCCTCCGAGCAGCGCCCCGAGAACAACGCCTGAGCCGAGGCCGAGGGTGGAGGCGAGAGTGGCGGCGGGGTCCTGGCCTCGTATCCCTCCGGCCAACACAATGATTGCAGCGCCAAGTCCCGTGGAGGCCAGCGCGACGGCCAGGGCTTCTCGCTTCATGGCCT
>DATIPT010000183.1:0-4054 GCA_035471625.1 Anaerolineales bacterium
GCCTTCGCTGCTGATCCTCGACGAGCCGACCAGCGGGGTCGATCCCGTCAGCCGGCGGAGCTTCTGGGATCGGATCTATGCTCTGGCGCTCGACGGAGTCACTGCGCTGGTGACCACGCACTACATGGACGAAGCGGAGTATTGCCACCGCGTCGGGATCATGATCGCCGGCCAACTTCGAGCCATCGGGTCGCCCGATCACCTTCGGATGACGACGCTGCCCTGGGGGGCGTGGGATGTCCGCGCCGATCCTCTCCTCGACGCCCTGAACGCCGTGGAATCAGACCTCCAAGTGTTGCGCGGCGGCCTCTCTGGAGACCACCTTCGGGTGGTCCCGGCGGCAGGAGCCGATCTGGACGCCTTCCGAAACCGGCTGGAGGCCCAGGGCCTTTCCCGGGTCGAGGTCGAGGTCGTCGAGCCGAGCCTGGAGGACGTCTTCCTCGCGTTGGCGGGCGAAGAGTCGAGCGCCGACACTACCCTGTGACTCCTCACGGTCTCGGTGTGGAATGCAGTTGGGGTATGATGAACGCTCAACCCCGGCCCACGTGATTCTCGACAAGAGGTCTCCGATTGGCCTCCATCGCTGAGAGCGTCTCTCTCCCCAGGTCCAAGAGCCGATCCACGGTTCTCGACGTAGCCGCAGGACGGATCCTGTCTGCGATCCTGACCTTGTTGGTGATCGCTTTCCTGGCGTACTGGGGTCTGACGATGGCCAGCCGCGCCGTCGAAGGTCTCCCGGCGGACCCCGTCGGCTCTGCGGCGGCGGCCGTCGAGCTTACGGTCAACCATTTCATCGACCATCCGAGTACGTACTTCGTCCACAAGGAAGACGTCCCGGCCTTCGTCCACATCGGGACACTGCTTCGCAACAGCCTGGGGCTGCTGCTGCCGGCATTGGCGATCGCGTTCGCAGTCGGGGTTCCGCTTGGGATGGCGGCTGCCCGGCGGCATACGCGCGGCGCGTCGTCGCTGATCTGGCTGATCTCGATCATCGGGATCTCGGTGCCGGCCTTCATGCTGGCAATGTTCCTGTGGGTGATCAATCTGGAGGTGGCCAAGCAATTCGACCTGACGCCGCTACCGGCCACCGGACTGGGATGGGATCGGCACATCCTCCTGCCGGCCCTCGTCCTGGCGGCGCGCCCGTTTGCCCAGCTAACCCAGGTCACGTATGTCACGATCACGGGGCTATTCGAGCAGGACTTCGTCCGAACGGCGCGCGGCAAAGGCGTCCCGCAGCAACACATTGACCGGCGCCATATTCTGCGCAACGCCTGGATCCCGATCCTGACCTCGCTGAGCACTTCGTTGCGATTCGCCCTGGCGACGCTTCCAGTGGTCGAGTTCTTCTTCGTCTGGCCGGGCATCGGGCTGGGGTTGCTCGATGCGATCATCGCCGGCGAGATGGCGATGGCTGTCGACATGGTCCTCGTCCTTGGCTTGGTCTTCCTGGTGGTCAACACTGGCCTGGAGATCGCCTATCCCCTTCTCGATCCGCGACTGGATGGCAGCAGGACCAGAGAGCAGCGGCAGCAGGCCGGCCTGCGCAGGGCACTGGCCGAATGGATCGGGCGCGTGGGCGCCGAGTGGAGAGAACGGAGGGAAGCCCGCCGACCCGGGAAGGCCGGCGAGGTGGGCGCCGCATCCGATGTCGCCCCTGCGGTTTCTCGCAGATGGCGTCCAGTTCCTCTCCACGGACAACTCGCTGCCCTTCCGGCAATCTCGAGGGATGTTGCCCACGAGCTCCGGGCGCAGGTTACAGAGGCGAAAGCCTCTCTCGGACGCGGTGATTTGGCCCGAGCACGGCGCTCGGCGCGTCAAGCCGTACGCCTCGATCCGTCTTCGGAGGCGGCCTGGCTGACCCTGGCGGCGGTATCCGATCCGCGCTCGGCGCAAGCGTATGCGGCACGAGCCCTCGAAATCAATCCGCGCAGCGATCCAGCCCACCGGGCCATCCGATGGGCAGCCGGCGAGATCCCGAAGAGGGAACCGCAGCCGGTCGTTCGAGCCGGTGAGGCCCCGGCGTACCTGGCTTCGGCTCCGCCGAGGCCGAAGCCCGTCCGGCTGGCCAACGGCACGCTGAGCGCGCCGGGGGAGGCCGCTGGCGGGAGGCGAGGCTGGGCGATCCTCACGGATCCCGTCCTTTTGGCGGCTGCCGTACTCGCCGGCGGATTGCTCATCCTCGTACTCTTCGGCGGACAGATGACGGAAGCCAGCCCGTACGTCGCCCATGGCGTCATGATGATTGAGGGGAAGATCGGCGCGCCGCCCTATCCGCCATCGACCACGTTCCCATGGGGTACCGACTACATCGGGCGCGATATGCAAGCCCTGGTCTTGTATGGGGCGAGACAGACCCTGACGCTGGCCCTGCTCGTTGTGGCCGCGCGGCTGGTCATAGGGATTCTCGGCGGCATGATCGCCGGTTGGTGGCATGGGGGCGTCTTCGATCGTCTGGTGATGTGGACCCTCTCCGTTTGGGCAGCGTTTCCGATCACGTTGTTCGCCATGATCCTGATCCTGGCCATCGGGATCGAGAAGGGGATGCCGACCTTCGTCTTGGCGCTGTGCTTTGTCGGGTGGGGCGAGATCGCCCAATCCGTCCGAAGCGAGGTGATCGCCCTACGAGGGAAGCCGTACCTCGAAGGGGCCCGCGCCGTCGGCGTCCCACCCGAGGGGATCCTCCGGCAGCACATCCTTCCCAATTTGGCGCCGTCCTTGCTCGTGCTGGCGGCGCTCGAAATGGGAGCCGTCCTGCTCCTGCTGGCCGAACTGGGCTTCCTGGGCATCTTCCTGGGCGGTGGCTACCGCGTGATGATTGGAGAGGTCGGGCGCATGGTCCCGGTCATCGCCCACTATTCCGATGTCCCCGAGTGGTCCGCCCTGCTGGCGAACATCCGGCAGTGGTGGCGGTCGTACCCTTGGTTGGCGTGGTCGCCGGCCATCGCTTTCTCGGTCGCGATCCTAACCTTCAATTTGTGGGGCGAGGCATTGCGCCGATTCCTCGAACGCTCCCGCGTCAGCCCGGCCCGCTGGATCAACCGGACGAGCGCCATCGGCCTGGCGGTGGTCTTCGGCGGGGCGATTTGGATCTTCAACACCACGGCGGCGCTGGGTGAGTATCGTTCGCAGGCGAAGCTATTCAACGTCGACCGCGTCCTGGCCGACATCCAGGAGTTGAGTTCACCGATCTACGGCGGCCGGGAGACGGGAACGCCGGGGGCCCTCCTCGCCGCGCACTACATTGCCGCGCAGATGGAAGACATCGGCCTGTTCCGGGGAGGGGAACTCGGCGACAACAAGCTCGAGACCTACTTCTTCGAACAGGTGGCGCCCCGGCTCCACCTGACGGGGCTTCCCTCGATGTCCATCCGCTGGGACGGCGGTGCGGCGGAAGCGCTGGAGTACCGTGAGGACTTTGCGGAGTATCCCTTGGGGAATCCACCGGGAAGCCCGTACGGCCGACCGGCCGGAGGCGTCTCGGAGGTCCTTCAGGGGCGCGTCATCGGGCTGGCCCCCGGGCCGCCACCCGAAGGAGCCGATGCTATCCCCACCGTGGGTTCCTGGTCGGCCGGCGATCCCTATGGCCTGTCGCGGTTGGGCCTGGAGCAGAACATCCTGCTGATCCGAGAGAGCTTCGTCCCCTACCTGCCGGGCGGAGAAAGTGCGGGGATCCTGGTCGTTCCCGACTCGCCTGATCGTTTGCAGCACCGGTACTTGTACCCAGGCCTGCAATCGCTGCGGCCCGGTCGGCGGCCAGTTGGCGCCATGATGATGATCGACCCGGCCATCGCCGACCGGCTCCTGGCCGCGTCGGGGACCAGCCTTGAGGATCTCGACCGGCAGGCGCAACAGCTTGCCCCGGGGGAGTCCTACCTGACCGCGCCCGGGCCGGAGGTGTCCTTCGAGATCCCGGTGAAGATGGGTCCCGGCCTCGACGAGAAGTACATCTCTGTGATCGGATATATCCCTGGCGCAGGCGCCGAAGTGGGGCTGGACGACGATGTGATCCTCGTGAGCGCCCACTATGACGGCGTAGGGACCGCCCCCGACG
>DATIPT010000184.1:0-3888 GCA_035471625.1 Anaerolineales bacterium
CCCGGGCTGATCAACCTCGACTTCGCCGACGTCCGGACGATCATGTCGGAGGGAGGAGCGGCGCTGATGGCCGTCGGTCGGGCGAACGGGGAAGACCGAGCCCGTGCCGCGGCCGAGCAGGCGATCTCGAGCCAGCTCCTCGACATCACGATCGACGGCGCGCACGGGATCCTGTTCAACGTCACCGGCGGCCCGAACCTGAGCCTGTTCGAGGTCAACCAGGCGGCGGCGATCATCAAGGAGACGGCGCACCCCGATGTCAACCTGATCTTCGGGGCCGTCATCGATCCGACCATCGGCGACGAGCTCCGCGTCACCGTGATTGCCACCGGTTTCGAGCGAACCGGGCCGGCGCGACGGGCGATGGTCCGTCGATCGACGTCCACGGCCCGCCGCGAAGCCAAGCCGGAACTTGTTCCAGTGGAGGCCGGCGTCGAAGCGTTCCAACCGAGCGCGTTCGACACGAACGATCTCGACATCCCGGCCTTCTTGCGGAGGCGCTAACCCGCAGGCACGCGGCGTCGCGGTTGCAGGACCGCGGCGGGGCGGGCCTGTCGAACGTGGGGCGCGGGAACCCGGTAGCCGCCCGGGTTACGTCATTGGCCCGCGCAGGGCAGGCCGGCGACGGTACTCCTCCTCCCGTCGCCGGCTTGCCGCGCCTGGGCGCGGCGCGGGACCCAGGGACCAAAGTACTAGCCGCCGAACCATTGTTTTAAGGTTTGCGGCGGGGTTCCGGCTTGCCCCGATTCGAGCGCTTGTGCTATTATGGGCCGCCTGGCCCTTAGATATCGGGCTCGTTTCCAACCCGCCGCGCACATCTGGCGCCGAACAGCCGTTCCACTCGCAAGGGGGCACGCATGCGTTGCCCATACTGTCGCAGTACGCGGACCCGTGTCATCGACACCTCGCATGACGCCCGCGGCGGAGTCCGACGGCGGCGCGTTTGCCAGGACTGTCCGAACCGATTCAGCACGTACGAACGGGCGATCCTGGCGACCCCACTCGTCGTGAAGCAAGACGGGACGCGCGAGGAGTTCGATCGGGAGAAGCTCGCCGCCGGCATCCGGATCGCCTGTGCCAAACGACCGGTGACGGCCGGCAACATCGATCGGCTCGTGGGCGAGGTGGAGGCCACCCTCCAAACCCTGGGGAAGGCCGAAGTCTCGTCTCGGGTGATCGGCGACATGGTCATGGCCGGACTTCGGGAGCTCGACCAGATCGCCTACGTGCGGTACGCGATCGTGTATCTCGGCCTTGATGATCTGCGCCAGATCCAGGCCGAGATCGATCAACTGCTGGAAGCGTAGCCCTTTCGTCGCCGCCACGCGGGGTCGCGGCGACGTCTGTCTCTAGCGTGGGGCCCTGCCGCAATCTCGAGGTTTCTTTGGAGGCGAGGCGATGCTCTCGACGGCCAGGACGGATGTTCGCGTCTCAGATCAAGGTTTGCGGACGGATCGCCCGCCCCGCCCGGAGGGGCTCCGCACCGTCGAGCTGAGCGACAACGCCCGCACGGTCCTGGTCAAGCGCTATATTCGCCGCCGTGCCGACGGCGAACCGGCCGAAACCGTCGAGGACATGTTCTGGCGAGTGGCGTACCACATCGCCGCCGCTGAACGCGAGTGGAACGTCGAGGTCCTTCCCTGGGCCGAGACGTTCTATGAGCTTCTCAGCAGCCGGCGGTTCTTCCCGAATTCCCCCACGTTCACCGGCGCCGGGACGCCGCTGGGCCAGCTGGCCGCCTGTTTCGTCCTCCCCATCAGCGACGACATGGGCCGTGAGAGCTCGGGGATCTTCCAGACGCTGAGGGACGCGGCGTTGATACAGCAGACCGGCGGCGGGAACGGTTTCTCGTTCAGCCGCCTGCGACCGCACGGCGCCATGGTCGCCTCCTCGGCGGGCGTCGCCACCGGCCCCGTCGGCTTTCTTCGGGTGTATGACAAGGCGTTCGGCGAAGTCGCCCAAGGGGGAACCCGCCGCGGCGCCAACATGGCGGTCCTGCGCGTCGACCATCCCGATATTCGCGAGTTCATCACGTGCAAGACCGATGAGAACAACATCACCAATTTCAACATTTCGGTCGCCGTGACGGACGCCTTCATGAAGGCAGTCCGCGACGATACGGCGTTCAACCTGGTGGCCCCCAATACGGGGGAGGTCGTCGAGACCGTCCCGGCGCGTGAGATCTACGATCTGATGGTCAGCCAGGCTCACCACAACGGCGAACCGGGGATCCTCTATATCGATACCGCCAATCGCAGCAATCCGGTGCCGCATCTGTATGAACTTGAGGCGACGAATCCATGCGGCGAGCAGTGGCTGGGACCGTACGAGAACTGCTGCCTGGGCTCGGTGAACCTCGCCGAGCATGCCGCCCCGGGCGGCGCCGTCGATTGGGAGAAGCTGCGCGGGAGCATCGAGATCAGCACGCGCTTCCTGGATGACGTCGTCACAGCCAACGCGTATGTTCCGGCGGTGCCGCAGCTGCGGGAAGCGGCCTATCGGGCTCGCCGGATCGGCCTGGGTATCATGGGGCTGGGGGACCTGATGTATCACGTGGGAGTCCGCTATGGATCCCCGGAAGCCGAGGAGTTCGCCGCACAGGTGATGGAGTTCGTGCGGTTCCACTGCATGAAGACGAGCGTCGATCTCTCGGCCGAGCGTGGGCCGTTCATCGCGATCACCGGGAGCCTGTACGACCCGCAGGATCTTCGCTGGTCGGCGCCCACGCCGCTCCGGCCCTACGGGCTGGATTTCGGTCGGCCGTCGTTGGATTGGGCGGAGATCGAGCAGGGTATTCGCAAGCACGGCATCCGCAATGCCGCCCAGACGACGATCGCCCCCACCGGGACGATCGCCACCGTGGCTGGCTGCGAGGGCTACGGCTGCGAACCCGTATTCGCCCTCGCCTACTACCGCCATGTCGATGATCGCGGCCAGGACCTGCGCCTGACCTACACCAGCCCGCTCTTCGAGCAGGCGTTGATCGAGGCCGGCCTCGATGAGGACGCCCGTCATTCGATCGTTCAGCAGGTCGTCGAGCGGGGATCGTGCCAGGAGATCGAAGAGGTCGCACCGGACATCCGTCACGTGTTCGTCGTATCGCAAGACATCACGGCCGAGGAGCACGTGCGTATGCAGGCTGCGATGCAGGCGTTCGTGGACAACAGCCTGAGCAAGACATGCAACTTCCCGGAGACAGCCGTCCCCGATGAAGTCGCCAAGGCCTACATGCTCGCCTGGGAGCTGGGTTGCAAGGGACTGACGGTCTACGTGACAGGCTCGCGCCAGAAAGTCGTTCTGGAGACGAAGGCCACCGTTGACCGGAAGGCGGCCGAGTCGGAGCCGACACAGCTTCAGATGTGGTACGAGGGCAAGAAGGCCCGACCGGCGCGCCTCGAAGGCTGCACCTACCAGATCAGCACGCCGCTGGGCAAGGCCTTCGTCACCATCAACCAGAATGTCGAAGGCCAGCCCTTCGAGGTGTTCATCACGACCGCCAAGGCCGGATCGGAGACCGCCGCCGTATCGGAGGCGATCGGTCGATTGATCTCCTACGTCCTGCGGGTCGCGTCCCCGGTTTCGCCGCGTGAGCGCTTGGCGGAGATCGTGCGCCAACTGGCGGGGATCGGCGGTGGGCGGCCGATGGGATTCGGCCCGAATCGGGTGCTCTCGCTGCCGGACGGCTTGGCGCGGGCGCTGGCCGAGTTCCTGGGTGAGACGCCCGAGGCCCGTCCGGCTGAGCCAGAGCCGAGCAGTCCACCGGAAGGGCAGATCATGATGCGGATCGGGGACCTCTGCCCCGAGTGCGGTTCGGCCGCCCTGGTTGCGGAAGAGGGCTGCCGCAAGTGCCACGCCTGCGGCTACAGCGAGTGCTAGGACCGGTCGTCT
>DATIPT010000185.1:0-1604 GCA_035471625.1 Anaerolineales bacterium
GGGATGGAGGCCCAGCCGGAGGGCCGGAGCCTGCAAATCGAGGGGATCCGCTTCGCCGCCGCCCGGGGTGAGCTCGGGGACCACTATGACCCCCGTGGCCATACCGTCCACCTTTCACAGGGTGTCGCCATGGAACCTTCCGTTGCGGCGATGGCAATCGTGGCCCATGAGTTGGGGCACGCCGAGCAGCGTGAATCCAACTCGGCCTTGATGTCGCTGCGCAACATCCTCGTCCCAGCCATCCGGTTCAGCCCCACGATCGCCTTCATCTGCATCTTCATCGGGTTGATTCTCAACGTCCTCCAGTTCTTCTGGCTGGGGATCTTGTTCTATGCCGCGATGGTCGCGTTCATCATCCTCGATCTGCCCATCGAGTTCGATGCCAGCCGACGCGCGATGCGCCTGTTGACCGAAGCCGGCCTGGTGCACGCCGAGCAGGACCGCAGTGGCACGCAACGTGTCCTGATGGCCGCTGCCTCGACGTACGTGGCCGCCGCCGTCACGGCTGTATTGCAGTTGCTCTATTTCATTAGCCTCGGGCGAAGGCGCAGCTAGACCCTTTGGTTCGCCTCGCAGCCGGATCTTCAGCCCAGCTGCGACAATCCAACCCCCCCCCCGGGGCTGTCCGGGCCCTGGCGTAGCCTTTCCCCAAGGAGGAATCGCAGATGCCCATGAAGGAGTACAAGCCCGGAACCGCCTTCAACGGCGTGATCGGGCGCACCTACGAAACGTCCGAGCCGGCCTGGCCGATGCCCCTGCGGGCCAAGAAGGACGCTCCCAACGTCCTGTTCATCGTCCTCGACGACACCGGTTTCGGCCAGCTCGGATGTTACGGCAGCCCGATCGAGACGCCGAACCTCGACTCGCTCGCCACGCGCGGTTTGCGCTACAGCAACATGCACACCACGGCGCTGTGCTCGCCGACTCGCTCATGCATTCTCACCGGGCGGAACCACCATTCGAACGCGATGTCCTGCATCACCGAGGCCTCGACCGGGTATCCCGGCGGGAACGGCTACATCCCGTTCGAGAACGGGTTTCTGTCCGAGATCTTGCATGAGCATGGGTACAACACCTACGCCATAGGCAAATGGCACCTGACCCCGGCCGATCAGATCTCGGCCGCCGGGCCCTACGACCGCTGGCCCCTCGGCCGCGGCTTCGAGCGCTACTACGGCTTCCTCGGCGGCGAGACTCACCAGTACTACCCCGAACTGGTGTACGACAACCACCAGGTCGAGCCGCCGGCGACCCCCGAGGACGGCTATCACGTCACCGAAGACCTGGTCGACAAGGCGATCGCCTTCGTCGCCGACTCCAAGCAGGTCGCCCCGGACAAGCCGTTCTTCATGTACTTCTGCACCGGCGCGATGCACGCGCCACATCACGTCCCCAAGGAATGGGCCGACAAGTACAAGGGCAAGTTCGATGAGGGTTCCGTCAAACTCCGAGAGCAAATATTCGAGCGTCAGAAGCAGCTCGGTGTGATCCCGGCCGACTGCCAGTTGACCGAGTGGAACAAGGAGATCCCGACCTGGGAGGAAATGCCCGCGGATTTCCGGCCGGTGCTCGCCCGTGAAATGGAGGTCTATGCCGGCTTTCTC
>DATIPT010000186.1:0-4262 GCA_035471625.1 Anaerolineales bacterium
CGCCGAAGGCGAGGGCCGCCGACCCGACGAGGATGAACCCGACGATCGAAAGGATCAGCATCGTCGCGCCCCGAACCAGGAACGCCGCTGCCAGCCCGGCCGCCAACGACAGCAGGATCGTCGCCAGACTGTTGCCCGGCAGGACCAGGCTCGCCAGCCAGTAGCCGATCAGGAAGCCGGCCGCTCCGACGAGGAGCCAGATAAACCGACGCCCGGCGAACGCCAGCACCAACCCCAACGCCACGAGAATGACTGAGAACAAGATGCCCATGGTTCCCTCCCTGTTTCTCCAAGTATAGGAAGATCGGCTCCTTCCCGCCGGGGTTCGCTGGATACCTGCCGGCGGGAATATCCTTCCCCGGCTACTCCTTCTTCAACCTCTGCTCCATTCGGTCCAAGCGCTCCTGCACGGCGGCGTTCGCCGCCGCCTGATCGACTAGCAGCCTCTGCATCCCGTCCAACCTGGCCTGCAGCGCAGCCGCTTCCGCCTGTTCTTCTTCGGAGGAAGACCCCAAGAAGGCGGTCGCCAGCATGCCGGTGAACACCGCGAAGGTGCCCACCCCCACCACCATCGTCAAGAATCCCACGAAGCGCCCCAGGTGAGATACCGGGTACCGGTCTCCATAGCCGACAGTTGTGATGGTGACGAAGGCCCACCACACCCCGTCGCCGCCGGTCCGGATGTTCGATTCCGGATTTCCGGCTTCGGCGTAGACGATGCCCATCCCTCCGAACTCAAGAATCAGGATGACCATGAAGACGACCAGGTAGGCCGCGCTTCCGGCTCGGTTGTCGCGCACCTCCTTCAGCATCCTCTCGAAACCGAACTCTCGCATCAGGCGGATCACCCGGACAATCCGGAAGATACGGAAGATCTTGAGTTGAGGGAACGGAAGGCTGGCGAGCAAGTCGGCCCATCCCCAGTTGCGGACGAAATAGGCGCTCTTGGAGTGCGCCGTGAAGAGGCGGTTCAGGAAGTCCAGCATGAAGAGGAAGGTGACAAACGCATCCATCAAGTCCACAACTTCCCTGACAACGGGGTCGATCTTCGGCCACAGAAGCAGAAGGAGGTTGAGGATCGATAGAAACGAGAGAAGCAGGATGAACAGCTCGTAGCTGGTGTTCTTCAGTTCCCTAGGGCCTTCGGGTGCGGCCATTCCTGTCCTCCACGACGGGCATTCTCGATTCAGGCGGGCCTTGTGGCGCCAGCGCTCGCGAGGATCGACACCTCGATCGCTCCGCCCTTCAGAAACCGTAAGCCCACGGTACCAACAGCAGCGCGACCAATCCTGCGAGAAGCGTGACGGGTACGCCCAGGCGGACGTAGTCGCCGAATGCATAGCCCGCCGGCTTCTGCACCATCAAGTGCGTCTGATACCCGGCCGGGTTGATGAAGGCGTACGACGTGCCGAGCATCAGGATCGCCACGAAGGGCTCGAAGCTGACGCCGAGCGACACGGCGATCGACAGGGCGATCGGGTACAGGAAGGCGGCTGCGGCGGAATTGGTGATCAGGTTCGTCATCAAGATCGCCGCAGCGAAGGTCACCACGACAGCGAAGAAGGCACTGTCCCCTGTCACGGCCAGCATCACGTCTCCGATCACGTCCGCCAGCCCGCTCTGGGTGATCGGAGCCTGGAAGCCGATGGCCGCCCCGAGCACGATCAGAGTCTGGAAGTCGATGCTGCGCCACGCCGAACGCAGCGTCAGGCAGCCGGTGAGGAGCATCGCCGCGGACGCCAACAGAGCCGCTTCCAGCATCGGCATCACCCCAAAGGCTGCCAGCAGCACCATCACCAGGGTGATCCCGCTGGCGATCGCCGCGCGCGACAGTCTCTGGATCCGGTAGCCCCGGATGCGACGGATCGAGACGTACGCCGGATTGTCCCGGTTCTCGTAGAAGAAGTTTTCCGGGATCTCAACGACGAATCGATCTCCCGGCTCCACCACCACGTCCCGCAGCCTCCCCTCCATCGGCCGGTCGTCGCGGGACCCGGCCAGGAGCGCGATGAAACCGGTGGCCTGCTCGGCGAGGGAAAGATCGCGCATCCGACGGCCGACGACCGAATGGGTGCCCGAGATGACGATCTCCGCCAGGCGGTTGAGATACCGACCGGAGGGTTCGCCGACGGCGGCTGCCGGCCTGAGCCCGATGGTCGACCACAATGTCGGAATCCCATCCAGTTCGCATTCGAACACCAGGCGGTCGTCCGGCGAAAGAATGTGCGCCAGATCGATGGCTTCGTGCTTGGCCGCTTCGGCCTCCGGTGCCGGTTCTTCGGTCTCCGGCTGGCCCCGTCGGAAGAGCCCTCGGAGAACGCCGAACCAACGACGGCGGGGAGGCGGCTCCGGCGCCGCGATTTCACCACCGGCCGGACGAAGGCGGACGAGGCGGTACCCCTTGGCCTCCACCAACCCGGACTCGCTCAGGACCTTGCCCACCAAGGGGGTATTGCCGACGACGACAAACTCAGCCCCGTAGGTGCGCTTCTCTATGGCACCGACATCGCGGACGGACGGCGCAGGCAGAAAACGGCGGCCGGCGACGATCAGAAAGACGAGACCAACCAGGCCGGCCGGAAGACCGATACGAATCGGGAAGAACAACCCCGGCGTGGCCATCCCGGTCAAGCTCCCATTCGCAAGGCTGTCGGCGACCATCCCGGCGATGATCAGATTCGTCGAAGTGCCGATCAGCGTCATCGCACCTCCGAGCAGCGAAGCGAAGCTGAGCGGCATCAGGAGATAGCTCACCGCCAGGCCGGCCGTCCGAGAGAGGTCCTGGACCACCGGAATCATCATCGCCACGAGCGGGGTGTTGTTTAGGAAGGCGCTCCCGAAGGCGACGGGAGGTAGGATCTTGGTGTTCGCCTCGCGGATCGTGTGCGGTAGGCCGATGATCCGATCGGCAAGCAGGCTGATCGCACCCGTCGAGTACATCCCGGCGGCGACGACGAACAAGGCCCCGACGGTGGCGACACTCGTATTGGCGAAACCGGAGAGCAAGTCCTCCGGCGTGGCAAGATTGAGCACCATCATGAGCGTCAGGGCGCCGATGAAGATGGCCCACGCCGGGAGCCGCGTCATCAACAGGGCGGCGAACATCGCCGCCAGGATCGCCAGCGTCAGCCACGCCTGTGGGCTCATGAGTCTCTCCTCCCGGTTGTCATTCGCCTGCCTCTTTCCCCCCAGGGGTCATGGCTTGAAAGGCCTCGACCGCGAACTCCATGTTGAAGAACAGCCGGTCCCGGCCGAGGCGCCGTCCGAGGGAGGATTCCTGGATGATCTCCAACGCGCCAGGATTGAGACCCGCCAGCCACAGTTCCGATCCCTCGGCCGCCATCGTCTCGTCCAGCTCCGTCATCCGCTCCAAGGCAGTGTACTCGAACCCCGGGATCGCGCGGCAATCGAGGCCGACCACCTTCGGGCGCTCCGCGTGAACGAGCGCCAGCAGGGACTCGATCGCCCTTGGCACGCTGGCGAAGTGCATCGCCCCTTCGACGCGCAGCATCAACAAGCCGGGGAACGTCTCGTCGCCGGCATGATCCCCGAGACGGCGGAAGACATCCGTCCCAGGCTTGCGTGCCAGGACGTAGACCGGCGGATGGTTGGCCAGGTAGATCAAGGTGGCCATTGATAGCAGCACAGCCAGGAGGATCCCCTCGAGCGTGCCGAGCACGATGACGCCGATCATCGCCGTGATCGCCCAGACCCATTCGAGGCTCCGTGCCCGGCGCAGAGAGGAAATGGCGCCAACGCTGACGAGGCCGCCAGCGGCGACCAGGACAAGCGCTCCAAGGGTCGGGGCCGGCATCAAACCGACCACAGGCGCCAGCAAGAGCAGGGTCAGGGCGACCAGCCCCGCAGTCACCAGCGCAGAGGCCTGGCTTCGGGCTCCGGCCTGATCGTTCACCAGTGTCTGCGACGTCCCACCCCCCGACGGGTACGCCTGGAACAAACCCCCGCCCACGTTCGCCACCCCCAGCGCCAGCAACTCACGGTCGGCAACCACGATCGCATCCCCGCGCCGCCGGAAAGCCTGACCAGCGGCGAACGACTCGACAAATGAAATCAAGGCAATCCCGAGGGCGCCAGGCCAGAGGATCCTCAAGAGGGAAGGCTCCGGCAGTGACAAGCGCGGCAGGCCGGCGGGAATTCCCCCGACCAGGCTCACGCCCTTCGAACCCAGGGACAACCATGCCGACGCCGCGATCCCGACGGCGACGGCCACAAGAGACGCCGGGATCCGTCGGTCCCACCGG